>JBEKEH010000155.1:0-8757 GCA_050013935.1 Gaiellaceae bacterium | reverse complement strand
TCCTGGCAGACGCGGGGCGAGACGGCGCCACCCGAACGGCTCGCGGCGATCATGGTCGCGCTGCAGCGGCTCGGCTGCCACAACGTCAACTGGGTCACGCCCGAGCACGTCGTTCCCCAGCTCATCGAGGCGATGCCCGCGGCGGTCGAGCACGGCCTCGACGTGCCGATCGTCTACAACACGAGCGCCTACGACGACCGCGCCTGCCTCGAGCTCCTGGATGGGATCGTCGATGTCTACATGCCCGACTTCAAGCTCTGGTCGCCCGAGCGCTGCCGCCGGTACCTGAAGCGGGCCGACTACGGAGAGGTCGCGCGGGAGGCAATCGCGGAAATGCACCGCCAAGTCGGCGACCTCGTCGTCGACGAGCGCGGCCTCGCCCGGCGCGGCCTCCTGCTCCGCCACCTCGTCCTGCCCGGCCTGCTCGAGGAGACCGAAGCGATCCTCCACTTCGTCGCCGAGCGGCTCGGCTGCGGCACCTACGTCAACCTGATGGCGCAGTACCGCCCCGCCGCACGCGTCGGTCGAGGACACTACGAGGAGATCGACCGGCGGGTCGACCGCGACGAGTACGAGCGAGCGCGCATCCTCGCAGCGGAGCTCGGGCTGCGCCGGATCGACCGGGAGAGCCTCGCCGAAGCGCGCCGGCTCACCCGCGCAGCGTGACGCCCGCCCGCTCGAGCTGCTCGAGTATGCGCGGGTGATCCTCGTGGAGGATCCGCGCGACGCCCGCCGGTCGCGCCGCCCGAAGGTCACGCGCCGCTTCGCGGGGCGTGTCGCTCGCAGCGCCTGGTGCGTTCCTGGTGGGCTAAGCAGCTGAGCTGGTCGTCCGCTCTGCCTGTCGCAGTTCCCGCAAAACGCGACAGGCCGGGCCGAGCCGTCCGGGAGGGAGTGCAACTGCTCCGCCTGCTTGACCTGCTTGACGACAACCGGCCGCGCGAAATAGCGGCTGAGATTCGAGTGCGCCACGCCGTAATCGCGCGCGAGCTTCAGACGAGCTAGATGTAGTTCCTAAGCAGGTTGTTCATCCGGGCCTCTCTGGAGGCTGGGGGTGTCGAAGCCACCAGCTCCAGAGGAGGGCACCGGATGAATCTGCACGCTAACCATAGGACCTGTCCGAGCAGTCGTCGGTTGATCTGTCGGCGGGTGCTGGTTGAGGGTTGGACGCTGCAGCAGGCGGCGGAGGCTGCCGGTTGCAGCGTGCGGACGGCGGCGAAGTGGGTCGCTCGTTTCCGCGCCGGGGATCGAGAGCTGCTGGATCGCTCGTCGCGGCCGCGGCGGAGCCCGTCGAGGCTGCCGCAGCAGCGGGTGCAGATGATCGAGGTGCTGCGTCGGCTGCGGATGACGGCGGCCGAGATCGCGGAGGTGTTGGCGATCCCGCTCTCGACGGTGTCGCTGTGGCTGAAGCGGATCGGGCTCGGCAAACGCTCCCGGCTGACGCCACCCGAGCCGCCCAACCGCTACGAGCGGCGCCACCCGGGCGAACTCGTGCACGTCGACATCAAGAAGCTCGGCCGCGTCCGAGGCGCCGGCCACCGCGTCCTCGACAGCCGCGCAAGCCAGAAGCGGACACGCTGGCAGGGACGACTGACCGGGGTCGCCGGCTGGGAGTACGTTCACGTGATCGTCGACGACTACTCCCGGCTCGCCTACGCCGAAGTCCTCGACGATCTCACCGCCGCCTGCGCGATCGCGTTTCTCCGGCGCGCTGTCGCCTGGTTCGCCGAACGCGGCGTACGGGTGCGGTCAGTCATGACCGACAACGGCTCCTGCTATGTCGCTCACGCCTACAGCGCCGCCCTGCGCGAGCTCGGGCTCCACCACCTGCGGATCCGGCCCCGCAGGCCACAGACCAACGGCAAGGCGGAGCGCTTCATCCAAACCCTGCTCAACGAATGGGCCTACAACCGCGTCTACGGCAGCTCCACCGAACGCACAGCCGCCCTACCAGCCTTCCTCGAGCGATACAACTACCGACGACCACACGGCTCCCTCGGCAAACAGCCGCCCGCCACAAGGCTGAACAACCTCGTCAGGAACTACAGCTAGAGCGGGCGCGACCAGTGGTAGGCGCGTTCGATCATGCGTGGTCGCCCTTCGAGCAGGCCTCGCCAGGCGAGCCCGGCCCGCCACAGCTCCGGCTCGCCGGCGGCCTGTTGGAGCGCCTCGCGGGCGCCCCTGCCGCGAAAGACGAACACGGCCTCTCGTTCGCCGACGAACACCTCGTGTTGGTCGAGCTCGAACTCCGCCGGCTCGAAGGGAGGCCCTGCCGCGAGCAGCTCCTTCGCCCGCCCAGCGCTGCCACGCCGCAGCGGGACAACGACAAGGATCTGTTCGCGCTCGCCCGCGGTCGCGGTCAGCTCGGCGAGCAGCTCGGCCATCTCGAGCGCCTGGCCCTGATCGAGGTCGAGCAGCAGTGTCGGCCGCCCGTTCAGCCGCTCCTCGGCGCCGCGAGCAACGCGGACCTGTCGGATCTCGCCATAGCCGGCGCTGTGCTCGCTTAGGCCCGTTTCTGAGCGACCAGCGAGGCGCAACCCGGCATCGCCGAGCTCCACCTCCCCGGCCACAATCGCACCCTTACCCAGCCGCCAGACCGCCGGATAGCGAACCGACGACGGATTCCCGGAGCGCACCGGCGCCATCGAAGAAGCCTCGAACACGACGCGCAATCGCGCGTCTGGACGCACCCCGATCCCTGCACGGGAAACTACGGTCACTTCCGGGGCAGGGCTCCTGCCTCCCGGCCGGCGTCAGGCGCGGCCGTGCAGCATGCCGTGCCAGTAGAGGAGGGGCAGGCCGTAGCGTTTCAGCTGGTACATGCTGTAGCGCTCCTTCGACTGGTCGAAGGGGAAGGTCTCGCGTGGGGTGCCGTCGTAGTCGAACTCGGCGAGCACGAGCTTGCCGTAGCCGGTAACGAGTGGGCAGGCGGTGTAGCCGTCGTAGCGGCACGGCAGCGGTTTGCCGTCGAGGAAGGCGAGCAGGTTCTCGACGAGGACGGGCGCTTGTGCCCGGACGGCGGCGCCGGTCTTCGAGGTGGGCAGGCTGCTCGCGTCGCCGAGCGAGAAGACGTGCGGGAAGCGCACATGCTGGAGGGTGGCGCGGTCGACCTCGACCCAGCCGGCCGGGCCGGCGAGCGGGCTCTGCTTGACGACGTCGGGTGCGCTCTGCGGCGGCGCCACGTGCAGCAGGTCGTAGCCCAGGGTGAGCTCCTCGCCGCTCTCGAGGTTTCGCACGAGCGCTTCGCGTGCGCCGGAGCGCAGGCCGACGAGCTCGTGGCGGAAGAGCGTCTCGATCCCTTTGCGGGCGAGGACGCGCTCGAGCGTGCGCGCGTACTTGTCGACGGCGAAGATCCGCGTACCCGCCGAGACGAAGACGATCCGCGAGCGCTCGCGCACCCCGTTGCGGCGGAAGGCGTCGTCGGCGAGGTACATGATCTTCTGCGCCGCGCCGGGGCACTTGATCGGCGTCGCGGGGAACGTGAAGATCGCCGTGCCGCCACTGCGCGCCACCGCGTCGGGCCTCGGCTGTCCCCATTGGCCGCTCTGCACCGGCGCTGCGGTCCCGCTCGACACCCGCGCCTCCGCGATCGAGTACAGCCACCGGGCGGTGGTGGCGCTCGTGATCGTGCTCGTCGTCGCGCTCGCGGTCTGGGCGTGGCGGGGCTACCGTTCCCGGCCCGACGTCGTCTGGCCGGCGCTGACGGCCGTCGTGCTCGTGCCCCTCCAGGCTCTGCTGGGCGCGGTCGCCGTCTGGCTCGATCTGCCCGGATGGGTGGTCGCGTTCCATTTCGTCGTCGGGATGCTGTTCCTGGCGATGCTCGTGGTGGCGGCGGCTGCGAGCTTTCGCCGCTCCCGCACGGCCGCGTCACCCGGATTCGTCCGTCTGGCCCGGGGGGCGACAGGTGCCGCCCTCGCGCTCGTCTCGGTCGGAGCCGCCGTGGTGGCCACCGATGCCGGGACGGCCTGCGGCAAGCAATGGCCCGCCTGTAACGGCGGTTTCGCAGCCGGCGGCGCCGAGGCCGGTCTCCAGGTGACCCACCGCATGCTCGCCTACACGGTTGCGGGTCTCGCTCTCGCCCTGCTCGTGCTCGCCCGGCGCGGCAGGGGGCCGCGGCTGGCCGGAACGCTGCCGTTCCTGGCAGTGCTCGTCCAGATCGGCTTCGGCATCGCGCTCGTGCTTGTCGGTGGGGCAGGGCGGGCAGATGAGATCCTCACGAGCCTGCATGTCGGCGGCGCAGCCGCGGTCTGGGGGGCGCTGGTGGCGCTTTCGGTGCTCACCGGCCCGGCGTTTGCTCGTGACGCCGGCGTGTCGCCGGTGCCGCTGCCGGTGCGGGCGCGCTGATGGCGCGCGCGCCGATCGATCTCGAGCGGCGGCCGCTACTCGTCTTCGAAGTCGGCGACGATCAAACGGAGATGGAAGGAGCGGAACAAGATCGGCGTCTGCTTACACGGTCGGCCCGCTGGGGGCCTGGAGGCGGCGCAGGTTGCGCGCGCTCTGCTCCGCCGCGTGCAGGCAGAACGCCATCTGCTGCGGGGTCGCGGGCCCGTTGCTGTACACGCCGGAGAGCACGTTGCCGAGCCGTTGGTAGACCGCGTAGGAGATCTGGTCGACCTTCTTGCCCTTGACCGTGCCGGTGACCCGGACCTTCACGGCGAGGTAGCCGTTGAGCAGGCGGCCGGCCTTCAGCCGCGTGATCTGGAAGGTGAGCGGCGGCAGCCCCTGGACGCCGGGCGAGATCGCCGTGTGCGGGCAATTCGTCGCGTGGTCGATCACCTCGCGCATCGCCTGCGCGGCGCCGCCCGGCTTGTACGCGACGACCTCGTTCGAGAGCGTGAGCGTGCTGCCGTTCCGCCCGTAGTCCACCTGGATGCGTGCCGTGCGGAGCTTCTCGCTCGGGTAGTTGCTGGTGCCGCAGAGGTCGAGCGTGCGCGTCCCGAGGCCGTGGCCGTCGGTGCGCTGCAGCAGCAGGTAGGCAACCCCCACCTGGCTCGGCGTGAGCAGCGCCTTGCTCACGTCCGGCGGCGCAGCGGCGGCAGTGCCGGCGAGGGCGAGGGCAAGCGCGGCGACGACGGCGACGAGCGTGCGCATGACCCCTTAATCGAAGCACGTCCGACGGGCCTCCGCCGTCTGCTTGAATCGAGGGATGGCGGAGCCTGGGCAGCTGCGGGTCGGCGGGGAGAGCTACTCGATCTACCGGCTCGACGCGCTCCAGGCCCGCTGGGACGTCGTGCGGCTCCCGTACACGCTGCGGATCCTGCTCGAGAACGTGCTCCGGAACGGCACCGACGCCGAGATCGAGGCGGTCGCCGGCTGGGTCGCGACGGACGAGCCCTCCCGTGAGATCTCGTTCACGCCCGCGCGCGTGCTCCTGCAGGACTTCACCGGGGTGCCCGCGATCGTCGACCTCGCGGCGATGCGCGAGGCGATGCACGAGCAGGGCGGCGACCCGGCGAGGATCAACCCGCTCATCCCCGCGGAGCTGGTGATCGACCACTCCGTGCAGGTCGACGAGTTCGCGACGCGGCTCGCGATCGGGCGCAACGTCGAGCTCGAGTTCGAGCGCAACCGGGAGCGCTACGCCTTCCTGCGCTGGGGGCAGAGCGCGTTCGACAACTTCAAGGTCGTGCCGCCGAACACCGGCATCTGCCATCAGGTGAACCTCGAGTATCTCGCGCGCGTGGTCGAGTCCCGGGACGGCGTCGCCTTCCCCGACACGCTCGTCGGCACCGATTCGCACACGACGATGGTGAACGGGCTGGGCGTGCTCGGCTGGGGCGTGGGCGGCATCGAGGCGGAGGCGGCGATGCTCGGCGAGGCGCTGTCGATGCTCGTGCCCCAGGTCGTCGGCTTCCGGCTCACAGGCTCGCTCGGCGAAGGGGCGACCGCGACCGACCTCGTGCTGACGGTGACCGAGATCCTGCGCAGAACGGGCGTCGTCGGGAAGCTCGTCGAGTACTTCGGGCCGGGTGTCCCCTCCCTGGCGCTGGCCGACCGCGCGACGCTCGGGAACATGAGCCCCGAGTACGGCGCGACGTGCGGCTTCTTCCCCGTCGACGAGGTCACGCTCGAGTACCTGCGGCTGACGGGGCGGCCGGCGGAGCGCGTCGCGCTCGTCGAGGCGTACTGCAAGGAGAACCTCCTGTGGCACGAGCCCCACGAGCACCCGACGTACTCGCAGGTGGTCGAGCTCGACCTGGGCGACGTCGAGCCGTCGCTCGCCGGGCCGCGCCGGCCGCAGGACCGCGTCCCGCTCGCATCCGCGAAGGAGGCGTTCATCGACTCCCTCGGCAGCTTCGGCGTCGACTACGGCAACGGCACCTACGACAAGGAGGTTGCCGACAGCTTCCCGGCGAGCGACCCGCCTACGGGGGACGGCGCCGCCGACGCGGACGCCGTGCCCGCCCACACGGCGACCGTCGAGAAGAAGCGTGTGCCGGTGCGCGGCGAGGACTACTCGCTCGAGCACGGCTCGGTCGTGATCGCGGCGATCACCTCCTGCACGAACACGTCGAACCCGTCGGTGATGATCGGCGCCGGCCTGCTGGCGAAGAAGGCCGTCGAGCGCGGGTTGAAGCGCAAGCCGTGGGTGAAGTCGTCGCTCGCACCGGGGTCGAAGGTCGTCACCGAGTACTACCGGCGCGCCGGCCTCGACACGTACCTCGACGAGCTCGGCTTCAACCTCGTCGGCTACGGCTGCACGACGTGCATCGGGAACTCCGGGCCGCTGCCGGAGCCGATCGCCGCCGCCGTGAACGACGGCGGCCTCGTCGTCTGCGCCGTCCTCTCCGGCAACCGCAACTTCGAGGCGCGCATCCACGGCGACGTGAAGGCGAACTACCTCGCATCGCCGCCGCTCGTCGTCGCGTACGCGCTCGCCGGCCGGATGGACGTCGACCTGATCGGCGAGCCGCTCGGCCAGGACGAGGCCGGCAACGACGTCTACCTGCGCGACATCTGGCCGAGCCGCGAGGAGATCGACCGCACGATCGCCGGCTCGGTCGAGGGCGAGATGTTCACGCGCACGTACGCGGACGTCTACAGCGGCGATGAGCGCTGGCGTCAACTTAAGATTCCCTCCGGGAATCTCTATGCCTGGGATGACGCTTCCACGTATGTCCGTAAGCCGCCCTATTTCGACGGGATGACGGCGGAGCCGGGGAGAGTTGACGACATCGCCGGCGCACGCTGCCTCGTCATGCTCGGCGACTCGGTTACGACCGACCACATCTCGCCGGCCGGCGCGATCCGTCCCGACTCGCCCGCCGGCACGTACCTGCTCGAGCACGGCGTCGCGGGGCGCGAGTTCAACTCGTACGGCTCGCGGCGCGGCAACCACGAGGTGATGGTGCGCGGCACGTTCGCCAACGTGCGTCTGCGCAACCAACTCGTCCCCGGCTCGGAGGGCACGTGGACCGTGCACCTGCCGGACGGCGAGGAGACGACGATCTACGACGCGGCGATGCGCTACCGCGCCGAGGGCGTGCCGACGATCGTCATCGCCGGCAAGGAGTACGGCTCCGGCTCGTCACGCGACTGGGCGGCGAAGGGGCCGAACCTGCTCGGCGTGCGCGCCGCGATCGCGGAGTCGTACGAGCGGATTCACCGCTCCAACCTTTTGATGATGGGTGTGCTGCCGCTGCAGTTCATGCCGGGCGAGGACCGCGAGTCGCTCGGACTCACCGGGCGCGAGGAGTTCTCGATCACCGGCGTCGACAACGGCGAGGCGAGCGAGGTGACCGTGCGGGCGGACGGCAAGGAGTTCCGCGCGCGCGTGCGGCTCGACACGCCGCGCGAGCGCGACTACCTCCGGCACGGCGGCATCCTCCCGTTCGTGCTGCGGCGCCTGCTCGCCTGACGTCGATGCGCAAGGCTCTCGGCCCCTCGCCGTGGACGGAGGCCGAGCGCGAGCTGTTCGCCGCGTTCGTCTCGGCGCGCAACCAGTGTCCCTTCTGAACGGAGTCGCACGGCGCGGTCGCGTCGTACGCCTTCGGCGATGCCGCTCTGGTCGACGCGGTGCTCGACGACTACGAGACCGCGCCGATCGACGAGCGGCTGCGGGAGACGCTGCGCTTCCTCGAGGCGATGACGGAGTCGCCCGACGAGCTCGACGCCTCGCGCGCCCTCGCCGCTGGCGTGTCGCGCGACGCCTTGCGCGATGCGATCTACGTGGCTGCGGCGTTCAACCTGATCGACCGCTACGCCGACGCGATCGGCGCCACGCCGCACTCGGAGGCGGGCCTGAGCCGGGAGGAGGCGATGGCGCACGAGGGCCGCTTCTTCGAGGAGGGCTACCTCTAAGTCACTGACGGCGGCGTTCGCTACGCTCGGAGCACCGGGGTGCCGTTCGCGCGGCTGAGATCACACCCGCCGAACCTGATCCGGGTAATGCCGGCGAAGGGAGGAGCGTGAGCGAGAGGACGCCGAGTTGGGGCATCGAGCCCGTCCCGGAGCGTCTGCGCGTGCTGAGCGGCCTCGACTCGACGCTGCTCTGGGGGAACCTCTCGGTCTCGCTCCTCGTGATCGTGATCGGTGCGCTGCTCGTTCCAGCGCTCTCGCTGCGCACCGCTTTGCTCGCGATCGTCGTCGGGGCGGTCGCAGGGAACGCGCTCCTCGGCCTCGCCGCGCTGATCGGAGCGGACGCCCGCGTCCCCGGCATGGTGCTGCTGCGCGCGCCGCTGGGGCGCAGGGGCTCGTACGCGCCGAGCGTGCTCAACGTGGCCCAGAACGTCGGCTGGTCGACGTTCGAGCTGATCATCA
>JBEKEH010000154.1:6506-12953 GCA_050013935.1 Gaiellaceae bacterium | reverse complement strand
CTCCAGCATGCGCCCGGGGGCGCTGAGCGTCTGTACCGGGCTGCCCGGAACCGGCTGCGGGAAACCCACACGCTAGCCTTGTGGCGATGTTCACAGGAATCGTCCGCGAGCGCGGCCGGGTGGCCGGCGTCGACGGCGGCGCCGGCGGCGTGCGGCTCCGCATCGAGGCGCCGCAGACCGCCCCGGCGGTCGCGGTCGGCGACTCGGTCGCCGTCGGCGGCGTCTGCCTGACCGTCGTCGAGGTCCGCGAGGGCGAGCTCGCCTTCGACGCGGTGCCGGAGACGCTGAGCCGCACGGCGCTCGGCGGTCTCGCCGCGGGCGACGAGGTGAACGTCGAGCCGGCGCTGCGCGCCGGCGAGCCGCTCGGCGGCCACCTGATGCAGGGTCACGTGGACGGCGTCGGCCACGTCCGCTCGGTCGAGCCGGAAGGCGGCGGCAGTCGCATCTGGGTCGACGCCCCCGCGGACGTCCTCCGCTACTGCGTCGAGAAGGGCTCGATCGCGGTCGACGGCACGTCGCTGACGGTCGCCGCGCTCGACGACGTGGGCTTCGCCGTCGCGCTCATCCCGCACACGCTCGCGGTGACGACGCTCGGCGCGCTCGCGCCGGGCGCCGAGGTGAACCTCGAGGCCGACGTGCTCGCCAAGTACGTGGAGCGGCTCCTCCCTGCCTCTACCATGAATCCATGAGCGTCGCGCCCGTCCCCGTCCCCGAGCCCAGCCCGTTCGCCACCGTCGAGGAGGCGATCGAGGAGATCCGGCGCGGGAAGATGGTCGTCGTCGTCGACGCTGCCGACCGCGAGAACGAGGGCGACCTGACGATCGCGGCCCAGTTTGCAACGCCGGAGGCGATCACGTTCATGGCCAAGGAGGGCCGCGGCCTGATCTGCCTCTGCCTCACCGGCGAGCGCTGCGACGAGCTCGGGCTGCGGATGATGACCGAGCGCAACGAGACGCCGTACGGCACCGCCTTCACCGTCTCGATCGAGGCGCGCGAGGGCATCTCCACCGGCATCTCCGCGCACGACCGCGCGCGCACGATCCAGGTCGCGATCGACCCCGCGAAGGGCCCGCAGGACATCGTCCAGCCGGGCCACGTCTTCCCGCTGCGCGCCCGCCCGGGCGGCGTCCTCCAGCGCGCAGGCCAGACCGAGGCCGCGGTCGACCTCGCGCGGCTCGCCGGCCTCAACTCCGCAGGCGTCGTCTGCGAGGTGATGAAGGACGACGGGACGATGGCCCGCGTCCCCGACCTCGTCGAGTTCTGCCGGCGGCACGGGCTGAAGCTCGTCACGGTCGCCGACCTGATCGAGCACCGTCGCGGGCACGAGAAGCTCGTCGAGCGAGATGTGACCGTGCGCCTGCCGACCGCGTACGGCGAGTTCTCGGCGGTGCTGTTCCGCGAGACGCTCACCGGCAGGCACCACGTCGCGCTCGTCAGCGGCGACGTCGACGGTGCGCAGAACGTGCTCGTGCGGGTGCACTCCGAGTGCCTCACCGGCGACGTGTTCCACTCGCTGCGCTGCGACTGCGGCGAGCAGCTCGACGCGGCGATGCGGCTGATCGCGGCCGAGCCGTGCGGCGTCCTGCTCTACATGGCGCAGGAGGGCCGCGGCGTCGGCCTGCTGAACAAGCTCAAGGCGTATGAGCTGCAGGAGGACGGCCTCGACACGGTCGACGCGAATCTCGCGCTCGGCTTTGCCGCCGACGAGCGGGAGTGGGGGATCGGCAACCAGATCCTCGCCGACCTCGGCCTCTCCACGATCCGGCTGCTCACGAACAACCCGAAGAAGGTGTCCGGCCTGCAGGCCTTCGGGCTCCAGGTGACCGAGCAGGTGCCGATCGAGATGCCGCCCAACGACGAGAACCGCCGGTATCTGGCCACCAAGCGGGATAAGCTCGGCCACGGGCTCCACCACCAGGGGCTGAAGTTCGACCCGGAGGGCGAGTGAGCAGAGGCGACTACTGGCCGGGAGAGCGCTCCGACCTCTCCGGGGACGACGACGACGCGGAGGAGCGTGAGGCTGCGGCGTACGAGGACGACGAGGAGACCGGTGACGAGGAGCCGGCCGCCCTCGCTGCGCCTGCGGCGCAGGTCGTGCCGGAGGAGGACCGGGCGGACGTCGAAGAGCTCGTCGGCGACGACGGGCCGGAGCTCGGCCTGGCCGGGCACGCGCCGGGCGAGCTCGACATCCCGGACGGCGTCGAGGCGCTCGAGGGCGAGCCGCGCGGTACGCGCCGCGGCGTCGGCGTCGTCGCCGCGCGCTTCAACGGCGACGTCTCGAGCAGGCTGCTCGAGTCGGCGCTCGCCGAGCTCGACCGGCTGGGCATCGACCGCGACTTGGTGACGGTGATGGCCGTTCCCGGCGCGTTCGAACTGCCGCTCGGCGCGATGGCGCTCGCGAAGACCCGCCGCTTCGCCGCCATCGTCGCGCTCGGCTGCGTGATCCGCGGCGAGACGGCGCACTTCGACTACGTCGCCGGCGAGGCCGCCTCCGGGCTCCAGCTCGCCTCGCTCGAGACCGGCGTCCCCGTCGCCTTCGGCGTGCTGACGACGGACACGCTGGAGCAGGCGCTGGCCCGCGTGGACAAGGGCGCCGAGGCGGTGCGCACCGCACTCGAGATGGCCGACGTCTTCACGCAGCTGCGGGCGACGGCCCAGACGGCCAGGTAGCGGCTTCCGCTACAGTGCCCCGCCGATGTCCAAGGTCTGCTCGATCTGCGGCAAGAAGCCCGGCTTCGGCAACCACCGGAGCCATTCGATGGTCGCCACGAAGCGGCGCTTCGACCCGAACCTCCAGCGCGTCCGGCTGATCCTGGACGGCACCGCAACGCGTGCCTACGTCTGCACGCGCTGCCTGAAAGCCGGCAAGGTCCAAAAAGCAGTCTGACGCGCCCGGCCGCCGCTCGCTCCCGGCGCGCGGCCACTTCTACACGGACGCCGAGCTGGGGCGGCTGCCGCTCGAGGCCGGTTTCGCCGAGGCGCACATCGTCCGCCGCGAGGACTGGGCCCAGCTGCTGCTCGCCCGCGGCTGAGAGGTCGAATCTCTGGGCGTGCAACCGCGACAGCCGTCGCATGGTCCAATACGGGTGTGGAGGCAGAGCACGCGCTCTCGTCGCCGCCCGAGTCACCGCTCGGCCGGATCTCGATCTCGAGCGCCGCGATCGCGCACATCGTGGGAGAGACCGCCCGCGAGTGCTACGGGGTCGTCGGCATGGCCGCGCGGGGGCCGGTCGGCAAGCTGCTCGGCAAGCGCGAGCGGCTGAAGCAGGGCATCCAGATTGCCCGCGACCCCGACGGCGGGGTCACCATCGACCTGCACGTCGTGGTCGAGTACGGTCTGAACCTGGCCGAGGTGGCCTCGACGATCCGCAACCGTGTCACCTACGAGGTCGGCCGGCTGACGGCCCTTCCGGTACGGGCCGTCGAGGTGCACATCGACGGTGTGCGGCGATCGGCATGAACGGAAACGGAACCCTGAACGGAGATCTCGAGGCGCTGCAGAAGGTCGTCGGCGCGGCGCTCGCGTCGCTCGAGGCGAACCGGCGGCGGATCGACGACCTCAACGTCTACCCCGTGCCGGACGGCGACACGGGCACGAACCTCACGATGACGGTGCGGGCCGTCGCCGACGCGGTCGACGAGACGTCGGCCGCGAGCCGGCATTCGCTGGCGCGCGACGTCGCGCGCGGCGCGCTGATGGGGGCCCGCGGCAACTCGGGTGTGATCTTCTCGCAGATCGTGCGCGGCGCTGCCGACGTGCTCGGCGAGACGGCGGGCCCGTCGTCGATCGACGCGCAGGTCGCCGCACAGGCGCTGCGCGGTGCGACCGACGCGGCGTATCGCGCGGTGCGGCGGCCGGTCGAGGGAACGATGCTCTCGGTGATCCGCGAGCTCGCCGAGGAGGCGGAGGCGCGTGTCGTGGACGGGCCGCCTCTCAGCGACCTGCTCGTCGAGCTTGTCCGCCGCGGCGAGCTCGCCGTGGCGCGCACGCCGGAGCAGCTGCAGGTGCTGAAGGACGCGGGCGTCGTCGACGCCGGCGGCGCCGGCCTGCTCGAGCTCGTTCGCGGCGTCGCGGCCGCGGTCAGCGGCGAGCCCGTGCCTGAGGCCCCGCCTGCCGGCGAGCAGCGCCTCGGCGTCGAGGCGATCCACCAGGAGCTCTCGCGCTACCGCTACTGCACGGTCTTCCTGATCGAGGGCGAGGGGCTCGAGCGAGAGACGCTCGAGGACCAGCTCGAGCAGCTCGGCGACTCGCTGCTCGTCGTCGGCGACCCGAGCGCGATCAAGGTGCACGTGCACACCGACGATCCCGGTGCCGCGCTCGCGCTCGGCACTGCCGTCGGCACGATCGAGGGCGTCGAGATCGCGAACATGCACGAGCAGACGCACCGGCGCGAGGAGCGCCTCCTTGCCGCCGTGCCGGAGCAGGAGGCGGCGACCGACCGCGCGACGACCGGGGTCGTCGCCGTCGTCGCGGGCGACGGGAACCGGCGGTTGTTCGAGAGCCTCGCCGGCGACCTCGGTCCGATCAAGATCGTCGAGGGCGGCCAGACGATGAACCCGTCCACGGCGGACCTGCTGCGCGCGGTGCAGTCGCTGGACGCAGACGAGGCGGTCATCCTTCCGAACAACTCGAACATCCTGCTCGCCGCCGAACACGCGGCGGCGAACGCCGACCGGCCGGTGCAGGTCGTGGGCGCCGACTCGATTCCGGCCGGTCTCGCCGCGATGGTCGCCTTCGACGGCTCACGCAGCTCGGCTGAGAACGCCGAGGAGATGCAGGAGGCGGTGGACGCCGTCGCGACCGGCGAGGTGACGACTGCCTCGCGGGACGTGCAGCTCGAAGGCGTCGAGATCCGCAAGGGCGAGTGGCTCGGGCTCGCGGCCGGGAAGCCGGTCACCGGCGGCACGAGCTTCGAAGAGGTTGCCTGGGCGGTCGTCGAGCGCCTGCTCGAGGGGCCGTGCGACCTCCTGACGCTGCTCGTCGGCGACGACGAGCAGCCGCTCGGCGGCCTGCTCGAGCGGATCGCGGCGGCGCACCCGGAGCTGGAGGTGTACGTCCACGTGGGCGGCCAGCCCCACTATCACCTGCTCCTGTCCGCCGAGTAGAGTCCGCACGGCCATGGAGCGGCCGATCCGGATCCTCCTCGTGGAGGACAACGAGGTCTTCCGCGAGGCGCTCGAGCTCCTGCTCGGGATGCGCGGCGACGTCAAGGTCGTCGCCTCCGTCGGCGACGGCGCGGCGGCCGTCCCCGCCTGCCTCGAGTACGAGCCCGACGTCGTGCTGATGGACTACCGGCTGCCGGGCCTAGACGGCGTGCAGGCCACGTCCGCCTTGCGCGCGGCGTGCCCGGACACCGCCGTCGTCTGCCTCACAGCCTCGGCGAACACGCGCGAGATCGAAGCGCTCTACCAGGCGGGCGCGACCGCCTGCCTGACGAAGGACCAGGAGCTGGACGAGATCGTCGACGCGATCAGGCGCGCGGCTCCCTACTCGTGAACCTCACCGCCGACAACACGGCGATCGTGCTCGACTCGACGGCGGACTTCCCCGACGCGGCGGAGCACATCCCCAATTGGCGCGTCGTGCCGCTGTATGTCAACTTCGGCATGGAGAGCTTCCGCGACGGCGTCGACCTCACCGCGTCGCAGTTCTACGAGCGGCTGCGCACCGCGCCGGAGCTGCCGACGACGTCGCAGCCGACGCCGGCGGACTTCCTCGCCTGCTACGAGCAGCTCGGCTCGTACGAGCGGATCCTCTCGCTGCACATCGCGTCGAGGCTCTCCGGCACCTTCCAGAGCGCAAGCACCGCGGCCGAGATGCTCGGCGACAGCCGCGTGCGCATGATCGACACCGAGACCGCGTCGGCTGCGATTTCCATGCTCGGGCTGGCGATCCAGCGGCGGCTCGAACGCGGCACGACGGACGAAGAGGTCAACGCGCTCGTCGAGTCGTACCGCCGGGAGCACGGAATGCTGTTCACGGTCGACACGCTCGAGTTCCTCTCCCGCGGTGGGCGCATCGGGCGGGCGCGCGCGTTCGCGGGGCAGCTGATGAACGTCAAGCCGATCCTCTCGATCAGCGACGGCGAGGTGGTGCCGGTGAAGCGCGTGCGCGGAAACCGGAAGGCGTTCCAGGAGTTCGTGGACGTGCTCCAGTCGCAGACGCGCGACGAACCGGGTCTGCGGGTCGGGATCGCCCATGCCGACGCGCCGGAGCGCAGCGCGGAGCTCGTGAAGATGGTGCGCGACCTGCGTCCGCAGGCGACCATCGAGTGCGAGACGATGCTCGGCGCCGTGATCGGCACGCACTCCGGGCCCGGCTGCGTCGGACTCTTCTGGTCGAATCTGTGAGAAGTGCTGCGCACTTCTCACAGGGTGATGTTGTGCTCCGCAGAGCGGCCGCGGGCGGAGCCCGCGGCCTCTTGTCTGATGTGAGCGCGTGGTCCC
>JBEKEH010000154.1:0-6497 GCA_050013935.1 Gaiellaceae bacterium | reverse complement strand
GTGGCGCGCGCGGTGGCGCTGAAGCGTCCCCGCGCGCGTGCATCCGGCCTCCGCGAACGCGGGCTGCGCTCGCGTTCGCTCCGGCCTTACGCGGTCCGTCCGGGTCGTTGACCGCTCGCCTGTCGCGTACACCGGGGCCAGAGGCTCAATCGTCCGCGCCCCTGTCCTCCACTCGGCCCGTCGTCGGGCGGACGGTCCACTCCGGCGCGGCGGGGACGTGTGTGCTGGGTGCGAGGCGGCCGACGGGGTCGTTCTGCGCGGAGGCGCGGCCGAGCAGGAGCACGTTGAGCGCGATCGCGGCCGCGGCGGCGGCGGCCACGAGCAGCGCGCCGAGGAGGAGCGACGGCAGCCGGGAGCGCGTCATGCCGCCAACGCTAGCGCGTCCTCCAGGAGCGTTCGACGCAGCGCCGCAGCCTCGCCGGGACGGTTCGCGAGCAGCCCGGCCCGGACGCGCCCGTCGCCGTCGAGATAGCGCACCGCGAACGAGTCGCCGCCGCCGTCGAGCTCGAACGCGTCGTTCGGGCCGGGCGTGCCGACCACCTGCAGGCGCAACCCGAACTGATCCGACCAGACGTACTGGGGCTGTGGGCCGGCGACCGGTAGGCCGAGGATGCGACGCGCGGCCGCGACGCCGTCGAGCGAGGCGGCCGTCCAGTGACCGGGGCCGACGACGTCGCCTGCCGGGTACACGTGCCTCGCCGGCCGCTCCGGCAGCAGCTCGCGCGCGGGCTCGACGCCGACGCCGAGGCGAACGTCGACGCCGTGCGCGCGCCACCGCTCGGCGAGCAGCAGGCCGACCTCCCGGCCGAGCACCCGTGCGACCGGCGCGGGCGCGGCCTCGACGATCGTGACGTGAACGCCGAGCGACGACGCCGTCGACGCGACCTCTGCACCGACGAAGCCGCCGCCGATCACGAGGAGGTGCGCGCCGGGAACGAGCTCCTTACGCAGCGCGCGCGCGTCGGCGAGCGTGCGGAGCTCGTGCACGCCGGCAGGCAGCTCGAGCGGCAGCCGGCGCGGACGCACGCCCGTGGCGAGCACGAGTGCGTCGAAGGCGAGTTCGACGCCGCGACGCGTGCGCACGCTGCGCGCCGTGGGATCGGCGGCCACGACGTGCTGCCCCAGCCGGAGCTCGATGGCGCGGTTGTCCCAGAACGACGGCGGCCGGAGCAGGAGCGACTCCTCGTCGCGCGTGCCTGCGAGGAACTCCTTCGAGAGCGCGGGACGCTCGTACGGCGCCGCCGGCTCGTCGCCGACGAGGAGCACGCGGCCGTCGAAACCCTCGGCTCGGAGCGTCTCGGCGGCACGGGCGCCGGCGAGGCCGGCGCCCACGATCACCACGGTGCGCGGGGTCATGCCGCCTGCTCCTCGACGATCTCGATCGCACCCATCGGGCAGGCGGCCGCCGCGTCGAGCACGGCGGGGTCGTCGCTCCCGCCGACGCGGAGCGAGACGAGCCCGCCGCCGTCGACCTCGAAAATCTCGGGGGCCAGCTCGGCGCACGCGCCGAAGCCGCTACAGAGCGAGCGGTCGATCACGATCTTGTACACGGGTTCCTCCAGTCGAAATCGGGACGGGACGCGGCGGCGGGGCGAGCGCGCGCCACGCCGTGGCGAACGCGACCGAGCCGACCGCGCCGAGGTAGAGGCCGAAGGCCCACGGCTGCGACGAGTCGGTGCCCGCCGTGAGGCCGTGGACGGTGCCCATGAGGAAGACGAGGTACGTCGCCCAGTGCAGCCGCCGCCAGTTGCGCATGCCGATGCGCCGGCGCAGGGCGAACGAGACGAAGATCAGCGCCGCCAGTTCCGCCGCGAGCACGCCGTACGCGACCGAGGCCGGCCGGTACGGCGACACGCCGGGGACGAGCAGCGCCGCCGGCGGCATGTGCACCGTGCGGTCGAGCGTCAGCGCGACGCCGTGCAGGCCGAGCATTCCCAGGCCGAGCAGCGCGAGGAAGCGGTGCACGTCCGTCGCCGACGCCGTCTTTACCGCGCGGCCGAACGGGCGCGACTTGACGGCGAGCCCCGCCAGCACGGAGCCGGTCAGCAGCAGGTACGCGGTGAGCCCGCTCGCGCGGGCGAGCAGCCAGAAGGTCGGGTCGGTGGTCTTCACGCCGCTCGCGCCAACCCTCCCGCGAAGATCGTGCGGCCGTCGCCCGTGACGAGGACGGCCGCGACACCGGCGGCGTCCGCCTCGCGCGCGGCGCGATCGGCGCCGGCGAGGAAGAGCGACGTCGCCGCGATCTCCGCCTCGACCGCGTCGGGCGCGATCACGGTGACGCGCAGCAGGTCGGTCTCGGCGGGCTCGCCGGTGCGCGGGTCGATCAGGTGGTGGAGATCGCGGCCGTTGCGCCGCCAGCGGCGCCGGTCGCGGCCGGACGTCGCGAGCCCGCCGCGGGAGAGCTCGAGCGTCAGCGGCTCCGCCGCCGTCTCGACGCCGACGGGCCAGCGGCCGCCGCGGACGGCGATGTCGCCGCCGGCGTTCACAAGGCACGGCCCCGCCGTCGCGAGGATCTCCGCGGCACGCTCGGCTGCATAGCCCTTGCCGATGCCGCCGAGATCGAGCCGGACCCCCGGGTCGAGCTCGATCCGCGTGCCGTCGACGCGCGCGTCTCCGAGAGCCACGTCCGGTGCCTGGCACCGGACGTGGCTCTCGGAGGCAATGTCCTCGAACGTGCGGTCGTAGCCGGCGGCGACGAGCGCGTTGTGCACCGTCGGGTCGAAGCGGCCGCCGGTGCGCTCGCGTGCCGCCAGTGCGAGCTCGACGACGCGGCGCAGGTCGGGCCCGGCGGCGAGCGCCCCGTCGCGGTTCAGGCGCGACAGCTCCGAGTCCTCGCGGAAGCGGGAGAGCAGCGCCTCGAGCCGGTGGAACTCGCCCTCTGCCGCCTCGAGTGCGCCCGCGGCGCCGTCGGCCTCGACGAGCAGCTCGATCTCGGTGCCCATCGCGCGGAAGGTGCGCCGCTCGATCACGACGTCCTCGTGATCGTCAGCGGTGGCAGCGTCACGACGCGAACGGACGGCGACGCAGGCGCGGCACTCGCCGAGTAGGACGCGGCGGCCTGGGTTGCGCGCGTCTTCGCCGCGGCGATCTGCGCGCGGCGCAGCTGCAGCTCGCTCCGGTACACGGCCCAGCGTTGCGCGACGACCTGGTTCACGAGCTTCGCCTCCTGCCGCAGCTGCGCTTCGCGGGCAGCGAGTGCCTGCAGGCGCTTGTCGCGGGCGACGGTCGTCCACGGGTGCGCTGCGACGACCGCCCACGCGAGGAAGAACGCGACGAGCGCGAACGCGAGCGCGTAGAGCCGGCCCGTGTGGCTAGTCATTGCCGCCTCCGCCGCCCGCGCCGTCCGCCTGCTCGAAACCGTCGTCGCCGTGGTGCGTGTGCTTGACGACCACGATCGGCGGCGGGCGCTGGTAGACGATCCTCTGCGAAGGGGCCTGCGTGGCCGGCGAGACCGCAGGCGCGGCCGGAACTTTCGGCACCGCGGGGAGCGCGGGCGGCTTGTGCGCGAGTGCGTGTCGCAGCGAGGCTGCGTAGGCGTCGAGCTGCTTCGCGCGCGCCGCCACCGTCGCGTTCGTCGCGTGTCTGCCGGCAGCGCCGAGCGAGACGGTGCGGGTTGCCGCGACGGTGCCGAGCACGGCCGCGACTGCGAGCAGTCCGGCGATCAACGCGACGTTCACCTTCGTCATCCGAGCAACCTCCTGGTCGATGAGTCGACGGTAGGAGGCGCCGCGTAAGGCGCGGGCGAGCGGATCGCCAGGGTTCAGGAAGGCAGTGGTAAAGGTTCGGCAAAGTGCCGATGTCGCTGCCGTCCGGTGCGGCGACGATTGAGGCATGCGCATCTTGCTCGTCGAGGACGAGGACGCGATCGCGGAGCCGCTCGCAGACGGCCTCCGCCGCGAGGGCTTCGCCGTCGAGCGCGCCGCGACCGGCGCCGCGGCGCTGGCTGCCGCCGAGGCGGACCTCGTCCTGCTCGACCTGCGCTTGCCGGACGTGGACGGGCTCGACGTCTGCCGCCGGCTGCGCGAGCGCTCGGACGTGCCGATCATCGTCGTCACCGCGCGCGGCGAGGAGGCCGACCGCGTCGTCGGGCTCGAGCTCGGTGCCGACGACTACGTCGTCAAGCCCTTCGGCCTGCGCGAGCTGATCGCGCGCATTCGCGCAGTCACGCGCCGAACGTCCACGCGCAGCCATCCTCACGAGCCGCTGCGCGTCGGCGGCCTCGAGATCGACGAGCGCGCGCGCCGCGCCACGCTCGACGAACGCGAGCTCGACCTGACGCCGAAGGAGTTCGAGCTGCTCGCGACGCTGGCACGCGACCCGGGCGCGGCGATCAGCCGCCGGCGGCTCCTCGAGGAGGTCTGGGAGACGACCTGGTACGGCTCGTCGAAGACGATCGACGTGCACGTGGCTGCGCTCCGGCGCAAGCTCGGCGATCCCGGCTGGATCGAGACCGTGCGCGGCGTCGGGTTCAGACTTCGCGTGGCGTGACGCGACGGCTTCTTCTCAGCTACCTCGGAGTCACGCTGTTCGTGCTCCTTGCGCTGGAGGTGCCTCTCGGCGTGCAGAACCAGCGCACGGAGCGCCGGGACATCGAGGTGAAGGTCGAGCGGGATGCGAGCGTGCTCTCCTCGTACGCCGAAGACGCGGTGCAGTCGAGCAATCACGCACAGCTCGTCAATGTGGCGCGGCTCGCGTACAGCTACGCGAGCTCCGCCGGTACGCGGGTCGTGATCGTCGATACGCGCGGATACGCGCTCGTCGACACGAGCGCGCGTGTACCGGGTACCGAGAGCTTTGTCTCTCGGCCGGAGGTTGCGGCGGCGCTGAAGGACAAGGTCGCCTCCGGTACGCGGTGGTCGGCCACGCTGCACACGTATCTGCTGTACGTCGCGGTGCCTGTCGGTTCGGGCGGAGTCGTGAGCGGCGCCGTTCGCATCACGTATCCGATGACGTCGGTCGACGCGCGCATCCTCCACTACTGGCTGCTGCTGGCTGCGATCGCGTCGATCGTCCTCGCAGCCGCCGCACTTGTCGGCGTCCGGCTGGCGCGGTTCGTCACCGGTCCTCTGCGCGGGCTGGAGCAGGCGGCGTCGGCGGTCGGCGAGGGGAAGCTCGACGCCCGCGCGCCGGAGCGTGAGGGGCCGCCGGAGGTTCGCTCGCTCGCCGCCGTCTTCAACGAGACCGTTGCGAAGCTCGAGCAGCTGCTCCGCTCGCAACAGGAGTTCGTCGCCGACGCCTCCCACGAGCTACGCACGCCGCTGACCGCGCTGCGCCTCCGGCTCGAAACGCTCGAGCGCGACGTCGACGGGCCGGGGCGGAGCAACCTCGACGCGGCCCTGCGCGAGGTCGACCGTCTGGCCCAGATGGTCGAGGGCCTGCTCGCGCTCGCGCGCGCCGACGCCGGCACGACGCCGGCGGAGCAGGTCGACGTGGCCGCAGTCGTGCGCGATCGTGTCGACACGTGGCGTCCGCTCGCCGACGAGCGAGGGCTCTCGCTGGTCGCGGCGGCCGGCGGCCCGGCTCCGGCGCTCGTGGGATCGCAGCGCCTTGCACAGGTGCTCGACAATCTCGTCTCGAACGCGCTCGACCACGCGCCGGGCGGGACGGCGGTCACCGTCTCCGCCGAGACCGCGCCACCGTGGGTCGAGCTGCACGTCCGCGACGAGGGGCCGGGGATGACGGCCGAGGAGCGTGCCCGGGCCTTCGACCGCTTCTGGCGTGCAGGGGCAGGCCCGGGCGGTTCCGGCCTGGGCCTCGCGATCGTGCGCAGGCTCGTCGAAGCGGACGAGGGCGAGGTCGAGCTGGCCGCTGCGCCGGGCGGCGGCACCGACGCCGTCGTTCGCCTGCGCCGCGCTTAACCAAACCTTGCCGTTTCGCGGCCGAATCCTCGCGGTGCGCTTGCCCCGAGCTTCCCCGCCGCGTCGTAGAACGAGGGCATCCCCTACCTCAGGAGACCAACCATGAACACTCGTCACGCGCTCACGCTCTCCGCTGTGCTGGCGGCAACCGTCCTCACGGGAGGCGCCGCGATCCTCGGCCTGGCGAGCACGCGTTTGCACACGGCGGCGGCAGCGCCGGCAGCCGTGGTGCAAACCGCACAGCCCGTGCAGCAGAACTGGGAGGAGGGAGACTGATGCAGCGCATCTGGGCCGTCGTCCTCTCTGTCTGGGCGATGCTCGCGATCGTCGCGGTGCTCGCCTGGACGCACCCGCCGGCTGCGTCGCCGGCGCCCGCAGCGGCCGCGCAAACGCTGGTCGTCAAGGGCGCGAACGGCAAGCAGCAGCTCGTCGTCGTGCAGCCCACCGCCGTCGGGGCTACGCACGCGACCACGTCGACGTCGGGGGTGGTGCGATGAGCGCGCGGCTCGAACGCACCACCTTTCGCGCCGTCGGCACCAGTTGCGCCGCGGCAGTGACGGCAGGGCCGCACGACGCGAGGTTCGCTCGTGCGGCCCTCGCCGCGGCGCGGGCCGAGGTCGCCGCGTGCGAAGGGGCGCT
>JBEKEH010000153.1:0-6505 GCA_050013935.1 Gaiellaceae bacterium | reverse complement strand
AGCGCTCGTAGCTGAAGCTACGGGCGCGACCGAGGACGCCGCATCGCGCCGCCCAGCGCGGCCAGACGGCACAGACGTCATTCTGATTCGACCTCTCAGAGGTCGCGCCCCACGCCGCGCTCGCGCGCGCGCTCGACGGCCGCCGCAGCGACGGCGACGTCCCAAGCGGCGAGCCCGTTCGACTTGAAGACGACGACGTCGTCGTTCGACTGGCGACCGCTCGTCTCGCCGGCGACGACCTCCTGCAGCTCGTGCACCTCGAGCCAGTCCAGAACGCCCCTCTCGACCGGCTCCACGAGGTCGGCCGACTCGAGCCGCGCGTCTTCGAGCGAGTCGCAGCAGACGAACGACGCCCGCTCGAGCACGACGTTGTCGAGCTCGCGCCGCCGGCCGTCGTTCGCACCGACCGCGCAGACGAGCGCGCCGTCGCGCAGCCACTCGCCGCGCAGCACCGGGTCTGCTGAACTCGTGACGGTCACGACGACGTCGCACTCGGCCGCGTCGCGGTGGCTCTCGCCGGGCTCGGCGCCGTGGCGCTCGCAGAACTCTCGCAGCGTCCGCTCCGTGCGGCAGTAGGCGACGACTCGCTCGAGCCCCGGCAGGGCGGCGCGGATGCACTGGACTTGGGTGTCGGCCTGCCATCCACAGCCGATCACGCCGAGGCTCGACGCTCCGGCACGGGCCAGGTGCCGCGCGGCGACCCCGCTGGCGGCGCCGGTGCGCAGCTGCCCGAGCCGGTCCGCCTCGAGCACCGCGACGAGCTCCGGCGCGTCCGCGCGGAAGAGCAGCACCTGGAAGCGCACGCCTTCGCGAAAGCCGGCGTAGACCTTCGCGCCGGCGTAGCCGAGCCCGAGGTCGGCGGCCGCCATCACGGCCAGGGTGCCGGCCTCGAGCCGCAGGCGGTAGCGCGGCCTGTTCTCGACGACGCCCGCCGCCATGCGGGCGAAGCACGCCTCGATCGCGTCCAGAGCATCCCAAGGCGAGAGCAGCCCGGCGACGTCCTCCTCGGTGAGGTAGAGGGGCACCGGCACATTCTCGCAGGCTTGACAGGTGACCTTAAGGTCACCTATTCTCCGCACGTGGACGACGACCGCATCTTCAAGGCCCTGGCGGATCCGACCCGCCGGCACCTGCTCGACCGGCTCTTCGAGCGCGACGGCCGCACGCTCACCGAGCTCGAGTCGGATCTGGAGATGACGCGCTTCGGCGTGATGAAGCACCTGCGCGTCCTCGAAGACGCAGGCCTCGTCGTCGCCCGCCGGTCGGGCCGGGAGAAGCTCCACTACCTGAACCCCGTGCCGATCCGGCTCATCCACGACCGCTGGATCGACAAGTACACGGAGCGCCGCGTGTCTGCGCTCGCGGAGCTCAAGACGCAACTGGAGGAAACCGCATGACAACGATGGAACAGACCGTGACGACCGTCCAGGTCTACCAGGTGTTCATCCGCGCGACGCCCGAGCAGATCTGGGAGGCGATCACGAAGCCCGAGTTCACGAGCCGCTACTTCCACGGCAGCGTCGTCGACTCGACCTTCGAGCCGGGGTCGCCGTACCACTCGTACTCGCCCGACCGCTCGCAGCTCTGGGTCGACGGCGTCGTGCAGGAAGCCGACCCGCCCAGGCTGCTGCGCCACACGTGGCGGTCGTTGTACGACGAGGAGACCGCACTCGAGGAGCACAGCCGCGTGACCTGGGAGATCGAGCCCTCGGAAGGGCCCGTCTGCAAGCTGACGGTCGTCCACGACCAGCTCGAGGGCGCGCCGAAGACGGCGGCCAGCGTGTCCGGTGCCGGCTGGATGTTCGTCCTCAGCGGCCTGAAGACGCTGCTCGAGACCGGCGAGCCGCTCGCCGGCTAAGTCGAAGGGCGCAGGAGCGAGCGGAGGCTGAGCCGCGACTCGGCCCTCCGCTCGCCCCCGTCGTCGACGCTCCGGGAGCACCCCGATGAAGCCCGCGCTGCCGACGGCGACGATGTGAGGCGTGAAGACGCTTTTCGTGCTGCACGACGGCGAGCGTTCGTACAACCAGAGCGAGAGGGGAGACGGAAATGCCGGACAGCGGCAAGGTGGACGAAATCAAGGGACGTGTGGAAGAAGCCGCTGGCGCGTTGCGGGGCGACGAGGCGCAGCGCCGCAAGGGCCAGGCCGATCAGTCCTCGGGGAAGCTCAAGCAGGCCGACAAGAAGCTGAGCAACGCGGCCGACGAACTCAAAGGCGCGTTCAAGAAGTTCAAAGGCGCCTTCAAGAAGTAGCGCAGGGCAGGGCGAGGGCCTCTCGCCGCTGCCGGCCTTTCGCCAAACCCTCCTCCTAGGGACCGGCGATCGCAGTCGCTGCGGTCGCCACGGCCTGCTTCAGCACGTCGATCTTGAGCTGCGAGCGCGGCGGCTGCTCGCAGGCGACCGGGACGATCTTCCAGCCGAGCTTGTCGGCCGCCGTGCCGGCTCGCGACCGGGCTTCGACCGGCGGTCCGAGAAGACGCCGACGCTTGCATCAGATCCCAATGACAGACTGTGACCCGCCTGTGCTTGAAATCTCGGATCTCGTGCACCGTTTCGGCACCCGAGTCGCGCTCGACAGGCTCAACGCGAAGGTCAGCGCGGGTCAGATCGTCGGGCTGGTGGGCCGGAACGGGGCCGGCAAGACCACGACGATGCGGGCCGTGATGGGCATTCTCCGTCCCTCTGGTGGCGAGGTCAGCTGGGATGGGCACGTTGTCGGCCCGAGTGATTGGTTGCGCTTCGGCTATATGCCGGAGGAGCGTGGCCTGTACCCACAGATGCGTGTCCTTGATCAGCTCAGCTACTTCGGCGAGCTGCACGGACTTGATCGGCTCACCGCCAGGAACGTAGCCCAGGCGTGGCTCGGCGGGTTGGGTCTCGAGGGACGAGAGCAGGATCGAGTGGTCGCGCTTTCTCATGGCAATCAGCAGCGGGTGCAACTCGCCGTCGCGCTCGTGCACCGCCCGGAGTTGCTGGTATTGGACGAGCCATTTTCTGGCCTTGACCCAACCGCGGTGGATGCGCTTTCCGACACGCTGCGAATGGAGGCGCAACGAGGGACCGCGGTGCTGTTTTCGAGTCACCAACTCGAACTCGTCGAGCACCTTTGCGATCGAGTGATCATTCTCGAGGAAGGTCGGATGCTGGCCTCGGGGACGTTGGCCGAACTTCGCGCTCTCTTGCCGCGGTACTTGCGTGTACAGGTCGACGGCCCCACCGGTTGGAGCGCCAACCTGCAGGGGGCAGCGGTCGTGCGAGGAGACGCCGACGGGGTGCTGCTTCGCTTGGAGGCTGGTACCGATCCGCAGGCGATTCTGAGAGCAGCGCTGGCGGCCGGACCGGTCGAGCAGTTTGGTTTCGAGGCCGGTGGGCTCGCAGACGTGTATCGGGAGTTGATGTCTCGATGAAGCGGATACCGACGACGCGGCTGGTGATGAAGCGCGAGCTCACCGAGCGTCTTCAGGGCCGCCTGACCTGGATCATGACAGCGCTGACGACGCTCGGTGTGGTCGCGCTCATCGTCGTCCCAGCGCTTGTACGTCAGCCGGCCAAGCCCACCGTCGTCGGGTTGATGGGTTCATCCGCCCAGGCACTCGGGCCCGCACTGCAGCGCTCCGCCACGGAAGCGAAGGTGAAACTCCGGATCGTCAACGTTGCTTCGAGTGAGGCTGCTCGGTTGGGGGTGAAAGAGGGCACGCTCGATGTCGCGCTCAGTGTCGGTGCGCGCTCCGCGGTGTCCGAAGTGAAGGCGACGCTCTCCCCGACGATGCGGGCGCTACTGCAGTCCACGTTGGATGAAGCGCATCTGCAGCAAGCGCTCCGAGAGGCCGGCGTTCCGCTCTCGAGCGTACTCCGCGCGTTGACGCCGGTGCCGTTCTCGACGATGGCGCTGCAGCCGCCGCCCCCTGATCGAGCTGCCCGCAGCGTTGCGGCGCTCGCAGCCGGCCTTCTCTTGTACGTGAGTCTCGGCATCTACGGGGCGGCCGTCGCAAATGGCGTTGCCCAGGAGAAGACGTCACGGACCGCCGAGGTACTGCTCGCGGCTGTTCGGCCCCGGCAACTCATGACCGGGAAAGTCGTCGGCATCGGCCTCGTCGGCCTCGGCCAGCTCGCCATCGCCGTCACCGGCGGCCTCATCGCCAACGCCGCCGTCCACCGCACCGAGATCCCATCCACCGTCTGGCTACTCTTGCCCGCGATCCTCCTCTTCTTCGTGCTCGGCTTCGCGTTCTATTCGTTCGCGTTCGCCGCCACCGCGGCAACGGTCGCCCGTCAGGAGGAAGTCCAGTTCGCGACCCTGCCCATCGGGCTACCGATCATCGCGGGGTTCCTGCTCACCTATGCGGCCATAGCCTCCCCCTCGGCGTGGTGGATCCGGCTGCTCTCCTTCCTCCCGCCACTCACCCCGATCCTGATGCCGGCGCGGATCGCACTCGGACACGTCTCCAGCTGGGAGGTCATCCTCGCCGTGCTGATCATGCTCGCCTCCATCTACGGTATGGCACGCCTCGCCGCCCGTATCTACGCCGGGGCGATCGTCCGCGGCGGCGCCAGACTCAGCTGGCGCGCCGCGCTACGACTGCAACAGGAGTGACGGCGGCCTTCAGCGCAACCGCCGAAGCTGTCAGCACCTCCCGGCAGCGGCCTCGCCGCTGAGGATGGACGTAGGATAGCGCTACGGCTGCTTGCTGCCGAGCGTCCGGGTGTGTGCCCCGTCGCTGTCGTTCAGCGCGATGTGGACGTAGGTGCGGCGCAACTCCTCGACAGGCGTTCCGACCTGATCGAGACGAAGATCGCGAAGACACCAGCAGCCTGAGCTTCGCAGCAAAAACCACTAAGAGCTGTCAATTGGATGCGGGATTTGTTGTCAAGTGGATATCTCGTTTGGGTTAGGTGTCGTAACTTACGACACGATCCGTTTGATAATCCCGCATTAACAATCCCGCATTAAGCTGTATACGAAAAGACGGGTTATCGGCTTGGCGCCCCTTCGTGAACGGAGCAACATCTTGACGCGGCCGTCTCTGCACGACCGGCACGCCCTTTCTGTGCGTGCGGCTTCTCAACGACGTTTGGTCTACAGCTACCTAACCTGGATCGGGTCAGGTTTGAGCTTGAGCACCTGAACCTCGCGCCTCCACTCACGAAGGGGTTTCATGCCGCTACTCCCTAAAAAACATACAAGCTAGCTAGGGCGTGGCGAGGGGTCATGAATGCGCTTGCGACTGTTATCTGAAGCTAACACACAAACACGCAGAATCCGTAAGACCTTTCTCTTAGCATTAGCTGTTTTTAGCGTAGCCGTGCTGGCTCTGGCGAGCTCAGCTCCACGAGCTTTTGCCGCTCCGCCGCCTCAACCTCTTTTTTCTACATATACTGCCTGGAGCGACCAAGGCGTAATCTATACAGCGTCTGTTGGCAGCGCTTATTATCCAAGCGTGATTTATGATGCTAACGGGTTTGGAGCGGGAACGCCCAAGTATGCAATGTGGTATTCCGACGGCGATGGTTCAGTTTTCCTTGTGACATCCACCAATGGTGTCTCATGGGGATCACCCACAACGATGGTCGGGCTCGTCAGTGCAAGTCATGTGCAGGTACTCTACGACGCCAATTGTTTTGGGACAGTACCGTGCAATGCCGCAACACCGAAGTACAGGATGTGGTTTTGGCATATGACGGCGAATGTATACGACATTTCCTCAATTGAGACGGCAGAGTCAGTTGATGGTATAGATTGGAGCAACACGCAGGTCCCTCTAACACAAAATGCGTCCGCCAAACTGGTCTATGACGACGGTGTAAGCTGGAACCGCGGTACATATGGGCCTGTTAACGTATTTTATCAGCCAAATGCGTCAAATACTGGCACGAAACCGTGGAATTACACGTATGTCATGTACTATGACGGAACGGATGGCAGTCATGAAGATACCGGGCTTGCCTACTCCGCCGACGGGCTCTATTGGAATGCCTACACAGCAAATCGGGTATTGAGTGGTTCGCCGACCGGGGCATGGGACTGTTATAGCTCTGTGTACGGTACAGTATATGTGGACTCAACGGGGTTTCACTACTTCTACAGTGGTAAGGGCCGGGATGATGGTAATGGCAATTGCATAACCACTTCAAGTGGCAACTTTGATGGGATTGGCTACGCCTCCTCGACCGATGGCGAGGCCTGGGTCAAAGGCCCTAGCCCAATTTTCACGACCAGTGACGAAGTGTCATATCGAAGCGGAAGGATCTATACCCCGTCGGTGATAAATGATGGCTCCGGTATTTTGCGCATGTATTTTTCGGTGACGGATTCCAGTGATACCCCGAAAAAGATCGCTTACGCAACTCTGAAGTCCGACAATGCCGATCTGACAGGCTTGTCGCTCTCAAGCGGCAGCTTGTCGCCGGCGTTTGATTCGTCCACGACTGCCTACACGGCGAGCGTGGATAACAGCGTCACGGACGTCACGGCAAGCGGGTCCACCAACCCGGGCGCCAACGCCGTGGT
>JBEKEH010000152.1:0-6722 GCA_050013935.1 Gaiellaceae bacterium | reverse complement strand
CTCGCGCGCGCTGCTCGACCGGTTCGACCTCGTCGTCGCCGTGCCACGCGCGCGTGCGGTCGAGCTCGCCGCAGGGCCGGCTGAGCCCTCGGCGGACGTGGCGGAGCGCGTCGCGGCGGCGCGCGAGCTGCTCGCGGTCGCGCCGCTGCCGCGCACGGCGGAGGCCGAGGCGCTGCTCTCGCGCGCGGTCGAGCGGCTGCCGCTGTCCGGGCGCGGCCGCGCCCGCGTCGCCCGGGTGGCGCGGACGATCGCCGCGCTCGCCGGCGCCGAGCAGGTGCGGGCCGAGCATCTCGCCGAGGCGCTCGCCTACCGCTCGCCACAGGAGCTCGGAGCGTGAACGAGCTCGCGCTCGCGGTGTTCGCGTCGGAGACGGGCACGCATCTCGTGCGCGCACCCTCCGGGGCGCGCTGGGCCGCGCACGTGCGGGCCTTCGACGCGCGCGCGTACGAGCAGCGGCTCGGCGCGCGAGGATTCCGCTTCCTCGCGCGCGCAGCACCGGACTTCCCGCCGCTCCTGCGGGCGGTGCACGATCCGCCGCCGGGACTGTTCCTGCGCGGCGCGGCGGCGCCCGAGCTGCTCTCGCGCCTAGCTGTGGCGGTCGTCGGCGCCCGCGCCTGCTCGGGCTACGGCGCCGCGGTGGCGCGCACGCTCGCGCGCGAGCTCGCGGGGGCCGGGCTCGTCGTCGTCAGCGGCCTCGCGCGCGGCGTCGACGCCGAGGCGCACCGCGGCGCGCTCGAGGCCGGCGGGGTCACGGTGGCCGTGCTCGGCTGCGGCGTCGACCGCGACTACCCGGCCGCGCACGCCGAGCTCGCGCGCCGGGTCGCCGAGCAGGGCCTGCTCGTCTCCGAGTACGCGCCGGGCGTCGAGCCCGCTCCCTGGCGCTTCCCCGCCCGCAACCGGATCATCGCCGGCCTCTGCGCCGCGACCGTCGTCGTCGAGGCGCGCGAGCGCAGCGGCGCGCTCATCACCGCCGACCTCGCGCTCGAGGAGGGGAGAGAGGTGTTCGCCGTACCCGGCGAGATCACCTCGGCGCTCTCGGCCGGCACGAACGACCTCTTGAAGCTCGGCGCCTCGCCGCTGACGCGCGCAGCCGACGTCCTCTCCTGCTTCGGGATCGAGCCTGTCTCGGAGCAGCCGGGAGAGACGTCGGCGCTGCTCGAGCTGCTGCCCGCTACGGCGGACGAGCTCGTTCGCCTCACGGGAATGCCCGCTCCGGCGATCGCGCGCGGGCTCGTCGAACTCGAGCTCTCCGGTCTTGCACAAGGGGTCGACGGCGTCTACCGCGTGCTCAAGCTGTAATACGTTTTGTGGTACAGTAGACATATGCCACGAACCGTGCAAGCTCGACTCGACGACCGCTCCGAGCAAGACCTGGCCGTGCTGCGCGATGAAGGCCACACCGACTCGGAGGCGATCAGACTGGCGCTACGCGAAGCAGCCGAGCGGCGACGGCGAAAGAGCGCGTTGCGTCTGGAGGCGGAGGCGGCGGCGGCCGACCCCGACGATCTCGCCGATGCGCTCCGCGTGCGCGCGGAGATGGACGCGCTGGCCGCGGCCTGGACCGAAACGTAGCGTCGGATGGTTCGCGGCGAGGTCTATCGTCTGCGTCTGCCGCGCGGTGCGCGCCGCTCCGAGCAGCGCGGCGCACGCTTTGCAGTCGTCGTGCAGGCCGATGAGCTGCTGGCGCTTTCCACAGTGCTCGTCTCGCCGACGTCGGCGTCTGCGCCGCCTCGTTCGTTTCGGCCGACGATCGAGCTGGCCGGATCGCCGACGCGTGTGCTCGTCGAGCAGACGACGGCGATCAGTCCGGACCGGCTCGGCGAATCGGTCGGCCGTCTCAGCGCGCACGAGCTGCGCAACCTCGACGCGGCCCTGGCGCTCGTTCTCGGACTGTGAGCGTGGCTAGGCGCGTCCCTCGCGCAGCGATCTCGGCCAGATCCCCTGCTTGCCCGGGGCGAGGATGCCGTTCGGGTCGAGCGCGTCCTTGATCCGCTCGTTGAAGCGCAGCGACGCGTGGTCGTTGAAGTCGTACTGCGCCATGGCGAGGTCCATGAAGTCGAGGTGCGCCCGGTACTCGCCGTAGCCGGCCTTCGCCGCCTCGGCGACGAGCCGCTTGCTCACGTCGTACGCCGCGCGCGTCTGCTGTTCGTTCTTCGTGTCGAAGATGATGAGCGTGATGTGGATGAAGCTGCGCGCGTTCGGCATGATCAGCGCGGCCATGTAGTCGAGGCCGGCCGCCTCGATCATGCCGCGCAGCAGGTCGCGGAGCGCGTGCGCGTCGGCGCCGGTCAGCGGCGCGACCGGCGAGAAGCCGATGTGGCCGCCCTCCTCGCCGCCGTACCACGCGGTCTGCGCGTTGAGGTCGAGGTTGGGCATGCCTCCCTGGATCCGCTCGATCGGGTTCTCGAGGTTCGGGATGTCCGCGGGCGCGCACTTCTGCCCCCACACCTCCGCGCCGGGGATCCGCTCGAACGCCTCCTTGATCTTGTCGAAGCGATGGTCGACGACGGCCTCGTCGCCGTGCAGCGCGAAGCGCATCATCCAGCGTCCGATCTCGAGCTCGCGCGCCATCCTGTCGATGCCGGCGTCCGGGATCGGGCCCTCACCCTGGTGCCAGCGATCCCTCGACGAGAACACCGAGCCGAGCAAGGGCGCGTTGATGATCTGCGGCACCATGCGGATCGTCCCGTCGAGCGAGAGCCGGCGCAGCGTCTCGACCACCGGACCGAGGTCGTCGTCCTTCCACACACGCAGCCAGAGCGGCATGTAGACCTCGGGGTACGGCAGCAGCCAGATGCCCATCTTCGTGACGATCCCGAAGTTCGACTGCATGAACAGCTGGTCAGGCGTGGGGCCGAGGCCGCGCTTGTACACGTTCCATGCCCGGCTGCCGGACATCGCGCCCATCCCCGTGTGGAGCAGGTCGCCGTCGGGGAGGACGACCTCCATGCCGCACTGCATGCCCCCGTCGATCCCGTAGGGCAGGTACGTGAGGCCGTGGTCGAGCGTGTTGCCGATCACGCTGCCCCAGCCGAGGTCGGGGACGGAGAGCATCAGCTTGTGCCCGCCGGCCTGGATCGCGTCGTAGAGGTCGAACCAGCGGACGCCCGGCTCGACGACCGCGTACGCGCACTCCTCGTTGATCTCGAGCACGCGGTTCATCTTGCGCAGGCTGACGATCACCGAGCCCTTCAGCCGCGGCGCGGGCCCGCCGTAGCCGTTGTTGCGGCCGGTCGAGTGCGGCCAGAGCGGCACCTTGAAGCGATTTGCGATCCGGACGATCTCCTGCACCTGCTCGACCTCGGTCGGCATCACCACCGCCGACGCCGTGTAGTCATCCCAGGTCGGGTACGCGAACGGGTCGCGGAACGTGCGCAGCTCCTCCTCCGACGTGAGCACCGCCTTCGCGCCCACGGCGGCGGCGAACGCGTCGAGCGCGCGTTCGAGGTCGTCGTTCGAAAGGCCGGGAGGTACCGGCCTCATCCACTCGCGCTCTTCAACCTGGGTCACCGCGCTACCTCCGTCGAGTCGGTCCTGGGGAAGGTTGGAGTCTGAGGCCCGCCCGCCGGCGGTGTCAACGCCCGCCGGCGTGGCAGCCTGGAGGAGCGGGCTACGATGTCTTCATCCGCGTCGCCCTCGTTGTTGTGGCCGTCACGGCAGGGCTTGCGACGGCCGCCGGTGCGGCCGCGCTCCCGCTGACGATCGGCGCGTACTACTACGCGTGGTACGGGCAGGACGGGCTGCCGTGGACGGGCGCGCTGCGTCCAGGGCTCGACCCGCCGGAGCTGCCGCTGCTCGGCGAGTACGACAGCCGCAATCCCGCGGTGATTGCGCAGCAGTACGCGTGGGCGCAGGAATACGGCGTCGACGTGTTCTTCTGCAGCTGGCACGGTCCGGGCGGCTACGACGACGTGACGATTCGCGACGACCTGCTGCCTTCACCGGCGCGCGGGCCGACGAAGATCGCGCTCTTCTACGAATCGCTGCAGCGGCTCGGGATCGGCTCCGACGCGCGGATCCATCTCACCGATGCGTCGGTGGCGACGATGGTGAGCGACTTCGACTACATGGCGCGAACGTACTTCTTCGATCCGGGTTACTACCGCATCGACGGCCGGCCGGTCGTGATCGTCTACGCCTCGCGGATCTTCCAGGGCGACGTCGCAGGGCTCATCCACGCCGTGCGGACGCAGCTGATCGACAGGTATGGGATCGATCCGTATCTGATCGGGGACGAGGTCGACTGGGACAATCCGCCCGATCCTGCCCGGATCTCGCTCTTCGACGCGATCACGGGCTACACGCTCTACAGCCGCACGCAGCAGTCCGGCTGGCCGAGTCGGAGCGGGTGGCTGAAGCGGATCGGCGCCCGCGTCCGCGAGTTCCAGCGGGCCGCCGCCGCGGAGGGCATCGGGTTCGTGCCCGGCTCGATGCCCGGGTTCGACAGCCAGGCGATCAGGCCGGGGAGCGACGAGTGGGTGCTCCCGCGCGAACTCGGGCCGTTCGACCCGCAAGGCTCGCTCTTCGCGGCCACCCTCGTGCAGGCGGGCGCGCTCGTCGACCCGTCCCTGCGCCTGCTGACCGTGACGTCGTGGAACGAGTGGTACGAGGACACCCAGATCGAGCCGACCGCAGACGGGCCGCCGCCGGCCGGCGCGCCCGTTGCGCTCACGCAGGGGTATGCCTTCGCGCCCTACGGGTTCTCCCTGCTCGAGCTGCTCCAGCAGTTCAAGGCGAGCTGGGAGGCCGACCATTCGCCGGCATCCCGCGCGCTCGCTCCGCCCGTGATGTTTCCCGCCGGTTAGCCGCACTCATCTGCCCGCCGCCGGTCTGGCCTGCGTCAAGTCTCTGTAGTCGGCCTGCCAAGCGGCCGCGCCGCATAGCATCGGCCGGACGATGAACCCGTACTGGCTCGAGGACGAGATCGCGCCGCGGCCGCAGCGGCGGTACGAGGGCGCGGTGGACGTCGCGATCGTCGGCGCCGGTGTGACCGGCTGCTCGGCCGCCCTCCGGCTCAGCGAGGCGGGGCTACGCGTACGCGTGCACGACCAGCGCGGCGTCGCCGAGGGCGCGAGCGGCCGCAACGGCGGCTTCGCGCTCCCCGGCGGCGCGACGCGCTACGACATCGCGCGCGAGACGTACGGGCGCGAGCAGGCGCAGGAGCTCTGGCGCTGGACGGGGGAGGAGTTCGGGCGGCTGGCGGAGCTGGCCGGGGACGCGCTGCGCCATGTGGGCAGCTACCGCCTCGCCGCCGACGAGGAGGAGCGGGACCAGATCCGCGCCGAGTACGAGGCGCTGCGCGAGGACGGGTTCGAGGTCGAATGGCTCGACGACCTCCCGGGCGTCCTCGACGGCCGCTTCCACGGCGTGATCGTCCACGCACGCGGCGGCTCGATCCAGCCGGCGAGGTTCGTGCGCAGGCTCGCAGCGCGTGCCGCCGAGGCGGGAGCCGAGATCCGCGAGCACGAGCGCGTCGGCGACGTGACTGCGCTCGACGCCGACCGGGTTTTGGTCGCGACCGACGGCTACGGGCACGGGCTCGTGCCCGAGCTCGCCGAGGCGATCTGGCCGACGCGCGGCCAGGTGGTCGTGAGCGAGCCGCTCGACCGCGTCCTCTACGACCGCCCGCACTACGCGCGCCAGGGCTTCGATTACTGGCAGCAGCTCCCCGACGGGCGCGTGCTGCTGGGCGGCTTCCGCGACGTGTCGATCCTCGACGAGTTGACCGACGTGGAGGTGACGACGCCGGCGATCCAGGAGGCGCTCGAGCGCTTCCTCGGGGAGCTGATCGGCGAGCCGCCGCGGATCAGCCACCGCTGGGCCGGCATCTTCGCGCTCACGCAGGACATGCTCCCGCTCGTCGGCCGCGTGCCCGGCCGCGACGGCCTCTGGTTCGCCGGCGGCTACTCGGGCCACGGCAACGTGCTCGGGTTCGCCTGCGGCCGGCTCGTCGCCGGCGCGATCCTCGGCGAGAGCTCGCCGCAGCTCGAGCTGTTCGACCCTGCCCGCTTCTTCTGAACGGCGGCGACCAGGTCGCGACCTGGTCGCGGTCTCAAAGGTCGATCGCGCGCGCGTGCTTCGGCTCGTAGAGGAGCACCTCGACGCCGCCGGGAAGGAGCATCGTCGTGACGATGCCAAAGCGTTTCTCCTCGGGCTCGCCGCGAAACTCGATCCCCTTCGCGCGCAGCTCGGCCATCGTCGCGTCGATGTCGTCGCACATCAGGCTGCGCGCTTCGCTGCCTCGACGCGCGTCACAGGTCGATCGTGGGGAGGTCGAGCTCGTCCGCGCGCTCGAGCGCGACGAGGGCGACCGCGAGGTCCTGGAGCGCGAGGCCGGTGGAGTCGAAGGCGGTCGCGTCCTCGGGAGAGCGGCGGCCTTCGGCCTCCCCGGTGAGCACGCGGCCGAGCTCGGTCACGTCTGTGCGCGTGAGCACGCCGGCCTCGACGGCGGCGGCGCACTCGCCGCCGTGGCTCGCCTGCTCCCAGTCGTCGCAGAAGACGTGCACGCGCGCCAGTTCGGCGACCGCGATCTCCGCCTTGCCGGGGCCGTCGGCGCCCATGAGGCTCACGTGCTGGCCGGGGCGGAGCGAGCCCTCCACGAGGAGCACCTCGCGGCCGGGCGTGACCGTCACCAGCAGGTCGGCGGCGAGCGCCTCCTCGCGGCTCGCCGCGACGCGACCGCCGACGCGGTCCGCGACGGCGCGGGCGCGCTCCGGGTCGAG
>JBEKEH010000151.1:0-6778 GCA_050013935.1 Gaiellaceae bacterium | reverse complement strand
GAGGACGCCGGCTCCGCCGGCGTCCGCTCTGCGGAGCACACCCTCTCACTGACGGCCGCGCAAGCGGCCGTCAGTCCCGACAGGGATGCCCTGCTCGTCCAGCCGCTCGCGCAGGAGGAACTGGAAGGTCGACCAGGCGCCGCGCCGCGCGTCGAGCATCCGGTAGACCTGCCACTCCGTCAGGAGCGCGCCGTCCGTCTTGCGCGCCTCCGCCCAGTCTGCGAACTTCGGCAGCCGGCCGAGGCGGCGCGCGAGCGCGGCCCCCTGCTCCACCGCCCGCTCGAGCCGCTCCTCGCCCACAGGCACGTCGAAGCCGGCCTCCTGCAGCGCGTTCGTCAGCGAGCCGAAGGTGTGCCAGTAGAGCGACTTCGACGGCAGCCGGCCCTTGTGCTCGTCGATGTCGCGCGCGGTCGGCGGGTGCCCGAGCTCGTTCCCCAGCTGACGGAGCAGGCCGAGCAGCTCCTCCCGCGTCGCGAAGCGTCTCGGCACGAGGCCGGCGGCGCGCTTGGCCGCGTTCCACGAGCCGAAGTGCTCGATCACGGTCTGCGGGTGGACGGTCGTCTCGGCGTCGCTCGCGAACTCCCGCATCGTCGGCGAGCGTCCCAGCCGCTCGGCGCTCGCGCGCAGCTCGGCGAGGATCTGCTCGTCGGAGTACCGCTTGCGGATTCCGGCCTGGAACTCCGCGAGCGCACCGGGGTCGATCTCGGCCACGGCCTGGAAGCGGCGCTTCTGGGGCATGGCAAGAATGGTAGAGCAGGTTGAGCAATCCGCAAGTCAACCCACGCGCCGTCGGTTCGAGCGATGTTCTCTGCCTCGAAGCAGGCGCACGCAGGCGGGCGGCACCCATGCGTGTCCCCGGCGCCTAGGAAGCGCGGACGAGCGCGGGCTGAGCCACCTCGGCGGGCAGATCGCCGACGACCGACTCGAGCGGCAGGATGCGCTCGAGCGCTGCGACGCAGCGCGGGCAGAACTGGCTCCCGGCCTTGTTCTTGACCTCGCCGAGCGCCTCGTCGACGGGGCGCGCGGCGCGGTAGATGCGGGTCGTGAGCATCGAGTCGAGCGCGTCGGCGACGTGGATGATCCGGGCGCCGAGCGGAATGTCCTCGCCGCCGAGCCGGTCCGGATACCCGGTGCCGTCGAAGCGCTCGTGGTGGTGCCGGATCGACGGCACCGCGTCCTGGAGGAAGCCGAGACGGTCGATGATCCGCGCCCCCTCCTCGGCGTGGCGCTGCATCAGCGCCCACTCCTCCCCGGTGAGGCTCGCCGGCTTCAGGAGGATCGCGTCGGGGATCGCGAGCTTGCCGATGTCGTGGAAGAGCGCCGCGTGGCCGAGCAGGTCGAGCTCGGCGTGTGAGAGGCCCAGCTCGCGGCCGATCGCGAGCGAGAGCTGCTGCACCCGCCGCGAGTGACCGGCGGTGTACGAGTCGCGCGCGTCGACCGTGGCCGAGAGGGACTCCATCGCCGCGGTCGAGCGCTCGCGCAGCAGCCGGTTCGCCTGCTCGAGCGAGACGTTCTGCGACTGGATCGTCTCCGCCGCCTCGCGCAGCTTCTGCGCCGACTTTTGCGTGTGCTTCAAGTACGCCTCCTGCGTCTTGCGCATCAGCAGCAGCGGCACCGCGAACACGGCGAGCGCGTACAGGCCGACAGCGTCGTAGGCGACGGCCATGACCGCGCCGATGAAGCCGTACACGACGTAGTGCGGCAGCAGCCACGAGAACCTCTCGTGGAAGACCCGCCACGGGCTCTCGTGTCCCCCGACCGCGGACGCGAGGCTGAGCAGGCCCATGTTGACGCCGAAGTAGACTGCGCCGGCGATCAGGCCGAGCCCCGCCGCGACGAGGTGGCCCGTTCGGCCCTGGGCGTAGTCGATCGAGAACACGCTTGCCGCGGCGAGCGACGAGATCGACAGCGTGCCGACGTTGTAGATGACGTGGTGCAGCGAGTTGCGCCGTGCGCTCCAGTCGACCACGGCCGTCACGATCGCCAGCGGCAGCGCGGCGCGGTAGTCGAAGAGCGCCGCGCCGGCGAGCGAGCCGACGGCGCTGACCGAGATCGTCCCCTCCACCTCGGCGAGCTCGAACGACAGCGCCTGGCCGGCGCCGACGAGGGCGAGGATCGCGAGCAGGCCGACGTAGTCGGTGCTGTGACCCCAGACGAGGCCCGCAACGCCGCCGACAATGCCCACAACCGTCACGGCGGCAACGACGACCGCCAGCCGGCGCGAGAGCGAGAGGAAGGCCGGGCCGCTGATCGCATGCGGCTTCGGATGCCGCCGCTCCTGCACCGGATCGGTCGGCTCCGCCGTGGGCAGCGGCACGACGTGCTCGCCGTCCTCGCGCACAGCCCACAGCTTCGCGCCGCGCTGTGCGGCAAGCAGCAGCGGCTCGGTGCTCGCGCCGAGCACGCGGTTGCGGCCCTGGAGCTTGGCCCGGTACACGGCCAGGTCGGCCTGATGGATCAGCTCGTTGGCGTCGATGCCGTCCTTCGGGTAGCCGGCGACGCCGATCGACACGGTGGCCCGGATCGGCTCCACCGCCGTCTCGATCTCGAACTCGCGCTCCGCCACGGCGCGGCGAATCCGCTCCGCGATCTCGATCGCCTGCTCGGGCGGCGTCTCCGGCAGGAGGATCGAGAACTCCTCCCCACCGAACCGCGCCGGGACGTCGTAGTGGCGCAGCTGGGCACGGAAGATCTCCGCGATTCCCTGGAGCACCGCGTCACCGGCGAGATGGCCGTAGTTGTTGTTGATGTCGCGCAGGAGGTCGAGGTCGGCCATGATCAGCGACATCGGGCGCTCGAAGCGCGCCGCGCGCGTGATCTCGGTTGCAAGCGCCGTCGCAAAGTAGCGCGCGTTGTACAGGCCGGTCTTCGGGTCGACGCGCGCCTCCGCCTGCAACTGCGGGACGCTCAGCGAGCGGTGGACGACGACGAGCGGCGCAAGCGCGGCGAAGATCAGCCACGGATTCCAGTCCCAGAAGGCGGCGAGCGACACGCCGAGGACCGCGAGCACGAGGTCGATCGAGATGCTCTCGGCCGAGAACAGACCGGTCTCGCGGAACGTGTGGTTGCGCCCGAGCTTGAGGATGACGCTGAGGAAGATGTGGTTGACGGTGACGAACACGGCGCAGGCGGCCAGGCCGGCGACCGCGAAGCGCGGGTCGCGGTTCGGGATCAGGCCGGTGCCGTGAACCAAGACCAGGTGCGCCGTCCCCCACGCCGCGAGCGCGTCCAGCGTGTAGTTCGAGACGTTGAAGACCTCGATCGGCCATGGGTACCGTTCCTTCAGCCACTCCGGCATCGTCTGTACGAGCGGGATCAGCACGAGCAGCTCGGGCGGCAGGAGCAGCGCTGCGGCGAGGATGAAGACGACGGAGGTGTGGTACATCGTGTTCCGGGGCGACTTGACCGGGAAGGTGTGCGCGATCGTCGCGGCCGCGGCGAGGATGGCGAGCGTGCCCCAGCCGTGGTGGATGTCCGGCACCTTCAGGTAGAAGTTGCCCGCCGCGGCGAGCGTGGCTGCGCCCAGCGCGACGAGGTAGATGCGCGCCGAGCGAGGGAGGCCGCCGGGCCGCGACGGTGTCGCCGGCGGAAACGGCTCGTCGAACGGGTCCACGGGCAGGCTCTCGGGTACGGCGCTCATCGCGTCGTCACCGGCAACGGGATGACCTCCGTCCGCCCCGCGCGCGCGGAGGCATATGGCCGCAGAGCCATGACTGCAGCGTAAGAAGGGTCTGCACCCGCGACATCACCCGTTCGGAGCATTCCACCGGCATGGCCGTCCGGCCTGGAGACGCGGAGTGGGCCCCGGAGGATCCGGGGCCCACGTGCGTGGCGGTGCAGGGGTTGGAGGGTTATGGCGTTCTGCCTAGGGACCGCCCGGTGCCGTGCACACGCTGAGCACCGGATCGCAGGCCGGGTCGACGATCCCGAGGGCGGCCTGGACGTTGGTCATCTCGTCTTCCGTCACCGGCGTGCTCGACGGCGTCAGCGAGAGGTCGGCGCCGGCCAGGTCGGCCCACGCAGCGTCGCTCCAGGCGGCGTCGCTCCAGGCGGCGTCGCTCCACGCGGCGGAGGCCCAGGCTGCAGACGCCCACGCGGCGTCGCTCCAGGCCGCGTCGCTCCAGGCCGCGTCGCTCCACGCGGCGTCGCTCCACGCGGCGTCGCTCCAGGCCGCGTCGCTCCACGCCGCGTCGCTCCACGCCGCGTCGCTCCAGGCGGCGTTCGCCTGCGCGGCGGCCTGCCACGAGCTGCTGTCGAACACGGTCGTACCGTCGGAGCCGGTGGCGAGGAACTGGTCGAGTCCCGCGTTCGGGTTGGGCGGGGTCTGCACCAGCCTTGCCCGGAACACGTTGAGCTCACCGATGCCGAGCGAGCCGAGGGCGGCCGCCGGCGTGCCGCTCGCCGAGACCATGAGCGCGCCCTTGACCTGGTCCGGCGTCCAGTCCGGATGCTGGGCGAGCAGCATCGCCGCCGCGCCCGACACCATCGGCGCCGAGAACGAGGTGCCGCTGAGCTGCATGTAGCCGCCGCCGTCGACGACGTGATCCGGCCGCTCTGTCGCCAGGGTCGCGCCGGCCGAGACCGGCCCGATCACGTAGCGGCCCGGAGCGGAGATGTCCGGCTTCATGAAGCCGTCGGGGGTGTAGCCCCACGCCGACCACGGCGCGGCGACGTCGTCGCCGGTCTCGATCGTGTCGTTGATGTCGGCCGAGCCGACCGTGATCACGAACGGGTCGTTGCCGGGCGCGAACGGGACCTCGCTCTCCTGCCCGTCAACCGCGTAGTTGCCCGCCGCGGTGACGACGACGACGCCGTTGAGCCACAACTTCTCGACCGCCTGGTCGAGCGGGTCGAAGAAGATGCTCGCGCGATCCATCGCGTGCAGCGAGAAGTTCGCAACACGGATGTTGTAGGTGCTCTTGTTCTGGAGGATCCAGTCGCAGGCCGCCACGACGTCGGCGACCGTGGCTTCACCCTCGTCGTTCATCACGTCGAGCGAGACGAGGTTCGCCGAGGGCGAGACGCCCGCGTACCCGTCCGCGCCGCCCGCGGCGATCCCGGCGACGAACGTGCCGTGGCCGTAGCCGTCACCCTGCGAGTTCGGCGTGAGGCTCGTCAGGTCCACCTGGGTGAGCACGCGGTTGCCGAAGTCGGCTCGGCTGGTGTCGATGCCCGAGTCGACGACGGCGATCGCCGGCGTGGTCAGCTCGCTGGCCTGACCGGTCCAGTCAGTCGGCGCCGCGATCGTCCACGGCCACTTCTGCGAGTTCGAGAACGGCAGGCTGACCGAGCTCATCTGCACGGGCTCGTTCGGCACGATCGCCGCGACGAACGGCAGCTTTGCCATGAACGTGATCTGCAGGCCCGTCAACGAGGCGTGCAGGCCGTTGATCGACCGGTAGGTCCTGGTGATCTGCTTGGTGCCGATCGAGTTGGTGCCATGCTGCGCTCCCAGCAGCCCGCTCCTCAGTCCGCTCGCGTTGACGCGGGTCTGGCTGTTGTCCTGGGGCGTCTGGACGCCTTCGACGATGACATCGAACCGCTGCCTTGGCTGCTGCTGGATCGCGCTGGCGAGCGAATCGGGGATGTAGGCAGTCGTCCTGCCGAGTCCAGGCGTGTTGAAGCCCCAGAAGCCATGGCCTCCGGTGCCGCTCGCCGCAGCCGTCGCCGCAAGCACGAGCGCGGCCGTGACCATCGCCACGACAGCGCCGGCGCGGCGGCCGCCGCGTCCCCACAGCGCGTTGGAACGCAACTCTCCGTCCGAGCCACGCCGCCCCCAAAGCGCGTTCGAGCGATCACCTGAACGGTTCGCTCCGGTAGGCCGCATTTCTCCCATCCTCTCCTCCAGTGGGCACGCGCCAAGCGTGCGGGCCGCAGTACGTGAAGCCGCCTGAACCTACCCCTGGTGAACACGCCGCACGTCCCTCAGAAGGGTCACAGCGATGAAGTTCACTCGTTCGGGGTATTAGGGCAGACCTCACAAGGGTGACATCGAGTCGCGTACGCTCGGACCGTGCGCCCCAACCTCCCGCTCGCAGCCGAGGTCGCCGCCGCGCGCGCCGTCGCCGCGCTCTCGCGGCTGGCCGGCACCGGCGGCGGCACCACCGTGCCGGGGAAGCTGCTGTCGAAGCTCGACCCCGGCGCGATCGACCGGCTCGCGTCGCGCCTGCCCGCCGGCGCCGCGATCGTGTCCGCGACGAACGGCAAGACGACCACCACGGCGATGGCGGCGGAGATCCTGCGCCCGCGCTTCCGGCTCGCGCACAACAGCTCCGGAGCGAACCTCGTCTCCGGTGTCGCCTCCACGCTGCTCGCCGCGCGCGGCGCGGAGCTGGGCCTGCTCGAGGTCGACGAGGGCGCGCTGCCGGAGGTGATGCGGCGCGTGCGGCCGCGCGCGGTCTGTCTCGCCAACCTCTTCCGCGACCAGCTGGACCGTTACGGCGAGCTGGAGCTCGTCGCCGAGCGCTGGCGCGACGCGGTGGCGCGGCTACCGGAGGACGCGGAGCTCCTTCTCAACGCCGACGACCCGCAGGTCGGCGACCTCGCCCGCGCGCACGCTCGCTCGACCGTCTTCGGGCTCGACGATCCTCTGCTCGCCCGCCCGGCACTGCAGCACGCGGCCGACTCGAAGTACTGCCTTCGCTGCGGAACGCCGTACGAGTACGCGGCCGCGTACGTCGGGCATCTCGGCGACTATCGCTGCCCGGCCTGCGGGCACGCGCGCCCGCCGCTCGACCTCGCCGCGCGCGCGGTCGAGCTGCGAGGGCTCGAACGCGCG
>JBEKEH010000150.1:0-6799 GCA_050013935.1 Gaiellaceae bacterium | reverse complement strand
GCGCGAAGAGCTTCAGCTCTTCGCGCGGAACCTATTCCAGTGCACCATCGTGTCGAGCGGCTTGCGCAGGCCCGGCTTGAAGTCCGTGCCGAGCGTGTAGGCGACCGGGATCAGCGCGACCTGCGTCACGTCGTCGTACGGGATGCCGAGGATCTCCGCCGCCTCCTGTTCCCGCATCAGGTGGAACGTCGTCCACACCGAGCCGAGCCCGCGCGAGCGCGCCGCGAGCATGAACGACCACGCGGCCGGGATGATCGAGCCGAAGCGGGACGCGACGAGCGCGTTCGGCTTCCCCTCCATGCGGCCCTCGACGCACGGGATCACGTGCACCGGCACCTCGTGGATGTGCTCGGCGAGATGCACGACCGCATCGCCGATGCGCGCGCCCTGCCCCTCACGGGGCCCGCCGCGCTCGAGATACGGATAGGCGACCGAGCGCCAGAGCGCGCCGAGCGCCGCGCGCTTCTCCGCGTCGGTGACGACGACGAAGTGCCAGTTCTGCGAGTAGCTCGCGGTCGGCGCCTGCTGCGCGAGGCCCAGGCACTCCTCGAGCACCTCCCGCTCGACCGGCCGCGTGAGATCCAGTCGCTTGCGGACGGCGCGCGTCGTCGAGAGCAGCTCGTCGGAGGTCAGCTCGAGCAGCACGGGCCGATCATCGCAGAGTGCGCGTCCCTCAGCTTGTGATGGTGACCGGCACGCCCGGGCCGATGCGGAGAGCCAGCCAGCGCATCGCCGCGTTGGCGAGGCGCACGCAGCCGTGGGAGACGGCCGTGCCGAGGACGCCGCCGACGTTCGACAGTCCGTGCAGGGCGATCTGGCCGGGGCCGCCGTCGAACTCCTGCAACACGTTGGAGCGGGCGCTCAGTACGAGCGCGAACGGCGCGCCTACGTCGGTGGGCCGCAGCGCAATCGATTCCTCGACGAAGAATTGGCCGGGCGGCGTCGGCGTCGAGGGCTTGCCCACGACGGCCCTGAAGACCCGCAGCGGGCGGCCGTTCCGGTAGACGATGACGCGTCGCCAGGAGGTCTCGACGACGATATGCCAGCGCGTCGTCGAGGCAACCGTCGCACGTTGTCTGATCCAGCCCGTATGTCCGTTCGGGCGCCCGGGAAGCCTGACGTCCAGCCATCCGACCCCGTCGGCGCCGGACCTGCGCCCGATTACCGGGAGCACGGTCCGTTCACCGGTGAGCGGTCGCCGCGCGCCCACCAGTTGCAGCACGGCAGAGCGCTCGTCGGGCGCCGCCATCGCCGCGTGCGAGCCGAGCAGAATCGCCAGCGCCTGAGTGGGTTGCACGACCCGGCCGCCGCCGCCCGGCGCCGCCGTTGCCGGGCCCGTCGATACCGCGACGAGCACCGCCAGGGCCGCGGCGAGCACCGACACGGTCAAGGGGGCGGACGGCACTGCAGCCCGCCCCCGGTGCCTCAGCGGTCGCATGGCGCTCAGCGCTGCTTAGCCGGTAAGCCCGACGTGAACTCGGGCCGGCTTGGCGTGGCTGCGCGCTGCCTTCGCCGCCGCGATCCTTGCCGAGGCCGCGGCCTTCGCCGCCGCGACCCTCGCCGCCTTCGCCGCCGCTGCGGCCTTCGCCGCCGCGACCTTTGCGGCCTTGACCTTCGCCGCCGCGGCGAGCTTCGCCGCCGCGGTCGCCGCGGCCTGGGCCTTCGCCGCCGCCGCTGCGGCCGTCGCCGCCGCGGCCGCGGCCGCCTGGGCGTTCGCCACTTCGGCAGCCTGCGCCGCCGCGGCCGCCGCCGCCGCAGCCTGGGCCGCAGCAGCCTTCGCCGCCGCAGCCTGCTCCGCAGCAGCCTGGACATTCGCAGCCTGGGCCGCAGCGGCATGGGCCGCAGCGGCCGCCGCCGCGGCCTCCGCGGCAGTCGTCGTGGTCGTAGCTGTAGTCGCGGTCGTAGCTGTAGTCGCGGTCGTAGCCGTGGTCGCGGTCGTAGCCGTGGTCGCGGTCGTAGCCGTGGTCGCGGTCGTAGCTGTCGTCGCGGTCGTAGCTGTGGTCGCGGTCGTAGCCGTGGTCGCGGTCGTGGCTGTAGTCGCAGTCGTGGTTGAGGTCGTCGTCGCTGCTGCGCAGGTCGGCTTGGCGATCGTGTCGTGGATCAAGGTCACCGCACCCGCACCGGATGCTTGCTCGCCGGCAAGCAGCCTGCCATCAACAGTCACACCGTCATCGAGCGAGATGGAGTCGTGCGCGAGGATCGTGCCCCTGAGGGTGGAGCTTGCTCCGAGTGTCGCCGCGCTGCCGACCTGCCAGAAGACGTTGCAGGACTGGGCGTCGTTGATCAGGGTCACCTGGCTGGACGTTGCCGTGGTGAGTGTGGAGCCCGCCTGGAAAATGAAGACGGCGTTCGGGTCGCCTCCGCCGTCGAGGGTGAGCGTCCCGGTGAGTCCGATCGAGGAGGCGGAGTTGTAGACCCCGGGAGTCAGGGTTTGCCCGCCGAGGTCGGCGGCGATCGAGGTGATCGGCCCTTGACCCGCGGCGTCGTTGTACGCGATGGTCAGGTCGGTCTTCGCCCCCTGCGTGACAGCGTCGCCGGCGTGGTCTGTCCCGGTCAACGTGATGCAGTCCGCGCCGGGACACGCGGCGAGCCCGGTCTCGGTCGGAGTCGGAAACGACCCGACGTCGCCGCTGATCGTGGTCGGCCCGGTGTTGGTGATCCCGGAGCCGGCCAGGACCGCGAAACTGTCTGCGGTTCCGAGCGGCACGGCTGTAGCCGCCGCCGAGGCGCCGCCCACGAGCGTCACCATCATCCCGAGCACAAACAGCGCGGACAGGGCCGTTGCCCCCATGACGCGGGAGCGGAAACGTTTCGCACCCGGCCGGCGCTTGAGGATTGAAAACGTCATCTTCGGCCTCCCTAACGTGAGCGTCATCGCCGACCAAGATGCGGCGTCGGCCGACTTGCTCCGACCTGCTCTGCTGAGGGCGGACCGTCCGCGGCGGCCGACTCCTACGGCCGCCGCCACTGAATCGCTGCGCCGATCAATGAGGCGCTGCACCACGGACTGTACCACCGGTCGGTCCACTCCGATAGACGGTTGACTCCACGAAGCCGGGGGCGTCGCAGAGCGGCGATCCCGCTTGGGCTAGTCCTGGCGCTCAGCCGCCAGCGGCTGCGGTTGCGACGCCGGCGGGAGCAGGAGGAGGTGGCTCTCGACGACGGCGGCGGCGACGTCGCTGAGTTTGCGGCCGTTGTGCTGGGAGTGGTCGCGGAGCCGCTCGAAGGCCTTGTCGGCGTTGATCGAGTGGCGGGCCATGAGGATGCCCTTTGCCTGCTCGATCACCGCCCTGCGTCCGAACGCTCCTTGGAGGCTCTGGTACTCGCTGAAGCGCTGGAGCGTGATGTCGATCGCGCTTTGGAGCTCGTCGGGGGTGCCGTCGATGATGTAGGCGAAGACTCCGCGCTTCGCGGCCTCACGGACATAGGCGGGGTCGCCGGCGTGGAGGATCGCGATCACCGGGCAGGAGGCCTCGCGGACGATCTCGGCGATCAGCTCCAGCGCGTGCTCCGAGCTCGACCCGAGCCCGACCAGGGCGACGTCGGGGTGCTCCCTGGCTGTGACCGCCCCGACTTCCTTGACGTAGATCTCGCGCGCGATCACGTCGTGTCCGAGCCCGGTCACGACCTGTGCGAGCAACTCGAGCCGGTCGCGCTTCTCGTTCGCGATCAGGACGCGCAGGTGCTGAAAGTCGCTCTCGGGCATGGGACTGGGTCGGACCATCCAAATTGTACTCCGGAGCAGGACGGGGGCTGGAGGGCGGAAGCGGGAAATGCTAGCCTCTCGGTTGGCGGTGCCGTAATCATCGGTACTGTGGAGTGCTCGCCGGGTTTCAAGGCATGTGGCCCGGCGAAATGTCCTCCCACAGGCGTTGCGGGTTGGAGCAGGTTGCGGCCGACCCTATGCAGTGTGGTCGGCGATCACGCCTCGACCACCGGAGGAGACATGGCTGTAGCACCCGCACTGCCGTTCTTCAAGCGCGGGGGGAACCGCCCAGCCGCTGCCGGCGTGGCGAGCGCCAAACCGGTTGAGATCTTCGCCCCGGACCGGTACTCCACCGACCTGCTCCTGGAGCACGCCGCCCCGTTGTTTCCGGCCGAGATCGCCCCCGGCTCTGTGTGGATCGTGAGGGTCCAGCCGCCGACCGGAGGAGGCTGGGTGCTCGAGCTTCTTTCCCTCGTGCAGCGCTGGCTGGAATCCGCCCGGCTTCCCTGGGCCAATGTGCTCTACGACGGCCGCAGCTACCTGATCCGCCCCTCCACCGAGGTCGCGCAGCTCGCAGCCGCCGTGGAATTCACCCGCGACCTGTCCGCGCATTTCTCGAGCTAGGAGAAGAGCTAGGAGAACGACCATGCACGCGATCCCGCGCAAGATCTCCGTCATAGCGGCGGCCGCGGCCGCGGCGCTCACGCTCACCGCGGTTGCACTGGCAGTGGGACGCGCCGCCGCACCGCAGAACACCTCGCTGCCGTCGATCTCGGGCTCTGCCCGCGACGGCTCGACCCTCGATGCGTCCAAAGGCGGTTGGGCCAACAGCCCGACCTCGTACTCCTACCAGTGGCAGCGGTGCGACTCCAGCGGCGGCGGCTGCCAGCCGATCGCCGGCGGCGCAACCGGTACCCGCTACACCGTGACCACCGCAGATGTCGGCCAGCGGTTGAAGGTCGCCGTCACGGCGACGAACACCTCCGGGTCGGGGTCGGCCACTTCCCGCCCGACCGACGTGGTCAAGGCGACGGGCAGCGCGCCTGCCAACACCTCGCCGCCGACGATCTCGGGCACGTTCAAGGAGACCAGCACGCTGAGCGTCGACCCGGGCGGCTGGACCGGTTCCCCGTCGCCCACCTTCACCTACCAGTGGCAGCGTTGTGACGCGACCGGCGGCGCCTGCGTCGACCTCACGGGCGCATCCGCCACGACCTACACGGCGGTCACCGCGGACGTCGGCAACACGCTGCGGGTCAAAGTGACCGCGATCAACAGCCACGGCTCGACGCTCGCGACCACGCAGGAGACGGCGCTGATCGCCCCTGCAAAGACGGGCGGTGGCAACGCGATCTCGATCACGCAGGTCTCGCTACCGAACCGGCTGATCATCGACAACCTGCACTTCACGCCGAATCCGCTGCGCTCGCGCAGCGCCTTCGTCGCCCGCTTCCACGTCTCGGACACTCGCGGCTTCTCGATCCAGGGCGCGCTGGTCTATGCGATCGGCTTGCCCTACAGCTGGACCGCGAACGCGCCCGAGGCGACCACCGACGGAACCGGCTGGGCGAGCATCACCATGCAACCCACCTCGACGATGCCGCTCAACCACGGGAACGCACTCGTGATCTTCGTACGCGCGCGCAAACCCGGCGACGACCTGCTCGCCGGCGTCTCGACCCGGCGGCTCGTGCAAGTCGGGATCCGCCCCTAGCCGTTCCACACGGAAGAAGGAGGGGCTGTGGCCTCTACACCTGAACCACCACCTGAACCTGCACGCGAACCGAGCTCAGAGGCGGCTCCGGCGTCGTCTGTGGAGTCTCGCGGGGAGCGATTCCGCCGGCACGGACGCCGGGCCCGCCTGTACACCTGGGCCGTCCTGTTCGTCGCGCTGCTCGTTGTCCTGGTCGTCCTCATCTCACGTAACACGCGTTCCGTGAAGGTCGACTGGGTGTTCGGCTCGACGACGCACGCGTCACTTGTCTGGATCATCCTTGCCGCTGCCGTGCTCGGGTGGCTGCTGGGCATCACGACCGCCATCGGATTCCACCATCGCACACGCCGGCCGAGATGAAGCGATGACGCAAGGGATCGAGGCGCGCAGGCACGGCCCGTTCGATCTCCGCTACGGGGCGCTGCGCCTGAGGCCTGCACCGCCGAGCCTCAGGCGCCCCGAAGCGGCGGAGCTCGACTGGCACGACTTCCGGGCGCAGCTCTTCCCGGACAGCCGCCGGCACGACTCCGACGCGCTCGCGTCCTACGAGCCCTACCGAGAGAGCGGTCCGCCTCGCCTGCGTCCGCCCGTGTGAACGGCAGCGAGTTTCACGAAGAGGAGGTCGAGTCGCGCTGGGAGGCGGCGCCCGCAGTCGCCTTCGTGATCGGGTTGCAGCTGCTGCTCGCGCTCGTCAGCGAGCGGAAGGGCTGGAAGCTCTGGGGGCTGCCGTGGTGGGTCTGGCTGCCCTCGGTTGTGCCGGAGCTCGTGCTGCTGCTGCCGCTCGCGTTCCGGTGGCCGCGCCGCCGGCTCGAGCAGCTCGGGCACCGACGTACGGCCGCGATCGGGCTGCTTGCAGTCGTCAGCGCCGCCAACGCGCTCGCGCTCGTGGCGCTGATGGGATCGCTCCTGAGCGGCCAGGAGAAGAGCGGCTCGGAGCTGCTGCTGAAGGGGGTCACGATCTGGGGAACGAACGTGATCGCGTTCGGCCTCTGGTTCTGGGGACTCGACCGGGGCGGACCGGTCCGGCGGCGCGCACCGAGCCCGCCGCTGCCTGACTTTCAGTTCCCGCAACTCGAGAACCCGCAGCTCGCAGAGCCGGGCTGGCATCCGCGCCTGGTGGACTACGTGTACCTGTCGTTCACGAACTCGATCGCCTTCAGCCCGACCGACGCGATGCCGCTCACGCGCTGGGCGAAGTTGTTGATGCTGACCGAGTCGGGCGTGTCGGCGATCACGGTGCTGCTCGTCGCAGCACGCTCGGTCAACATCTTCAAGTAGCCGGCGGGCGCGGCCCATAGCCGCCGGCCGTTAGCGGAAGAAGGGGGCCCACGGGGGAAACCTGGTTTCCCCGGTGAAGCGAGCGGCGGCGTCAGCCGCCG
>JBEKEH010000149.1:0-6802 GCA_050013935.1 Gaiellaceae bacterium | reverse complement strand
GAGCTCGACGAGCCGACCCCGCTCGAGGAGCTCGAGGACGAGCTGCTCGCCGAGCTGCCGCCGCCGGAAGTCTGCGCGCCGACGCTGCCGTTCACCGCGGCGGCGACGCCGTCGATCGGCGCCCGCAACGTCGTCTGCGCGAACGCCTTCTGAGCGTTGGCGAGCGAGATCTGGGCCTGAAGGACGCTCGCCTGCCCGGCCGCAAGCGCGGACGGCGTCGGCGGCGCCTGCTTCAGCGCGATCGACGCGATCGCCGACTTGAGGCCGAGCTGTGCCGACGCGAGTTGCTGATGCGCCGACGTGAGGCTCTGCGCATCCTTCATCTGCGTGGCCGTGCGGCCGTTCTCCGCGCTCGTGATCGACGTGTGGTCCTGCGCGAGCTTCTGCTCGTCACCCTTGATCGCCGCCTGGTCACTCGTCAGCGTCGACTGCGCGGTCTGGTCGGCGCTCAGCTGGGTCTGGTCGTGGCTGATCGCGAAGCCGTCGCTCTGCAGGACCTTCGCCAGTGCGTTGAGGGAGCCCTGGTCGTAGTTCGTCGCGTTCGTGTACTGGGTGATCCCGGCGGTGTCGTTGTTCGTCTGCGCCGTCTTGAGGCTCGCCTGGTCGCTCGATTGCTGCTGCTGCCACGTGAGCTGCGACTGCTGGTCCGTCTGCTGCTTCGCCTGGTCGGTCGCGAGCGTCGCCTTGTCGGCCGTGACGGCGGCCGTGGCGGCGTCGACGCTGGTGTACGTCGCCGCGTCGGCCTTCTGCTTCGCCAGGTCGACCTGTAGCTGGCCCCGGTCCGCCCTGAGCTGCTTCTGCGTCTGGCTCATGCTCGCGGCGGTCGTCAGCCTGTCGAGCGCGATCGACTTCTTCGTGGCCGCAAGCGAGATCTTTGCGTTCGCCAAAGACTGGCGCGCCTGCGAGACGGAGACGGCGTCCTGCGCGCGCTGCTGGGCGGTCTCGCCCGTGAGTGTCGACTGGAAGTTCGCCTCCGCGGTCTTCAGCGACGCCTGCGCCTGCATGAGGGCCTGGCGGGCCGACGTCGAGTCGATGCGACCGAGCACCTGACCCTTCTTCACCTTCGCGCCGGCCTTCACGTTCACCGCCACGAGCTGCCCGCTCGAGACGAAGTTCAACGAAAGCTGCGTCGCCGCCTGCAGCGTCCCGGTCGCTGAGATCGTCGAGAGCACGACCCCACGGGTCACCGTCGCGGTCCGGACCGCGCCCGCCGTCGTCGTCCCGCTCCCGCCGACCGTGAGGTAGGCGGCGACCCCGGCGCCCACCAGGAGCGCGGCGAGGAGCCCGTTCACGACCCCCACGCGCGCCAGCCGGCCCGGCAGGCGGCGGGCGGTCAACCCTGACGGTAGGCGATCGGTGATGGCGTTCATGCGCTCGTCCTCCTTACGGTCGGCCCCGCTGAGCGAAGCCTCGCCTATTGACCTATGAGCCGGATGAGAAAAACGGGCCAGGCCTGGTTCTCATCGAACTCTTAGCTCGGCGCGGTTCGCTGCATGTGGTCGCCGCGCGGTCTGAACGGGTAGGTCGACCAAGCCCCTTCGGCGGCGCGGCGGCCGCCAATGCAGCCGGGCGTTCCGGGAAGGTCCGCCACACGTGGCAAGGCGCTGGTCGGTAGCCGTTTGGGCCGCATCGCAGTCGCCCGTTTCGCTGCTCGCCGTCCGCCTGCTCGTGGTCGCAAACGTGCTCGTGCTCGCCGTCGTCGGCGGCCTGTGCCTCGCGTTCGCCGCACCGCCGGCGGGCGTGGTCGGCGCAGCGCTCAGCTGGGCCGCCGTCGCCGCGCTCCTCCGGCTGCTCCCGTACACGAACCCGCGGCGGCGCGACCGCAGCCGCTGGTAGGGCGCCCGGCTACACTGGGCCTCCACCGCGCCCGTAGCTCAGGGGATAGAGCGCGCGCCTCCGGAGCGCGAGGTCGCAGGTTCGAATCCTGCCGGGCGCATTCTCTCGTAGCCTCGCGTCGTGCGTTCCTACTTGCGCAGCCTCGACCCGCGCCTTTCGCGCGACGTGTACGTGCTCCAGGGCGGCGCGCTCGTGAACGCGTTCGGGAACGGGATCGTGCTCCCGTTCCTGATCATCTACCTCCACAACGTCCGCGGCATCCCGCTCGGGCTCGCCGGGCTCGCGGCGGCGACGCAGTCGGCGAGCGCGCTTCTCAGCGGCTTCCTCGCCGGAACGCTCTCAGACCGGATCGGGCCGAAGCGCGTGCTCGTGGGCGCGCTCTGCGTGATGACGGTCGCCTTCGCGCTCATGCCCCAGATCCGGGTCGCCTGGCAGGCGTTCGCGCTCTACGTCGTCTGGGGCGCGGGCAGCGGCTCCTTCTGGCCGGCGCAGTCGGCCCTGCTGGCCGCGATGGCGCCGCCGGGGCGCCGCCCCGCCGCGTACGCCCTGCAGCGCCTCGTGATGAATCTCGGCGTGGCGGTCGGCGGCGTCGTCGCCGGCCTGATCGCCTCGGTCGCACACCCGTCCAGCTTCACCGTCCTCTTCGCCGTCAACTGCGCCACGTTCGTCGGCTACATCTTTGTGATCGCGCGCGTGCGAGCACCCGAGCTCCATCCCGACCGCGCGAGCGGAACCTGGCGCGAAGTCGGACGCGACCGCACCTTCGTCGCCTTCTCGCTCCTGAACGCAACGTTCATGGCCTCGGCGATCGCGCTGATGGTGGAGCTGCTGCCGCCGTTCGCGAAGAACGTCGCACACGTGAACGAGCAAGAGATCGGGGTCATCTTCGCACTCGACTCGATCGGCATCGTGCTCTTCCAGCTCCCGCTCGCGAAGCTCTCCGAAGGGCGGCGGCGCATGCGGGGGCTCGCCCTGATGGGCGTGCTCTGGTCGGTCGCGTTACTGGGGGTGTGGGCCGGCGGCGCCTGGTTCGCGGCCACCGCGGCCGCCGCCGTGTTCGCGGCCGCAACCCTCGTCTTCGCGCTCGGCGAGAGCCTCCACGGCGCGATCCACGCGCCGCTCGCCGCCGACCTCGCGCCGCCTCAGCTCGTCGGCCGCTACCTCGCACTCGCAAGCCTCTCCTGGCAGGCGGGCTGGATCGTCGGGCCGGCAATCGGCGGCACGTTCCTCCAGCACGCGCCGCTGCTGCTCTGGCCGGCCGCCGCCGCAGTGAACCTGCTCTGCGCCGGCTGGGCGCTCGCGCTCGAGCGCCGTCTGCCCGAGCGCGTGCGGGTCACGCCGTTCGCCACCGGCTAAGATGCCGCCATGACCTCGTCAGCGAACGGCGACCCCCTCAGTACCAATGCCGAGCCTGCCTCGGATCCGCACGCGCCGCGGCGTGGAGCCGGCCGGCCTCGCCGAGGTCGTCGACCGGCCGCGTCTCGCTGAGCTCGCAGACGGCGGCCTGACCTGGATCCACCAAGAGCGGCCGAGCCAGGAGGAGGCACTCCAGCTCGCGCGCCAATTCGGCTGGCACCCGCTCGACATCGAGGACGTCATGTCTCGGCGCCAGCGGCCGAAGGTCGACGTCTACACCGAGGAGGGCGAGAGCTACCTCTTTGCCGTCCTTCACTTCCCCGTCTACGACAAGGCGATCGGCCGCCTCAACGCGGGCGAGCTCGACGTCTTCCTCGGCCCCGACTACCTGGTCACGCTGCCGACGGTCGAGCTGCGGCCGGTGTCGCTGCTCTTCCGGCGCTGCTTCGAGAACGAGCAGTTCCGCCACGACCTCTTCGCACGCGGCTCGGGGCGGTTGCTGTACGAGGTGCTCGACGACCTCTACGACTACTGCTTCCCGATCCTGGACAAGATCGGCTTCAAGCTCGAGCAGGTCGACGAGGAGCTGGACGAGGGGCGCTCGAAGGAGCTCGTCCGCGACATCCATAAGGTCAAGCAGGAGATCATCTCCTACCGCAAGATCATCAAGCCGCAGCGCCCGACGCTGCGCCAGCTGGAGCGCGGTGTCGAGCGGTTCCTGCCGGAGGACCTCGAGCTCTACTTCGACGACATCGTCGACGCGAGCGAGCGCATCTGGGACCTGCTCGACAACTACAAGGAAGTCGTCGAGGCGCTCGAGGGCACGAACGAGTCCGTGATCTCGCACCAGCAGAACGACATCCTCTACGTGCTGACGATCTTCAGCGTCGTCGTCCTGCCGCTGACGTTCCTCACCGGGCTGTTCGGGATGAACGTGAACTTCCCCGGTTTCGGGAGCGCGACCGCCTTCTGGGGGATCCTCGGCTTCTTTCTCCTCGTGATCGTCGGGATGCTCGGCTTCTTCCGCTGGAGGCGCTGGCTGTAGCCTCTGGGCCGTGGAGCGGCTGTGGGCGCCCTGGCGGCTGGAGTACGTGCAGAGCGCGGACGAGCAGGACGGCTGCGTCTTCTGCCGCGCAGCTGCGGGAGACGACGAGGAGCACCTCGTCGTGCACCGCGGCGAACGCGCCTTCGTGCTCCTGAACAAGTTCCCCTACTCGTCCGGGCACCTGCTCGTGGCGCCCTACCGGCACGGCGTCAACTTCGGCGAACTCGACGAGGCCGAGGTGCTCGAGGTGCACCGGCTCGGCGCCCGCGGGCTCGACGCCCTCGCCGCGGTCTACCGGCCGGAGGGCTTCAACCTCGGCTGGAACATCGGCCGCCCCGCCGGCGCAGGGATCACCGACCACGGTCACTTGCACGTCGTCCCCCGCTGGAGCGGCGACACGAACTTCATGCCGGTCTTCGCCGAGGTGAAGGTGATCCCGGAATACCTGGCCACGACCCGGCGGCGGCTCGCGGAGGCCTGGCTCGCCTAGAGGGAGAGCGGACGACGGGATTCGAACCCGCGACACCTGGCTTGGGAAGCCAGTGCTCTACCAACTGAGCTACGTCCGCCTGTGGAAAGCCGATTCTACCCCTGCGCAAGAAAGCGACTCTGGAGGCATCTCAGATCTGCATGAGACGCTTTCGGGGGGACAGCAGCCGGCACGACGCTCTCTGGGGACGGGGGCGCCGGCAGCGCCGGCACAACGCCCTGTGGGGACGGGGCGGCCGCAGCAGCAATCGCTAGACGCGTGACGAGGCGGGAAGGTGCGCGCACCGTCCCACCTCGCCCCTGCGGCCTCTTCCCGATGCGGGCCTCGCCGCTGCCGCGATAATTCCGGGCGAGAGACATCCGACCTGGAGAGGCAAAGCATGGTCCAGAACGAGTTGCACGAGACCGCGAAGGCGCTCGTCGCCGGCGGGAAAGGGATCCTCGCGGCGGACGAGAGCGGCCCCACGATCAAGAAGCGTTTCGACTCGATCGGAATCGAGTCGACGGAGGCGAACCGGCAGGCGTACCGCGACCTGCTCTTCACGACGCCCGGCGCGGAGGAGTTCATCAGCGGCGTGATCCTGTTCGACGAGACGATCCGCCAGTCCGGGCTCGACGGGACGCCGTTCCCGCAGTTGCTCGAGTCGAAAGGGATCATCCCCGGGATCAAGGTCGACCAGGGCGCGAAGCCGCTCGCGCTCGCCGCGGGCGAGACGGTCACCGAGGGCCTCGACGGGCTGCGGCAGCGGCTCGAGGAGTACCGCGGCCTCGGCGCGCGCTTCGCGAAGTGGCGCGGAACGTACTCGATCACGGACCACCTGCCGAGCGACGATTGCATCTGGGTGAACGCGCATGCGCTCGCCCGCTACGCGGCGCTCTGCCAGGAAGCGGGGCTCGTCCCGATCGTCGAGCCCGAGGTACTGATGGACGGCACGCACACGCTCGCGCGCGCCTCCACGGTCACCGGTCGCGTCCTCCAGGCTCTCTACACGGAGCTGCACGACCAGCGGATCGACCTGCGCGGGACGCTGCTCAAGCCGAACATGGTCCTGTCCGGCTACGAGGCATCCGAGCGCGCCGGCGTCGAGGAAGTCGCCGACGCGACGCTCGAGTGCTTCTACCGGCACGTGCCGGCGGCGGTGCCCGGAATCGTGTTCCTTTCCGGCGGCCAGTCGGACGAGGACGCAACCGCGCATCTCAATGCGATGAACGCAAAGGGGCCCCACCCTTGGCCGCTGTCCTTCTCGTACGGGCGCGCGCTCCAGGCGCCGGCGCTGAAGGCCTGGGTCGGAAAGCCCGAGAACGTCGAGGCCGGTCAGCGCGCGTACTACCACCGCGCGAAGATGAACTCGGCCGCGCGGACGGGCGTGTACGCACCCGAGATGGAGCGCGAGGCCGTTCTCGCCTAGAAACGGCTGCAACCTGGTTGCGCTGCGCGCAACCAGGTTGCGGCTCTTCGCCTACCGGTACTCCAGCCCCGTCAGTGCCGAGAGCTTCTCGAGCGCGTGCTGCGCGCTGATGCGGCGCACGGTGCCGGAGCGCGACCGCATCACGATCGAGTCGGTGACCGCGCCACCCGCCGAGTACTGCACGCCGCTGAGCAGCGCGCCGGTCGTCACGCCGGTCGCCGCAACGAAGACGTCCTCGCCGGCGACGAGGTCGTTCGTGTGGAGGACGCGGGCCGGGTCGAGGCCGGCGTCCAGGAGTGCGCGCCGCTCCTCCTCGTTGCGCGGCCACAGCCGACCCTGGATGCCACCGCCGACGCACTTCAGCGCCGCAGCGGAGATGACGCCCTCGGGCGTGCCACCGATGCCGTAGAGCATGTCCACGCCGGTCCCCGGCTGTGCGGCCGCGACCGCGGGCGCGACGTCGCCGTCGCGGATCAGCCGCACGCGCGCACCGGCCTCACGGAGCTCGTCGATCAGAGCGTCGTGACGGTCGCGCTCGAGCACGACGACGTCGACCTCGCGCGGAGTCTTGCCGAGCGCCGCCGCGACGCGGAGCACGTTCTCGGTCGGGCTCCGCGTGATGTCGATCACGTCGATCGCGCGCGGCCCGACGGCGATCTTCTCCATG
>JBEKEH010000148.1:0-6897 GCA_050013935.1 Gaiellaceae bacterium | reverse complement strand
AGACACCGGTGCCAGACTTCAGTCTGGCTCCGGGGTACCTTTCCAAACGTCTATGCCTGAGCTCTCCTATCGCGAAGCGGTCCGCGATGCGCTCGTGCAGGCCATGCGCGAGGACGACGACGTCTTCATCATGGGCGAGGACATCGCCGAGATGGGCGGCTCGATGGGTGTCACGCACGGGATGCTCGAGGAGTTCGGCGCCGCGCGCGTGCGAAACACGCCGATCTCCGAGATGGCGCTCGCCGGCGCTGCGATCGGCGCCGCGATCCAGGGCATGCGCCCGGTCGCGGAGATCATGTACGAGGACTTCTTGACGCTCGCGGCCGAGCAGATCGTGAACCAGGCCGCGAAGCACCGCTACATGTCGGGCGGGCAGCTCACCGTGCCGGTCGTCTTCCGGACGCAGGGCGGCGCGGGCTGGTCGCCGGGCGCACAGCATGCGCAGCAGCTCGAGGCCTGGTTCGTGCACGTCCCCGGGCTGAAGGTCGTGTTCGCATCGACGCCCGAGGACGTCCGGGGCCTCCTCTGGTCGTCGATCTACGACGACAATCCCGTCGTCTTCTTCGAGCACCGGACGCTGTACGGGATCAAGGGCGCCGTGCCGGAGAAGATCGAGCCGATCCCGATCGGCAAGGCGCGGATCCAGCGCGAGGGCGAGGACGTGACGGTGATCGCGACCGGCCGTCTCGTGCACGAGTCGCTGAAGGCGGCGGCGGAGGCCGAGAAGGAGGGCGTCTCGGTCGAGGTCGTCGACCCGCGCACGCTGCAGCCGCTCGACGAGGAGACGCTCGTCGCATCCGTGAAGAAGACGAACCGCGCGGTCGTTGCGCACGAGGCCGTGACGCGGATGGGCTTCGGCGCGGAGGTGGCGGCGGTGCTCCAGTACCAGGCGTTCGACTGGCTCGACGCGCCGGTCGAGCGCGTCGGCGCGCGCTTCACGCCGCTGCCGTTCGCGCCGGCGATGGAGAATTTCGTCGTGCCGCATGCGGACGACGTGCTGCAGGCCATCTACCGGACGGTACGTCATGGCAACTGAGGTGAGACTGCCCCGGCTGGGACAGGGCATGGAGTCGGGCACGATCGTCAAGTGGCTCAAGGCCGAGGGCGACGCCGTCGCGAAGGGCGAGCCGCTCTACGAGCTCGACACCGACAAGGTGACGCAGGAGGTCGAAGCCGAGGCGAGCGGCGTGCTGCTGAAGATCGCGATCCCGCAAGGCGAGGTCGAGGTCGGCCGGACGATCGGCTTCATCGGCAACGAGGGGGAGGAGGTCGCCGCCGCCGCCGAACCGACGCCGGAGCCGAGCGCTCCGAAGCAGGAAGCTCCTGCCCCGGTCACACCGGCCGAGCCACAGCGAGCGGCGGCGACGACGAACGGCCGCATCAAGGCGAGCCCGCTCGCACGGCGGATCGCGCGCGAGCGCGGGATCGACCTGGCAATGCTGAGCGGCACCGGCCCGGACGGCCGGATCGTCGCCGAGGACGTCGAGCGCGCGCAGGAGCGACCCGCCGCTGTGCAGGCCCAGGTGACGGCACCCACGGGCGAAGTCGAGTCGCGGCCGCTCTCGAACGTGCGCAAGACGATCGCGCGCCGGCTGACGCAGGCGTGGACGGTGCCGGCGTTCCAGCTCACCGTGAGCGCCGACATGGCGCGCGCGAACGAGCTGATCGCCAAGCAGCGCGAGCTGCACCCGGAGGTGCGCATCACCGTCACCGATCTGCTCACGAAGGTCTGCGCCCAGGCGCTGATGCGTCACCGCGACATGAACGTCCAGTACACCGAGGATGCGCTGCTCGTCCTCCCGGGCGCGGACGTCGGCATCGCCGTCGCTGCGCCGCAGGGGCTCGTCGTCCCGGTCGTGCGCGGCGCCGAGCGGCTCACGCTGGCGCAGATCGCTGCCGTTCGCACCGATCTCGTCTCCCGCGCACGCGACGCGAAGCTGCGCACCGAGGACCTCGAGGGCGGGACGTTCACGATCTCGAACCTCGGCATGTACGAGGTCGACCAGTTCATCGCGGTGCTCAACCCGCCGCAGGCGTCCATCCTCGCCGTCGGCTCGACGCGCGAGCAGGTCGTCGCGCGCGACGGCGAGCTGGAGATCGTGCCGCTGATGACGATGACGCTCACCTGCGACCACCGTGCCGTCGACGGCGCGACGGGCGCGGAGTTCCTCCGGACGGTGAAGACCTTCCTCGAGGACCCCGGCCTCGCGCTCTGAGATGGCGCCCGGCGTCATCCGCCCGGTCGAGAGCCATGACGTCCGCTTCCTCCGCGACATGCTCCGTCACGCGTACCACTGGCGCGTGGCGGAGGACACCGAGCGGCCGGTCTACCGCTACGTGCTCAACTGGGGCCGGCCGGGCGACGACGGCGTCGTCGCACTCGAGGGCCCGCACGCGTACGGCGCGGCCTGGTTCCGGCTCTTCACCGCGGACGAGCCGGGCTTCGGCTTCGTCGACGAGCGGACCCCGGAGCTGACGATCGCCGTCGTGCCGAGCCGCCGCGGCAAGGGCGCCGGCGCCGACCTGCTCCAGGCGCTGCTCGACCGGGCGCGCTCCGACGGCTACGCCGCGATGAGCCTCAGCACCGACAAGGGGCAGACGGGCTTCTACGAGCGCTTCGGCTTCGAGCAGGTCGCCGAGACTCCGCACGCCGTGACGATGCTCGTGCGCCTATGAGTAGCATCGACTGAAGATCGCAAACGAGGAGAGAAGCCATGGACGTTGACGTCGCCGTCCTGGGCGGAGGCCCCGGCGGCTACACCGCCGCCATCCGCGCCGCGCAGCTCGGCGCGAAGGTCGCCTGCATCGAGAAGGAGCCGGAGCTCGGCGGCACCTGCCTGCGCGTCGGCTGCATCCCCACGAAGGCGTGGGTGCAGACCGCGTTCGCGCTCAAGGAGGCCGAGGAGAGCTTCGCGAAGTTCGGCGTCCAGGTCGGCGAGGCGAAGCTCGACTTCGCCGCCTCGAACGCGTGGAAGGCCGGCGTCGTGAAGCAGATGACGCAGGGCGTCGCCGGGCTCTTCAAGGCGAACGGCGTCGAATGGGTGAAGGGCGCCGGGCGCTTCAAGGACGCGCACACGATCGCGGTCGAGGGCGGCGAGGACGTCACCTTCAAGTCGGCGGTCGTCGCCACCGGCTCGTTCCCGCTCCGCCCGCCGATCCCCGGGCTCGACTCGCCACGCTGCGTCGACTCGACCGGGTTGCTCGCGCAGGAGACGGTGCCGAAGCGCCTCGTCGTGCTCGGCGGCGGGATCATCGGCTGCGAGTTCGCGTCGATCTTCGGCCGCTTCGGCTCCGAGGTGACGATCATCGAGATGCTCGACACGCTGATCCCGCAGGAGGACGCGGACGCGGCGAAGGAGCTCGCGAAGCAGTTCGGCCGCCGCGGGATTGCGCTCCACCTCAGCAAGCAGTGCACGAAGGTCGAGGACGACGGCTCGCAGCTCACCGTCCACTTCGGCGAGGGCGAGACCGTGCAGACGGACCTGATGCTCGTCTCCGTCGGCCGCGGCCCGCTCGTCGAAGGGCTCGGGCTCGAAGGGATCGGCGTCCGGCTCGACCGGCGCACCGGCATCGCCGCAGACGAGCACCGGCGCACCTCCGTGCCGCACATTTACGCGGTCGGCGACTGCGCCGGCTACTGGCAGCTCGCGCACACCGCCTTCCGCGAGGGCGAGGTCGCGGCCGAGAACGCCTGCGGCCACGACGCGATCGTCGACAACCGCGCGGTGCCACGGCCGATCTACACGGACCCGGAGATCGCCGGCGTCGGCCTCACCGAGGCCGAAGCGCGCGAGCAGTACGGCGACGACGTCGCGGTCGGCCAGTTCCCCTGGGTCGCGAACGCGCGGGCCGTCATGCAGGACGAGACTGTCGGCTGGGTCAAGTCGATCCACGAGACCCGCTACGGCGAGCTGCTCGGGCTCGTCATGGTCGGCCCGCACGTGACCGACCTGATCGAGGCCGGCGTCGTCGCGATCGACGCCGAGGCCACCGTCGAGACGGTCGCGGACGGGATGGCGCCGCACCCGACGCTCTCGGAGGCGATCAAGGAAGCCGGCCTCGTCGCGCTCGGCCGGGCCATCCACGTCCCGAACCGCAAGCCGCGGGCGACGACGACCGCGTAACCTCCGCGCAAGTTTCTTCCGGGGTCGGCATCTCCATTGCCAAGGACGTGCCCTCGTCCCTAAGCCCCCGGAGCCACGCCGCCCGCAGGCTCCGGGGGAACCTTTCACCGTGAGAGCCGCCCTTGCCGCAGGGGGCGGCTCTTTCCTTGCGCCGGTTCGATAGCCTCGGGCCAGACGAAGGGAGGCCACATATGGCCATCATCAACAAGCGCAACGCGGTCGTGGGCTGGCTCGCCCTCAAGGCGGGGAAGCGGGCCGCGAAGAAGCGGGCGCAGGACGTCGGCCCGGCGGCCCGCCGCGCCGGCGGCGTCGCCGCCGGGGCCCTCGCCACGCTCGGCGGTGTCCTGCTCTTCTGGCGCAAGAAGAAGAAGAAGAGCAGTGGCGGCGAGACTGCGTGACCGGCCCGGACGGGCTCTTCCGGCGCTCGATCGCCGATCTCGTCCCGTACGAGCCGGGCAAGCCGGTGGAGGAGGTGCAGCGCGAGCTCGGGCTTGAGCGGGTGGTCAAGCTCGCCTCGAACGAGGGGCCCTACCCGCCGTTCCCGGCCGCGCTGGAGGCGATCGAGCGCGCCGCGCGCGAGCTGAACCGCTACCCCGACGGCGGTGTGCACGCCCTGCGCGCGGCACTCGCCGAGCTGCACGGCGTCGCGTTCGAGGAGATCGTCGTGGGCGCCGGCGCCGACGGCGTGATCGACCTGCTCTCGCAGGCCACGCTCGAGCCGGGCGACGAGATCGTCTGCGGCTGGCCGTCGTTCCCGAGCTATGTGCTCGACGCGGCGAAGCTCGGCGCGGTCGTGCAGAAGGTGCCGCTGCGCGACCAGGCGTACGACCTCGACGGCCTGCTCGCCGCGATCGGCCCGCGTACGAAGCTCGTCTACGTCTGCCACCCGAACAACCCGACCGGCACCGGGAACGGTCGCGGTGAGCTGGCCGCGTTCCTCGACCGGCTGCCCGGGCACGTGCTCGCCGTGCTCGACCAGGCGTACTTCGAGTACATCGACGACCCGGACTACGCCGACGGGATCGAGGAGTACTTCAAGCAGGGGCGGCGGCTCGTCGTCCTGCGGACGTTCTCGAAGATCTACGGGCTCGCCGGGCTGCGCGTCGGCTACGGCGTCGCGCCCGCGGACGTCGTTGCGGCGACGAGCAAGGTGCGCCGCGCCTTCGACGTCACTGCGACCGCGCAGGCGGCGGCGCTGGCGAGCATCGGCGACGACGCCGAGATCGCGCGGCGGCGCGAGCTGAACCGCACGGGCCGGGAGCGGCTCGGCGAGATCCTGCGCGCCCACGGCCTCGAGGCGGCTGGGCCGGCGCTCGGGAACTTCCTCTACGTCGAGGTCGGCGACGGGCGGGACGTCTTCGAGCGCCTGCTGCGCGAGGGCGTGATCGTGCGTCCGCTGGCCGGCTTCGGCGAGCCGGCGGCGATCCGCGTCTCCGTCGGCACGCTCGAGGAGATCGAGATCTTCGCGGCCGCGCTCAGCCGGGTTCTCTCGCGCGCTTCGTGAACCCGGGCCGGGGGTGCTAGCGTCGTTCGCGCCACGGAGTCGAGTCCGACACCCGTCCCGTCGATTCACGTAGGGCGCGCCGGCAACCCCGTGGCGACCGGTCTGCGCGTCCTGCTCGTACACGCGAACCCCTTCCAGCAGGTGACGCCCGTGCCGCCCTACGGGCTGGAGCGGATCCGGGCGGCTGTCGAGCCGATGGGGGCCGACGTCGAGATCCTCGACCCGTATCTCCTCTCCGACCATCCGATCGAGTTCGCGGTCGACGTCGCGTCCCGGCTGCAGCCCGACGTGATCGGGCTCGGGATCCGCATCGTCGACGACTGCATCGTGGTCGACCCCTCCGACGCGGCGGCCGCGGACCGCGGACGTCCCTTCGACGTGACCTGGTTCATGCCGGAGATCCGGCGGTTGCTGCTCGCGCTCGAGCAGGCGGCGCCGGACGCGCTGCTCGTCGCCGGCGGCGCCGCCTTCTCGGCGATGCCCGGCGAGTGCCTCGACTACCTCGAGCTCGAGTACGGGATCGTGGGCGCCGGCGAGGATGCGTTCCGGGAGCTGCTCCGGCGTGTCGCCGGGCGGCTACCGCTCGAGGGGGTTCCCGGGCTCGTGCGGCGGGGGGAGGCGGAGCCGCTGCACGCCTACGCCCTGCCGGGCGCGTACCCGACGCGGCGGGAGCCGTTGTACGCCCCCGTGAACTCGCTGCCCGTGCGCACGAGGAGCGGCTGCGCGATGCAATGCGCCTACTGCCTCACCGCGAACCTGCTCCGGCGCCACGCGAACGGAGACATCGACGCCGCGCTCGCGGAGATCGAGGGGATCGCGCAGGACGCGGACGCGCGGGGGATCGAGCACGTGTCCATCTTCTTCGCCGACGACGAGCTGAACCTGCCGGAGGAGCGGCACGCGCTCGCGCTCCTGCGCGGGCTGGAGGAGCGCGGCTTGCACGAGCGGATCCGGTGGCGCGGCTACTTCAACCCGACGCCGTTCTCCGACGAGCTGGCGGCGCTGATCGTCTCGACGAACGGCCACGCGAGCATCACGGTCGACTCGGCGGCCGAGCCGGTCCTCGTCAGGACGCAGAAGCCGTTCCGGCGGCGGCACCTCGACCGGACGATCGAGACGCTGCGGCGGCACGCGGTGCCGGCCGACCTCGGCCTGATCTTCGGCCTCCCGGGCGAGAGCGAGGAGACGCTCGCCGAGACGGTCGCGTTCGTGCGCTCGCTGCCGCGCGAGATCGAGGTCGTCTACTCCGCCGGCGTCCGCGTCTACCCG
>JBEKEH010000147.1:0-7132 GCA_050013935.1 Gaiellaceae bacterium | reverse complement strand
GAGCTGCTCGAGCAGGTGGTCGTAGAGCCCGGCGCCGGTCGACACGCGAACGCGGCTCTCTCCGTCGAGCGAAAGCCTCACCCTGATCGCCGTCTCGGCGGTTGCGCGAACGTAGCGAGCGCGTCTTCGCCTCGCGTAGTCCTCGCCGCGGAACGCGGCGAGGAGCAGATCGTCGTCCTCGCGGTCGCGCACGGTGATGCGGATGCCGCCGCCGGTGACGCGCACGACGCAGCCGGACGCGAGCAGGTCGTCGAAGATCCGGTCGGCGTCGTCGGTCGGGACGAAGACGAAGTTCGCGCGCGAGGGCGGCGGCTCGAAGCCGAGCGCGCGCAGCTCCTCGGCGAGGCGCTCCCGCTCCTCGAGCACGGGAGTGACGTCGGGCGGCGTGCGCAGCGCGGCGAGCGCGAGCGCGACCGAGAGCGTCGAGACCGGTGCGGGCGCCTGGCGCGCGCGCAGCTCGGCGGCGAGCTCCGGCTCGGCGAGCAGGTAGCCGACGCGCGCGCCCGCGAGCCCGAACGCCTTCGAGAACGTACGGACGACGACGACGCCGTCGTCGAGGAGGCCGACGGCCGTCGCGCCGCCGCTGTACTCGTAGTACGCCTCGTCGACGACGAGCGGCCGCGTCTCCGGCAGCGGCGGCAGGTCGCCGAACGGGTTGCCCGGCCGGCAGCAGTACGTGAGCACGGGCCTCGTGTCTCCGACGTCGGCGCCGGCGAGCTCGGCGGCAACCCGGAAGAGCGCGTACGTCGGCTCCTGCGGGATGGCGACGGTGTCGCCGGGACGTGCGAACGCGCGAGCGCAGAGAAGCAGGAGATCGTCGGCGCCCGCGCCGAGGACGACGTTCTCCGGCTCGACGCCGGCGTACGCCGCGATCGCCTCGTCGATCCCCGGATAGCCGCCGTGCTGCGGATACGTGTTGATCTCGGCGAGCGCCGCAGCGATCGCGCCCGGCCGCGAGCTCGGCAGCGGCAGCGGCGGCACGTTGCCGTCGAAGCGGACGATCTCGACCGGGTCGAGCCCCGCGCGCCGCGCGAGCTCCTCGGTCGACGGGGCCCAGGCGTAGGGCCGGAAGCCCGCGGGCAGCGTGCTCATCGCTCAACCGCCGCGGCGTGCGCCGGCATGCCTTCGACCGCAGCGAGCGCGCGCACGACGGGCGCGACGCGGTCGAGCCCGGCCGGCGTCAGCCGCTGCACCGTCACCGGCTTCAGAAACGTCTCGATCCCGAGCCCGCCGCTCGAGCGGCCCCAGCCGCCGGTCGGCAGGACGTGATTGCCGCCCGTCGCATAGTCGCCGGCCGCGACGGGAGAGCTCGCGCCGACGAAGACCGCGCCCGCGTTGCGAATCCTCCCGGCGAGCGACTCCGCCTCGCCGAGCAGCACGACGTGCTCCGGCGCGAGCCGCTCCACCTCGGCGAGCGCCGTCTCGAGATCCTCGCCGTCGACGAGCGTGCAGACGCTGTCCGGGCCGTGCTCGGCCTGCGCCACGAGCTCGAGCTCCGCGATGCGGCGGTCGCCGCCGTGGCCGAGCACGACTGCGACCTCGGACGGGCCCGCCGGCAGGTCGATCGCCACGTCGCGGGAGACGAGCAGCTTCGCCTCGTTCACGAACGCGCTCCCCGGCCCGACGATCTTGTCGACGCGAGCGATCGTCTCGGTGCCGTACGCGAGCGCGGCGACGGCATGGGGGCCGCCGACCGCCCACATCTCGTCGACGCCGAGCAGGCGCGCGGCCGCGGCGACCGGCCGGGCGCCGGCCGGCGGCGTGACGACGACGATCCGCTCCACGCCTGCGGCGCGCGCCGGCACGGCGCACATCACGAGCGTCGAGACGAGCCCGCGCGGCACGTAGATGCCGACGGAGCGCAGCGGCAGCCAGCGCCGCTCGAGCTCGACGCCCGGCTCGACCTCGAGCCGCACGTCTGCCGGCCGCTGCAGCTCGTGCCAGCGCCGCACCCGGTCGGCCAGCGTGAGCACGGCCTCCTCCGGCAGGCCGGGCGCCGGCTCCGCGCGCGCCGGCTCCGCGCCGTCGAGCCGCAGTGCCCACTCGCGCAACGCCTCGTCGCCGCGCTCCCGGACGTCCGCGACGATCTCGCCGACAGTTGCGACCGCGTTCACCCGAGCATCCGCTCCACGGGCACGAGCAGGATCGAGGACGCGCCTGCCTCCTCGAGCGCCGGCAGCAGCCGCCAGACGTCGGCCGCCGGAACGACGCTGTGCACCGCGACCATTCCCGGCTCGGCGAGCGGCAGGATGCTCGGCGCACGCGAGCCGGGCACGAGCGCGCAGATCTCCGCGAGCGCCGCCTCGGGCGCGTTGAGCATCAGGTACCGCGCCGACCGCGCCTGGACGACGCTGCGGAAGACGGACGCGAGCTGGAGCGTCGCCTCGCTCGGCTCCAGCGGCGCGATCAGCACCGCCTCGGACTCGAGCAGTGGCCCGAGCGAGCGCAGCCCGTTCGTGCGCAGCGTGCTGCCGCTCGAGACGAGGTCGACGATCGCGTCGGCGAGACCGAGCCGGGGCGCGAGCTCGACGGAGCCGTCGACCGGCACGAGCTCCACCGGTTCGGGCAGCAACGCGGCCGCCAGGTGTGGGAACGTCGTCGCAACGCGGGCGCCGCGCAGTTCTCCCGCCGAGCGCAGGGTCGACTCCACCGGCACGGCCACCTCGAGCGTGCACGCGCCGAAGCCGAGCCGCAGAACCTCGGTGACGTTCGCGCCGCGCTCGCGGACGAGGTCGAGGCCGGTGATGCCGCAGTCGACGACGCCGTCCTGCACGTACTCGGGAACGTCGTCCGCGCGGACGAGCAGCGCCTCCACGGGCGCGTGCCGGCAGGGAAACGCGAGCGCGCGGTCGCCGGGCGTCTCCGGCCCGAGCCCGGCGTCCTCGAGCAGTGCGATCGCCGGCTCACGCAGCCGGCCCTTGGAGGGGACGGCGACTCTCAGGCGTTCCGGCGGCGGCGGAGCGCCAGCGCGTAGCCGCCTTCGCCGCGGTGCAGCCACTGCGCCACGCGCGTCACCGTCGTCGTCGACGCGTGCGCGCGGCGCGCCACCTCCAGATACGGCAGGCCCTCGTTCAGCAGCCGCGCCATCTGCCAGCGGTGCGCCATCGCGTCCAGCTCCGCGAGCGTGCACAGGTCCCGCAGGAACCTCTCCACCTCGTCCTGTGTCCGCAGCGACGCGATCGCCGCGAACAGCTCCTCGTGTTCTGGCGTCGGCCAATGTGAGGGCTCGCCGGAGACTGGTGCCTTTGCCATCGTGTTAGCATATTAACACGGTGATACGAGATTTTCCAATCGTCCCGGCGGTCGACATGCTGGAGGGCCGCGCCGTCCGCCTCCTCCGGGGCGACTACGCGCACGTGACGGTGGACGCCGGCGACCCGTTCGCGCTGATCCGGCTGCTCGCCGCCTCCGGCCCGCCCCTCCTCCACGTCGTGGCGCTGGGAGCGGCGCGGGACGGGAGCGCGCCGCTCGAACTCGCGCGCGAGGCCGTCACGGCGGCGGCGCCGGTGCCGGTGCAGCTCGGCGGCGGCGTCCGCACGGTCGCCGACGCGGAAGCGCTCGTCGCGGCCGGGGTGACGCGGGTGATCGTCGGCACGGCCGCGTTCGGCCCACTGCCGCTCACCGCGTTCGTCGACGCCCTGGGCGACCGGCTGGCGGTCGCGATCGACGTCGCCGGCGGCATCGTGCGCACGGCGGGGTGGCTCGAGTCGGCGCGCGTGACGACGGCCGAAGCGCTCGAGCGTTGCACGGACGCGGGCGTGACGCATGTCGTCTGCACCGCGATCGAGCGCGACGGCGCAGCCGCCGGCCCCGACCTCGAGCTGCTGCGCGAGGTCCGGCGCGGCTTCGGCGGCACCGTGCTCGCTGCGGGCGGGATCCGCGACGCGGCCGACGTCGAGGCCGTGCAGGCGACCGGCGTCGACGGCGTCGTCGTCGGCCGCGCGTTTCTCGACGGCACGCTCGAGCTCGGCGGCTAAGAGCTCGAACGCAGGACGCGGCGGATCCCGCGCACCGCCTGCGCGATCCGCTGCTCGTTCTCGACGAGCGCGAAGCGGACGAAGCCTTCGCCGTCCTCGCCGAAGCCGCTGCCCGGGCTGGCCGCGACGAGCCCCTCGCGCAGCAGGCGAAGCGCGAACGCGTGCGCTCCCTCCGCGGCGAACCGCTCCGGGATCCGCGCCCAGACGAACATCGTCCCCTGCGGCCGCTCGACCTCCCAGCCGAGCCGCGCGAGCCCGTCGCAGAGCGCGTTGCGCCGGCCCTGGTACACCTGCGCCACCTCGGCCGGGTACGCGGCAGCCTCGCGGAGCGTCACGGCCGCGGCGATCTGGAGGGGCTGGAAGCTGCCGTAGTCGAGGTACGACTTGAGTCGCGCGAGCGCCGCGATCACGTCCGCGCGCCCGAGCACGAACGCGATCCGCCAGCCGGCGAGCGAGAAGCCCTTCGTGAGCGAGTACAGCTCGACCGCGACTTCCTCCGCGCCCTCGGCCTCGAAGACCGACGGCGGCCTGTAGCCGTCGAAGGCGAGGTCGGCGTACGCGAAGTCGTGCACGAGCACGAGCTCGCGCTCACGCGCGAAGTCGACGAGGCTCTGCATCAGCTCGAGGTCGACGCAGGCGGTGGTCGGGTTGTGCGGGAACGAGCAGAGCAGGACGCGGGGCCGCGGCTGGGACGCGTGCCACGCCGCCTCGGCGTTCGCGCGGAAGTCGATGCCGACCCCGACATGGACGCGCGCGACGGCGGCGCCCGCGAAGACGGGCGCGAACAGGTGGATCGGATAGCTCGGGCTCGGCACGAGCGCGACGTCGCCGGCGCCGAGCAGCACCCAGAGCAGGTGCACGAGCCCCTCCTTCGCGCCGAGCGCGAGCGTCGCCTCGCGCTCCGGGTCGAGCTCGACGCCGAAGCGGCTGCGGTAGCGGTCGCAGATCGCCTCCCGCAGGCGCGGCAGGCCGCGGCTGGAGGAGTAGCGGTGGTTGCGCGGCAGGAGCGCCGCCTCACGCAGCTTCTCGATCGACACCTCGGACGGCGGTACGTCCGGGTTGCCGAAGCCGAGATCGATCACATCCCTGCCCTCGCGGCGGAGCTCGAGCTTCAGCCGCTCGACCTCGGCGAAGGCGTACGGCGGCAGCGCGTCGACTCGGCGGAACTCGGTCACGCCGCCGATCGTCGCAGAGCGGCGAGCGTCTCGCGCAGGGAGACGACCTCGCCGATCACGTTTCGGCTTGTCGTCGTAGTAGCGAGAGTGTCGGGGCAGCGGTTTCCGACCGCAACCAGGTTGCTGCACCGAGATTTTCCGGCCCGGCGTCTGCAACCTGGTTGCAGCCGTCGGCGACGCCGCGGGAGAGCCGCTCGGCCCGTATTGCGCAGCGCGGCCGCGATGCCGGCGATCGAGCGCAGCAGCGGCGGGACGGCGTCCTCGTCGCCGCCGCGGTAGCGGCGGAGCAGCGCGACCTGGATCGCGTTCATCGGGTCGACGTACGGGTTGCGCAAGCGCACCGAGCGCTGCAAGACAGGGTGCCGGTCGAGTAGCTCGTGCGCCTCGACGACCTCGAGCACCGTGGCGACCGTGCGCGCGTGCTCCTCGGCGATCGGCGCCCACAGGCTGCGCTCGCCGGCGAGCTCGAGGTACTCGGCCGCGATCTCCATGCTCGACTTCGCCGGCGCCAAGCAGCGTCGCGGCCAGAAACCGGACAATCCGTTGCTCCCGGCACCCCCTCCGGGCTAGCCTCGACGCATGGGCCTGACGCTCTTCGAGAAGGTCTGGGAGAGCCACGTCGTGAGCCGCGGCGAGGGCCGCCCCGACCTGCTCTACGTCGATCTCCATCTGGTCCACGAGGTCACCTCGCCGCAGGCGTTCGAGGGGCTGCGGGTCGCCGGCCGGCCCGTCCGCCGGCCCGATCTGACGCTGGCGACGATGGACCACAACGTCCCAACCGGCGACGACACGCCGGTCGACCCGCTCTCGCAGCAGCAGCTCGACGTGCTGGCGCGCAATTGCGCCGACTTCGGCGTCCCTCTCTACGAGACCGGCAGCGGCCGCGAGGGGATCGTGCACGTGATCGGGCCCGAGCTCGGCCTCACCCAGCCGGGGATCACGATCGTCTGCGGCGACTCGCACACGTCGACGCACGGCGCGCTCGGGGCGCTCGCCTTCGGCATCGGCACCTCGGAGGTCGAGCATGTGCTTGCCACGCAGACGCTCGCGCAGCGCAAGCCGCGCTCGCTGCGGATCCGCTTCGAGGGCGACCTACCGCCGGGCGTGACGGCGAAGGACCTCGTGCTCGCCGCGATCGGCCGGCTCGGCGTCGACGGCGGCGTCGGCCACGTGATCGAGTACGCGGGGCCCGTGATCGAGCAGCTCTCGATGGAGGGCCGCCTGACGATCTGCAACATGTCGATCGAGGCCGGCGCGCGCGCGGGGATGATCGCGCCGGACGCCACGACGTTCGCCTACCTCGAAGGTCGCCCGGCCGCGCCGCAGGGCCCCGCCTGGGAGCAGGCGCTCGACCGCTGGCGCGCGCTGCCCACAGATAGCGACGCGGCGTTCGACCGTGAGCTCGTGATCGACGTGGCCGCGATCCGGTCGCAGGTGACGTGGGGGACGAACCCGGGCATGGTCGTCTCGATCGACGGTGCCGTGCCCGATCCCGCCGAGATGGACGACGCCGACGAGCAGGCGGCCGCGGAGCGTGCGCTCGCCTACATGGGGCTCGAGCCGGGCACGCCGATCCGCGAGATCGACGTTGACCGCGTCTTCATCGGCTCTTGCACGAATTCGAGGATCGAGGACCTGCGCGCCGCCGCCGCGGTCGTGCGTGGCAGACACGTACACCCCTCCGTACGTGCCATGGTCGTTCCGGGCTCAGCGCAGGTGAAGACACAGGCCGAGGCAGAGGGCCTCGACCGGATCTTCACGGCCGCCGGCTTCGAGTGGCGGCGCGCAGGTTGCTCGATGTGCCTGGGAATGAACCCGGACATCCTCGCGCCGGGCGAGCGCTGCGCCTCGACCTCGAACCGCAACTTCGAGGGCCGGCAGGGCGCCGGCGGCCGCACTCACCTGGTCAGCCCGGCCGTGGCCGCGGCGACCGCGCTTCTCGGCCACTTCGCCGACGCCGGCGAGCTGGTGGGGGCATGA
>JBEKEH010000146.1:0-7453 GCA_050013935.1 Gaiellaceae bacterium | reverse complement strand
CTGCGCGGCCTGCCGGGAGTCGAAGCGGCATACATCTTCGGCTCGTGGGCAAGCCGCTACCACGGCGAGGCCGGACCGGCCCCGGCGGACATCGATCTGCTCGTCGTCGGGCGGCCGGATCGGCGTGTGCTCGCGCGAGTCTGCCGAGAAGCCGGTCGGGAGCTCGGGCTCGAGGTCAATCCGACCGTCGTGGCGAAGGAGAGCTGGGAGTCGGACGAGACTCCGTTCGTCCGCTCGCTGAAGCCGGCGCCCCTGGTGGCCCTCGACGACGCCCATGACTGCGGCTGAGGTCGAACAGCTCCTGCGCGACGGCAGGCTGCGCGCGACGCAGCCCGACCCAGAGACGGCGCTCGTTGAGCTCGAGAGCGCCCGCACGCACATCTCTTCGGCAGAGAAGATCGTCGCTGACGACCCCGAGGCCGCGTTCGCGCTGCTGTACGACGCGATGCGCAAGGCAGTCGTCGCGCACATGCGCGCGAACGGCTACCGCGTCACGCGCGGGGCCGACCATGTGAAGACCGGGGAGTACGGGCGGGCCGCCCTCGACCACCTTGACATCGACTGGCATCTCGACGAGTTCGAACTCCTCCGCCAGATGCGAAACCAGAGCGAGTACGAGGCGTTGCGAATAGACGACGACGAGGTTCGGGAGGCATTCGAGCACGCGACCGCCGTCGTCGACGCGGTCGCCCGTGACCTCGCGGGCGCCTCGTAAGATCGGGCCATGTCCCAGCGGACTGAGCAAAACGCCCGGGCAGCGGCTCAGCCCGCGGCGCTGAAGCGCTCGAATCTCGCGGCGAGCCGTTCGCGGTCGGGCTGCCACGTCCGCCGCGCCGGAAGCTCGATCGTCTTCTCGTGGAACGCCTTCAGGAGCTCGAGCATCGGCCCGTCCTCGTCGTCGAGCAGGCGGCGCGACACATGCACGGTGTAGTCCGGAGCGACACCGACGAGATCCTGGTCGAACGCGCGGTGGTGAATCGAGCAGAGGCTGAGGCCGTTCCGCACGTGCGGCTCGCCGCGCTCCTCGACGTCGCCGACGATGTGTGCGGCGTCGAGCAGCCGCGTCTCCTTCAGCCGGCAGATTGTGCAGCGGCTGTCGTACGCGACGAGCACCCGTCCGCGAAAGCGGGCCTGGTGGAGGCGGACGCGCGCCTCGCGGACGCCGTAGCGCCGCTCGAGTGGATCCTCGAGCGGGACGGGATCGCGCTCGTCGACGGGCCCGACCATTCGCCCGGGCGCGACGAGCACCCGCCGCGCGGCCGGGTCGTCGGCGACGACGTAGCAGGGGTAGAGCGGCTTGTACCAGCCCGGCCTCGTCGCGACGAAGTAGACGATCGGGACCGCGAGCGCGAACGCCGACCGGAGCGCGCGGTTGTCCGGCTGGTCGAGTTGCCCTCGCCGGTACGCGTACAGGAACCCGTCCGCGACCTCCTCGTCGTCGTACGGCGACCTGGCGGAGGTGTTGATCGAGAGCGCGGCGGGCCCCTCTTGCGCGGCCGCGCGATAGATCCCGCTGTACCGCGACAGAAATGGGATCCGTCGGCCGCGGAACGGGAAGCCCTGGTCGAGGCCGCCGACATACGGGACATCCTCACCGTGCTTCGCGCAGAGGACGTCCAGTGACGCGAAGCACGAGCTGCGCAGACCATCGTCCCGCATGGATCGATCCTAAAGGGCGGCGTTGACATTCTTCAGCTTCCAGGTGGCAGCGCCGATATTGGGCGCATGCGGCGCCGCTATCGAGCAGGGGTCTACGCGGAGGAGCGCTTCCGGCGGGGTCGGAGTAGTTGGAGACGCCGAACGCTGCCCGGCCTCGCGCTCAGGCTCGCGCCGTTCTGCGCGGCGTACGTCGCCGTGGCGGCCATGTTGGGGAACTTCGTATGGTGGTTCGGGGCCGGGCTGACTTGTGGCCTCACCGTCGGGGTTGGGCTCTGGGTCTGGGAGCAATCTCCCTGGGACGTCTTGAAGTGGGGCGTGGGCGCGCAAGGAGAGCGCTGGACCGAGGACGCCCTTCGCACGCTCGAATCAGAGGACTGGTCAGTCCTTCACGACGTCGACCACGGGCGAGGTAACGACGACCACGTGGTCTCCGGGCCGAACGGCGTGTATCTCCTCGAAACGAAGGCTCTTCGCGGTCGGATCACGGTCGAGGACGGCGTGCTTCAGACCCGGTCGTACGACGATGCAGGCAATGTCACGCCGTGGCCCCGTCTTGCGCCGCGCCTCCGCGGCCGCGCCAAGGAACTCGCCTCGACAGCCCACCGGCAACTCGGTGCCCGTGCCTGGGTTCAGCCCGTGGTAGTGGTCTGGGGAGACTTCCCCGACCGGCGCGTCGACGCCGACGGCGTCGTCTACCTCCAGGGAGACGAGCTCGTCGGCTGGCTTCGAGCGAGGCCCGCAGCTCGAGTCGAGCTGACGGTCGCCATGCCCTAGAGTTCCCAACGGTGTCCGATGGCAACGCGTCTCCTGCGGCCGAGACGTACCTGACGCCCGAGGCGCAGGCGCGGATCGAGATCGACCAGATGCTCGCGCTTGCCGGTTGGGTCGTCCAAGACGCCGACAAGGTCAACCTCGCCGCCGGGAAAGGCGTCGCAATCCGCGAGTTCGTCCTCGCGCCGGGACACGGCCGCGCCGACTACCTGCTCTTCGTCGACGGGAAGCCGCTCGGCGTGCTCGAGGCGAAGCCGGCCGGGACGATCCTCAGCAGCGTCGAGCCGCAGCGGAACGACTACGCCGAGGGCATGCCCGACGATCTCGACGTCCCGCTCGAGCCGCTGCCGTTCACGTACATGTCGACCGGCCGCGAGACTCGGTTCCGTAACGGGCTCGACCCCGACGCGCGCACGCGCGACGTCTACGCGGTGCATCGCCCGGAGACCCTCGCCGGTTGGCTCGACGCGTACCACGGCGACCCGCTCGCACCGACGCTTCGCCACCGCCTCCAGCTCATGCCCGAGCTCGCGACGGACGGCCTCTGGCAGGCGCAGGAGCGCGCGATCCGGAACCTCGAGGTCTCGCTGGCCGAGGGCCGCCCGCGGGCGCTGATCCAGATGGCGACCGGCTCCGGCAAGACGTACACCGCCGCGAACGTCGCCTACCGGCTCGTGCGCTACGGAGGCGCGAAAAGGATCCTCTTCCTCGTCGACCGCGCGAACCTCGGCCGCCAGACGCTGTCCGAGTTCCAGACGTTCTCGGTGCCCGGCGACGGCCGGAAGTTCACGGAGCTCTACAACGTCCAGCACATGTCGTCGAACTCGATCGACCGCGTCTCTCGCGTGACGATCTCGACGATCCAGCGGCTCTTCTCGACTCTGAAGGGCGAGACTGAACTCGACGAGGAGCTGGACGAGGAGTCCGCCTACGAGGCGCTCCCCGACGAGCCCGTCTCGGTCGTCTACAACCCGGCCGTCCCGCCGGAAACTTTCGACGTCGTGATCGTGGACGAGTGCCACCGCTCGATCTTCGGGCTTTGGCGACAGGTGCTCGACTACTTCGACGCCTTCACGATCGGGCTCACCGCGACGCCGAACAAGCAGGCGCTCGGCTTCTTCAACCAGAACCTCGTGATGGAGTACGGCCACGAGGAGGCGGTCGCCGACCAGGTCAACGTCGACTTCGACGTCTATCGGATTCGCACCGAGATCACGGAGCAGGGGAGCACCGTCGATGCGGGACTCGTCACCGGCTTCCGCGACCGCGCGACGCGCGAGGTGCGCTGGGAGAGGCTCGACGAGGAGGTGAGCTATGGCTCAGAGGCCCTCGACCGTGCGGTCGTCGCCGAGGATCAAATCCGCACGGTGATCGAGACGTTCCGCAAGCGCTTGTTCACCGAGATCTTCCCCGGCCGCACCGATGTCCCCAAGACGCTGATCTTCGCGAAGGACGACTCGCACGCAGACGACATCCTTCGCATCGTCCGCGAGGAGTTCGGCAAGGGCGACGAGTTCGCGGTGAAGATCACCTACAAGACGACGGGCCGGAAACCGGACGAGCTGCTGCGCTCGTTCCGAAACACCTACAACCCCCGCATCGCCGTGACCGTCGACATGATCGCGACCGGCACCGACATAAGACCCCTCGAGTGCGTCTTCTTCATGCGCGCCGTCAAGAGCCGAACCTTCTTCGAGCAGATGAAGGGCCGCGGCGTGCGCGTGATCGACGCCGGCGACCTCCGGCTCGTAACCCCCGACGCGGCGGCGAAGGACCGCTTCGTGATCGTCGACGCGGTCGGAGTCACCGAGAGCGACCTCTCCGAGACGGTGCCGCTTGACCGTAAGCCGACGGTGCCGCTCGAAAAGCTCTTCAAGCGGATCTCGTACGGCAACCGCGATCCGGAGGTGCTCTCGACCATCGCCGGACGGCTCGCCCGGCTCGACCGCCGTCTGACGAGGCAGGACCGCGAGGAGCTCGAAAGGCTCGCCGGGACGAGCTTGAAGGCGATCGCGCGCGGGCTTGTCGATGCGCTCGACCCCGATCGGCCCGCCGAGATCGCCGGGCTGGGGGCAAACGCGGAGGACATTGCCGAGGCGCGGAAGCAGCTCCTTGACGAGGCGATCGCACCGCTCGCGCACAACCCGGAGCTCCGGCAGCGCATCGTCGACATCCGCCGCTCGTACGAGCAGCTGATCGACGAGGTGAGCGCGGACGAGCTCGTCTCCGCCGGATACTCAGTCGATGCGACCGAGCGGGCGCGTACGACGGTCGACTCGTTCCGGCGATTCATCGAGGACCACCGCGATGAGATCACCGCGCTCCAGATCCTCTACAGCCGCCCGCAGTCGCAGCGGCTGACCTACGCAGAGGTGCGAGAGCTGGCGAACGTGATCGGCCGGCCGCCGCACCAGTGGACACCGGAGCGGCTCTGGCAGGCGTACGAGACACTCGACCGCGAGAGGGTCTTCGGCTCCGGTCAGCGGATCCTCACCGACCTCGTCCAGCTCGTCCGCTTCGCGCTCGAGCAGGAGGACGAGCTCGTCCCGTTCCCGGAGCGTGTGTGCGAACGGTTCGACGCGTGGCTACTCCAGCAGGAGAACGCAGGCCGCGAGTTCACGCCGGAGCAGCTCGCGTGGCTCGAGCGGATCCGCGACACGATCGCGTCATCGCTCGGCGTGTCGCGCGACGACCTGATGGATCCGCCGTTCGCCGAGCGTGGCGGTCTCGGCAAGGCATACGAGCTGTTCGGCGAGGAGCTGGATCCGCTGCTCGACGAGCTGACGCGGGAGCTGGCGGCGTGACAGAGCTGCCGCGCGGATGGGCGTGGGCACCGCTGGGAGACCTCGGGCGGTGGGAGGGCGGCGGAACGCCGAGCAAGAGCACCAGCGACTATTGGACCGGCGACATCCCCTGGGTTTCCCCAAAGGACATGAAGGTCGAACGCATCGTTGATACCGCGGACCACATCACCTCGGCGGCCGTCAAAGCATCTGCAACCCGAATCGTTCCTGCCGGCTCAGTCTTGGTTGTGACGCGGAGCGGGATCCTTCGTCACTCGCTACCGGTAGCCCTTGCTGATCGCGAAGTCGCACTGAACCAGGACATGAAAGCGCTGACGCCGATGGCCGGAATCCAACCGGAGTACGTCGCGTGGGCTATCCGCGCTGACGCGAACAAGATTCTCGCCACCTGTTCGAAGTCGGGCACGACGGTCAGCAACATCGAGACGAGCCGGCTCCTTGAGTACGAGATCCCAATCCCGCCGCTCGCCGAGCAGCGCCGGATCGTGGGGGCGGTCGAGGAGTCCGTCTCGCGACTCGACGTTGCCACGCTGGGTCTTGCCGCAGCGCGAAGAAAAGCTGGCGCGTGGCTTGACGCGGTGCTTACAGAGGCGCTCCATGAACCCGCGGCTCCAAGCATGCGGCTCGCCGACCTCTGCCCCGTCTTCGTTGATTGCCCTCATCGGACGCCGCGATATTGCGGTACGGGGATTCCGGCACTTCGTCCGCGAGACGTCGTGGGCGGCGTGCTCGACATGGAAAACGCTGCGCGCGTGGATCGTGCTGAATTCAGCCGCCAAACGGAGCGGAGAGTGCCGCAGCCAGGGGACATCATCTACAGCAGAGAGTTGAGCTACGGCTGGGCTGTTGTGGTTCCAGAGGGAATCGGGCTCTGTCTTTCGCAGGGCATGGTGCTATTCCGGCCTGACGAGCGAATGTCGTCGGCCCTCTTGGTACTCGTGCTGAATAGCCGTCTCGGCCGTGCTCAAGCCGAAGCTGCTGCCACAGGAAGCGCCCATCCCCATATCAACTTGCGAGACATCCACGCCTATTCGATTCCAGTCCCTCCGCGACCTGTTCAAGAGGCGGTGCTTGCAACGGTCGAGCAAGCCGCTACCGCAGTCTCTCGCGTGAGTGCCTCCCTCGCGGAAACGGCGCGCCACGCGAATGGCCTTCGCCGCGCGATCCTCGCCTGTGCCTACCGCGGCGAGCTCGTTCCGCAGGATCCGGATGACGAGCCGGCGAGCGTGCTGCTCGATCGGATCGCCGCCGAGCGCGCGGCGTCGGCGCCTGCGCGCCTGCGGCGCAGGCGCGCCCAGGCCGGCCGCTGACCGGTGCGGCCGTTCCCGCCGGGTGAGGCGGGAAGTACGATCAGACGGCGAAGGAGAACGCCGTGAAGATCCCGAAGGACGACATCCGCTTCGACGTGCCGCTGTACACCGTCGCCGAGGCGGCGCGGTTCCTCGGCGTGCCGACGTCGACCTTCGCGACCTGGGCGAAAGGCTACGTGCGCCGACCGCCGGGCCGGCCGGTCGTGGTCGGCGAGCCGATCGTCTCGAGCCTGAAGGCCGCGCGAGGCTTCGCGGCGGTCCCATTCGTCGGCGTGGCCGAGGGGATGGTGCTCGCCGCCTTCCGCCGCGCAGGGGTGAGCCTTCAACACATCAGGGCCGCGGTCTCGATCCTCGAGCACGAGATCGGGATCGAGCACGCTCTGGCGTCACAGCGCCTCTACACCGATGGGGCCGTCATCCTCTACGACTACGCAGACGCGAAGAGCGACGCGGAGCTTGCAGGCCTTACCGAGGTGGTCTCGCGGCAGCGGGTCTTCGCGCCAGTCGTGGAGGAGTACCTGAGGCGCATCGAGTATGCGACGGACGGCTGGGCGGCGAGGCTCGCACCGCCCAGGTAGTCCGGGAACAGCCCGATGACCCCGATCACGACGCCGGCGGCGAGCAGCGACGCCGCGATGACGCCGCGCCTGCCGCCCGCGGGTGCGTCGGGGCTGCTCGCGCTGGCGGCCCGGGCGTCGGACTGGCTGAGCCGGACAATGGAGGCGGGCGGCTGGATGCTGGTGAACCGGGACCACGCGCCGTGCCAGCCCTCAGGCGTCTCCGGCCACCACTCAATCGGCTGCGTCCGCGGACCGCCGGCGGCCCAGATCCCGTAGAAGCCCTGTCCGCGGCCGAGTTCGTAGCTCGCTCCCCGGTACCAGATCGCCACATTCCCCGGCACGGTTCCGG
>JBEKEH010000145.1:0-7518 GCA_050013935.1 Gaiellaceae bacterium | reverse complement strand
ATCGGGCTTGTCGAAATCGATCAGGAACCAGGTCGCGACGGAAACGATGATCCCGGGAATGATGTTGACGAGAAACAGCCAATGCCAGGAAAACAGGTCGGTCAGATAGCCGCCGACCGTTGGCCCGATGGTCGGCGCCAGCGTCGCCACCAGCCCGATGATCGGCGCGATGATCGGTTGTTTGCTGCGTGGAAAGATCGTGTAGGCGGAGGCGAAGACGGTCGGGATCATGCCGCCGCCAATGAAGCCCTGCGCCGCGCGCCAGACGATCATCTCGTCGATCGAGCTCGCGCGCGAGCAGCGGCCGGACGTGGTGCTCCTGGACGTGAGGATGCCCCGGCTCGACGGCTGGCAGGTGGCCGAGCAGCTGCTCGGTGACGAGCGTACGAGCGAGATCCCGATCGTCTTCCTGACAGCGCTCGTCGAGGTGCGAGACGGGGCGCGCGGGCTCGACATCGGCGGCGTCGACTTCCTGACGAAGCCGTTCAACCCACTCGAGCTCGCGTCGCGCGTGCGCGACCTGATCGAGCGGGGCGAGCGGGACGAGCGGGACGAGCTGCGCGGCGAGAAACTCGCCACACTACGCTCGCTCGTCGAGCCCGGATAATCAGCGCGCCGTCTGGGCGAGAGCGATGCCGCAGAGCACGACGGCGGCTCCGGCGAGCTGCACCGGCGCGAGCGACTCACGCAGCCAGAGCCAGGCGACGGCCGTCGCGACGACCGGCTCCAGCATCGCCGCGATCCCGACACGCGTCGCGCTGACGTGACGGAGCGCGCCGACGATCAGCGTGAACGGCGCGATCGAGCCGAGCACGATCACCCAGAGCACGAGCCCCCACAAAGGCAGGTGCCACGAGGCGAGGTGCCCCTCGAGCGACACCCGCTTGCCGACGGTGCCGGCGGGGAAGCTCCACCAGGGCTGCACGATCGTCCAGAAGAGCGTGGCGAAGAAGAAGCCCCACGCGAGCAGCGGGATCGAGTCGCGCCGTGCGACCTCGCGCTCGGCGAGCAGCAGGTACGACGCGAAGACGACGGCGGCGATGAGCGCGAACGTGACGCCGAGCCCGTCGAGCGTCACGCCGCTCCAGAGCTGCACCATCAGCGAGAGCCCGGTGAGCGAGAGCGCGAGCGCGGCCCAGATCCGCCGCCGTACGCGCTCGTGCCCGAAGGTGCGCGCCCAGATCGCCACGAGCACGGGGCCGATGTACTGGATCAGCAGCGCGATCCCGACGGGCAAGCGGTGGATGGAGAGAAAGTAGAAGAGCTGGACGAATGCGACGCCGACAACGCCGAACACGGCGAGCCGTGGGAGCTCGGAGCGGGAGACGCGCAGCGACCGGCGATCGCGGGCGAGTGCGATCACGGTCAGCCCGATCCACGCGCCGGCCGAGCGCGTCTCGGTCAGCCGCAGCGACGAGAGCCCGGAGGTCAGTGCCACCTTCGAGAAGGCGCCGTTGATGCCGAAGAGCGTCGCGGCGACGAGCACCATCGCGTAGCCGACGACGGGCCGCCGCTCGCGCGGCAGCTGGGTTCGCGGCGACAGCGGCAGCGGCTCGGCCATCGCGCGAACCTAGCTGCGACTGCGGACGATCACCGTCGCTGTCCGCTTCGGTGTCTAAGGTGACAACACGAAGCGTTGCGGCGCGCGTACGACAGGGAGTACCACCGCCGGAACCGAGCGCGGCGCCTTCGACAAGTGAAGGAGCGTCGCCGCCGGCTCGCGGAGGTGAGCGCGCTGATTCAAGGCGGCCGGACGATCCAGGCCCGGAACGAAATGGCGAAATGCGAACTCGTCTGCGCGAACTGCCATGCGGTACGCTCGTACGAGCGTCAAACGGGGCGTAGCTCAGCCTGGTAGAGCATCGCGTTTGGGACGCGAAGGCCGGCAGTTCGAGTCTGCCCGCCCCGACTCACGGCCGTCGATGTCGATCAGTTCGTCACCGGCGAGCAGTCGTCACAAGTGACGCTGCGACCTTGGCCGCGACCTTCTCCGCGGCGACGCTGCCTTCGCGCAGCTGGCCGCCGAGCGTCGGCACGAAGCCGACGAACCAGAGCCCGGGGAGCGCGGGCTCGCCGTCCGTGTGCGTCGGCAGGCCGCTCCGGCCGAGCACGCCGAGGTGGCCGACGAGCTCGTCGAGGCCGGCGCGGAAGCCGGTGGCGGCGATCACCGCGTCCGGGTCGATGCGCGAGCCGTCTGCGAGCAGCGCCTCCGCTCCCTCGAAGCCCCGGACGGCGGCCACGATCTCGACGAGACCGCGCCGCACGGCGGCGACGATGCCGACGTCGAGGATCGGCGTCGTCCCCGTCGCGAGGAACGCCGTGCGGATGCCCTGCTCCGGCCGGGGTAGCCCGTAGCGCGAGAGGTCGGGGATGGAGAGCTTGCGCTGCGTCTTCGAGATCGGGTCGACCCAGCCCGGCGGCATGTGCCTGATCGCCATCCCGATCAGCTGCGCGGGGATACCCGCCGTTGCGCGGCGGACGATCTGCGGCGGCGTGCGCACGGACAGCCGCGAGCGCGCGGCGCCACCCTCGGCGACGTCGGTCGCGATCTCCGCGCCCGAGTTGCCGGCGCCGACGACGAGCACGTCGCGGCCGCGGAACGGCTCCGGGTTCCGATACTCGGACGAGTGGATGATCTCGCCCGGGAAGCCTTCGCGTCCGGGCCAGTCGGGGACGAACGGCGTGCCGTTGTAGCCCGTCGCGACGATCCCGGTGCGTGCGCTCAGCGGTCCCTGCTCGAGCTCGAGTCGCCACGCGTCGCCGTCGCGGTCGATTCTGCGCACGCGCGCGTTCGTGCGCACGTCGAGGCGTTCTGCGGCGGCGTACTCGTGGAAGTACACGAGCAGGTCGTCGCGTGAGACCCAGCGACCGCAGCGCCGCGGGATGCGCCGGCCGGGCAGTCCTCAGAGCAGCCGCGGCGTGTGCAGATGCAGCCGGTCGTACCGCTCGCGCCAGGCGGCGCCGGGCTCGGGCCCGGCCTCGAGCAACAGCGCGTCCACGCCGGCGCGGTGCAGCAGCGCGGCGGTGGCGAGCCCGGCCGAGCCCGCACCTACGATCGCGACGCCGCACGTCTCCACGGCGGAGTCCTACCATCTGCTGGGGCATCCGCCGCTACCGTATTGGCCGACGCGCGGGCGTAGCTTAGTGGCAAAGCTTCGGGCTTCCAACCCGATGACGCGGGTTCGATTCCCGCCGCCCGCTCTGGTCGTTCGGCCCGTTGCCGGCGCGCTCCGTCCGGGTCCGGCGGTAAGTTGTCCGTTGTGAAAACAGCAGAACGGCTGGAAGCGCGAAGATTGCGGGCGACGGAGGGGCGCTCGATCAGAGACATTGCGCGACGGTTGGAGGTGTCTCGCTCGTCGTTGAGCCTCTGGGTCCGCGACATCGAGCTCGCGCCTGCACAGATCGAGGCCCTACGCATCCAGGACCCCCGCTTCGACGCCTCTCGAAACGGCTCTGCGGCGAACGCGGCACGTGCACGCATGCACCGGATGGAGGCGCAAAACGAAGGGCGTCGGCGTGCTCGCGCTGCGGACAGTCGGTACGCGGCGGGCTGCATGCTCTATTGGGCGGAGGGATCGAGGGCGAGGAACAGCGTTCGTTTCACGAACTCGGATCCCGAGATGATGCGCTTCTTCGTCGACTTCCTACGCGCGTATCTCGACGTCGCTGACGAGAGGATGCGCGTCACGTGCAACTTGTTCGCGGATCACGAACGACAGCAGCACACCATCGAGGAGTTCTGGCTGCACACGCTGCGGCTTCCGGCGGCCTGTCTTCGGACCTCGACGGTGAACCACTATTCCCGATACAGCCGCAAGAAGCGGCGGAACGCTCTCCCGTACGGCACGTGCCTCTTGACCGTGCACGACACGTGGCTCGTGCACCTGATCTACGGCTCCATTCAGGAGTTGGCCGGCTTCACGCGGGAGGAATGGCTCGACCTTTGAGCTGAGCGGTACGTCTCGTCTCGTTACCGTAGGCGCCGTGGAGACTCCTCTCGAGGTCACGGCACTCGTTCCGCTCGTCGGCGTTCTCTGGCTCGCGGCGCGACCAAAGGGGCGGCAATTGCTTGCCCTCGTGGCGGCGATTGCCCTGATCGTCGCCGCCTTCGCCACCGAGCTCCAGCAGTTCGCGCTGCACACGTTCCTCTGGGCCCACCTGCTCCAGAACGTCGTGCTCGCGGAGTGGGCGCCTGCGCTGCTCGTGCTGGCGATTCCGCCGGCGCTCGCGGCCCGCGCCGGCGGCTTCCCGCTGCTGCGCCCGCTCGTCGCGCTTCCCGTCTGGCTCTGCACGTACTTCGCCTGGCACCTGCCCTGGATCTACGACTTCGCGCTGCGCCATCCGCACTCGCTGCTCCACGTCGAGCACGTCACGTATCTCGCCGCCGGGATCGGGCTCTGGTGGCCGGTGATCCACGGTGCGTACTCCTCGGGTGCGAAGGCCGCGTACCTCTTCGCCGCGTTCGTGCTCGCATCGCCGCTCGGCCTCGTGCTCGCGCTCGTCCCCCGGGCGATCTACTCGTTCTACGCGCACGCGCCGCGAGCGTGGGGACCGTCGCCGCTCGCAGATCAGCAGATCGCCGGGGTGACGATGGCGGTCGAGGAGGCGATCGTCTTCTTCGCCGTTTTCGCCGTCTACCTGCTGCGCTTCCTGCGGGAGGAGCAGCTCGAAGGCGTGTACGACGAACTGCGCACGGTTCGTTAGTCCGGCTGAACCTGCTTCGCGAGCCGCTTCGGCGCCGCGAGCAGCCACGAGTCGACGAGAAACTCGCGCACGTCGTCCAGCGGCGCCTCGAGTCGGATCAGCATCGCGCCGTAGCCGTGATAGTGCGGCGTCTCGAACAGGATGTCCGGGCGCGCCTCGAGCAGGAACGGCTTCTCGTCGAGGTCGCAGCGGACGACGAGCGCGTCCGGGTCGGTTCGCAGCGCGACGACGAACTTCCCGCGCACGTTCAGCGCCGGCCGCCCGTACGACGTCCCCTCCTCGGTCTCCGGGAGCTCGCGGCCGAGCGCGACGACGTCGTCCCAGGTGACCACGCGGCTACGCGGCTACGCGGGGACGAGCTCGATGCGCTCGATCACGACGTGTTCGCGCGGGCGGTCGCGCGCGTCGGTCTCGAGCGCGGAGATCGCGTCGACGACCTCCATGCCCTCCGTGACGCGGCCGAACACCGTGTGCTTGCCGTCGAGCCACGGGCAGGCGTCGGCGGTGACGATGAAGAACTGGCTGCCGTTCGTGTTCGGGCCGGAGTTCGCCATCGCGAGGGCGCCGCGCACGATGAGCTGCCTGTTGAACTCGTCCTCGAACGCGTAGCCGGGGCCGCCGGAGCCGGTGCCTGTCGGGTCGCCGCCCTGGATCATGAAGTCCGGGATGACGCGGTGGAACGTGACGCCGTCGTAGAAGCCTTCACCGGCGAGCGTCACGAAGTTGGCGACCGTCTTGGGAGCGTCCTCATCGAACAGCTCGACGGTGATCGCACCGCGGTTCGTGTGCAGGGTCGCAGTGGACATGGCGCGCAGCGTAGCGCGGGACGCGGGCACGGCTGGGCGCGCGGGACGCGCCCGGCAGGATTCGAACCTGCGACCCGCGGATTAGAAGTCCGCTGCTCTGTCCCCTGAGCTACGGGCGCGTGCTCGAAAGCGTACCGCTGTCCCCGGTGAGGGACGGTTCGGCTCCGGTACCCTTGTAGCCGCCTCGCGGTGGCGGTAGCTCAGTTGGTAGAGCTCCGGGTTGTGGTCCCGGTGGTCGGGGGTTCGAGTCCCCTCCGCCACCCTCACGACGGCAGCACTCGTCTGCCGTGCACTGTTTTCCACGCGGCCGGTAGGCTGCCGTCATGCCGGATGCGTTCGAGCGTCTCAAGGCTCGGCTCGCCGACCATCACGCGCTCGACGAACTGAATCTGCTGCTCGCGTGGGACCAGCGGACGATGATGCCGCCCGCCGGCGGGCGGCAGCGGGCGGGGCACATGGCGCTGCTCGAGCGGCTCTCGCACGAAGTGCTCGCCGATCCGGAGGTCGGCCGGCTGCTGGACGAGCTCGCGCCGCTCGAAGCGTCGCTCGACCCCGACTCGGACGACGCGGCGCTGATCCGCGTCACCCGGCGCGACTACGACAAGGCCGTGCGCGTGCCGGCCGAGCTGCGGGCCGAGATGGTCCGCGCGGCCTCGGAGGCGGGACCGGTGTGGATCCAGGCGAAAGCGACTTCCGACTTTGAGCTCTTCCTGCCGCTGCTCGAGCGCAACGTCGACCTACGCCACCGCTACATCGCGTGCTTCGAGCCGCAGGACGAGCCGTACGACATCCTGCTCGACGACTTCGAGCCGGAGATGAAGACGGCCGAGGTGACGCGGATCTTCGACGAGGTCAAGGCCGAGCTGGTGCCGCTGATCGCCGAGCAGGCCGACCGCGAGATCGACGACTCGTTCCTCACCGGTCACTTCCCGCTCAGCAAGCAGGTCGCGCTGGACTGGGAGGTCGTCGACCTGTTCGGCCACCGCCCCGCTGCGTGGCGCATCGACCCGACCGAGCATCCGTTCGCGGCAGGCGCCGGCATCGACGACATCCGGATCACGACCCACTACTACGAGGACAGCCTCAAGTCGCTCTTCTCGACGATGCACGAGTACGGGCACGGCCTCTACCAGCACCAGCTGCCGGACCGGATCGCGCACCTGCCGGTCGGGTCGGCGGCGTCGCTCGGCATGCACGAGTCGCAGAGCCGGCTGTGGGAGAACCTCGTCGGGCGCAGCCTGCCGTTCTGGCGCTTCTTCTACCCACGCCTCCAGGAGGTCTTCTCCGAGCAGTTCCGCGGCGTCGAGCTCGATCGCTTCTACGCCGCGATCAACAAGGTGCAACCGTCGTTGATCCGCATCCGCGCCGACGAGGTCACCTACGGCATGCACGTGATCCTTCGCTTCGAGCTCGAGCAGGACATCGTCAACGGCCGCGTGGAGCTGCGCGACCTGCCGCAGCGGTGGGCGGAGAAGATGCACGACTACCTCGGGGTCGACGTGCCGGACCACGCGCACGGCGTCCTCCAGGACATGCACTGGGCCTCGGGCCTGATCGGCTACTTCTCGACGTACCTGCTCGGCACGGTGATGTCCGTCCAGATCTGGGAGAAGGCGGCGGACGACATCGGCGATCTCGAGCAGCAGGTCGAGCGCGGCGAGTACACGGCGCTGCGCGAGTGGCTTGGCGAGCACGTGCACGGGCTCGGGCGGAAGTACCCGCCGCAGGAGCTGCTGCGACGAGCGACCGGGTCGACGATCGACGCGAAGCCGTACCTCGCGTACCTGAAGAAGAAGTACGGCGCGCCGGTCGCCGCCTGACCTCCGGGCTACGCTTTCCCGACACGGCCCCGTAGCTCAGCGGATAGAGCGGCAGCCTTCGAAGCTGCGTGCGGAGGTTCGACTCCTCCCGGGGCCACTTCGCATCGCGGCGGCTGACGCCGCCGCTCGCTTCACGGGGGAAACCAGGTTTCCCCCGTGGGCCCCCTTCTTCCGCTAACGGCCGGCGG
>JBEKEH010000144.1:0-10210 GCA_050013935.1 Gaiellaceae bacterium | reverse complement strand
GCCTGCGGCCCCTTCGGCCCCTGCTCGATCTCGAACTCGACCTTCGCGCCCTCCGGCAACGTCTTGAACCCGGAGCCGCTGATGCTCGAGAAATGCACGAACACATCGGCGCTGCCGTCGGACGGGCTGATGAACCCGTAACCCTTCTCGTTGCTGAACCACTTGACCGTGCCGGTCGCCACCACAACCTCCTCACCCTCAACAACGCCGCGGACATCCGCCGCCGGACTGGGGCGAGCCTACCAACCCCCGTCTGGAGAGACTCAGGTCTCAGACACGAGTGGCAAACGCTCGCCGCTCGTTGGTCTGCTCGTGTCGAATCAGGTCGCTGTCGCAGATTGGCGGAACCGCGACATCTGCTCGGCTTGGCGAGTTTGTGTCGTTGGCCGATCTGTCAATTTGCTCGAGTCGGTGCGCGGCGCGCGGGCGGCTCAGGGCGAGCTGGTGGCGGGATCGGTGCGTCCGCTACGCAGAAGCTGAATGAGCCTTGTAAGCGTCTGCGTCGGGTCGAAGCCCTCTGTCCTGCATGCAGCGGACGGTTGACGCGAGCTGCCGCCGGCGCGAGCATGAACGAGAGCCTTCGTATTCGGGCGCAGCGCATGCACGGACGGATTCTTGTTCCTCTTCCCGATCGGGACTTCGACCCGACCGAGGTGGCTGTACCCTGGCGCCTGCTCGTCGAGGCTGGCCATGAGTTCGTCTTTGCGACCGAGCGGGGCGACATAGCGTCGGCTTGTGATCGGCGTGCGCTGGACGGCATTGTGCTCGGTCGTTTCGGCGCAGGCGAGCAGGCGCGCAGCTTCTACGCCGACCTGGAACGGGCGGTCGAGTTCGCAAACCCGATCGCGTGGGTAGAGATCGAGCCCGAACGCTTCGACGGACTCCTGCTCCCGGGCGGCCACGCGCCCGGGATGCGCCAGTACCTCGGCAGCACGCTGCTCCAGCAGAAGATCGCCGCCTTCTGGCGTCTGGGCCGGCCGGTCGGAGCGATTTGCCACGGAGTCCTCCTGCTCGCACGCGCCCACGACGAGCAAGGCCAAAGCCTCCTGGCCCGGCGACGCACGACTTGCTTCCCGAGGTACCTGGAGCGGCTCGCCCGCGCCGCGACCTTCTGGCTGGGCGACTACACACGCACCTATCCCGTCTACGTCGAGGACGAAGTACGCGCCGCCCTCGCCGACCCAGCACGCCAGTTCGAGCGTGGCCCGCGCGTTCTCCTCGCCCGCGGCACTGCCACCGACGACAGCGCCGCCTTCGTCGTCGTCGACGGGAACTACGTGTCGGGCCGCTGGCTCGGCGACGCCTACCTCTTCGCGCGAACGTTCGAGCGACTCCTCCACGCTGCCCCGGCCCTTGACGACCAAGAGGTACCGCAAGCGAAGTAAGGACGGTTCGTCTTGCAGGGGTCGCTCGCGTAATGGACACTCGCCTTGCAGACCCCGTCCGCATCCCGGTGATCGACGTCGAGTGCGTTTCGTTCCTGCAGTGGGCGCTCCCGCGCATGCATCTGCGCTGGGCGGGCTTCCGGCGAGTCCGCCGCCAGGTCTGCAAGCGCATCGCGCGGCGACTGCGGGAGCTCGACCTCTCCGACCTGGGCGCCTACCGCGCCTACCTCGAGACGCATCCGGTTGAGTGGCGGCTGCTGGACGAGCTTTGCCGCGTCACGATCTCCCGCTTCTACCGCGACCCGTCCGTGCTCGCATGTTTCGGGGGCGAGGTCCTGCCGGCGCTTGCGCGCGCCGCCACCGACGACGGCCGCAGCCTCACCGCCTGGAGCGCGGGCTGTGCCTCGGGCGAGGAGCCGTACACGCTGGCCCTGATCTGGGAGCTCGGCGTCGCCCCTGCGTACCCTGGTCTCGACATCGAGATCCTGGCGACGGATCTCGACTCGATGATGCTCGAGCGCGCGCAGAGGGGCTGCTACGAGCTGGGGAGCCTGCGCGATGTGCCCGAACACCGGCGACGCCGCGGCTTCGACGTCGAACACGGCCTGTTCCACGTTCGTCCCGAGCTTCGGCGTCGGGTGACGTTCGTACGACACGACATCCGCAGCGGCGCGCCGGATGGCCCGTTCGATCTCGTGCTCTGCAGGAACCTCGCGTTCACCTACGTCGACCTCGAGGTCCAGGAGGAGGTGTGCGCGACGCTCGCCGGCTGCCTGCGCACCGGTGGGGCGCTCGTCGTCGGCGTGCACGAGTCGTTGCCGGAGCGCTCGGAGGGCTTCGTCCCGTGGCCGGGCGTTCGCGCCATCTACCGGCGGCAGGGCGCGCGAGGCTACAGATCGGAATCGGCTCGGCCGTGCGTCCCCGAGTGAATGCGTCTCGCAGGCCGGCGACGCTACGGTCGACGAGGCGCTGTCGCTGCACGGGCGCGAGGGGAGCCGCCGGTGCAAAAGCATGAACGGCCGCACCGGCGACGTCGTGAGAATGGGCTGTTAGCCATCCGAGGCAGCTGGATCCCTGTAGCTGTGCGGATGCGAGCGGACCGCGGGTAGCTCATTCCGTTGACCCATTCTCGCGGGAATGGGCTGTCGCCTCCCGGGCACCGCGCACGCGTCGCAGTTCCCGCAGATCGCGACGGTGGAGGCCGGTGCACGGCCTGCACCCGCGCCGCCACCACTACTTACCGGTTCACGCGCGCGCGAATACCAGCTCGCGCGGGGCTTGGCAACCGCGTCCGTGGCCGCTGTAAGGCCGACGTGAGCGATGCCCACGCTTGCTCACAGCACACACAGCCCGCGCTCACACCCGTGCTCAAATGGCGCGACCCCACCTCGCGAGACGATGCTGACACTGCTCACGAGGTCTGGGTTGCGCTCGCCTGGGGCTTCTACGTCGCACTCAGCGCGGTCGTGATCCACTTCCACCGGCCGGTGAACGACCGCGAGGTCGAACGCGAACTCCAGCGACTGCTCGCGCGGCGTTGACCTGCCGATCTGCGCGGCCTGAGCCGAGGAAGAGTCTTAGCCTGGTTGAGGGGCGGAGCGTTCACATCGCACGACGGGATTCCGAGAAGGAGGTTCGAAAAATGGCGACGATCCGAGATGCTGCAACTGAGTTCCTGGCCAACAGACGCGTCGCGGTCACCGGCGTCTCGAGGCAGCCAAAGGGGCACGGAAGCAACGTCGTCTACCAGCGCCTGCGCCAGCGAGTTACGAGGTCTTCGCCGTCAATCCGAACGCAGATGAGGTCGAAGGCGATCCCTGCTATCGCGACCTACGCTCGATCCCCGGCGGCGTCGACGCGGTCGTGATCGCAACCAGACCGGAGATCGCCGAAGAGACGATCCGCGAGTGCGCCGAGCTCGGCATCAGGCACGTGTGGATGCATCCCTCCTTCGGAGCCGGCAGCGTCTCGAAGGCGGCCACCAACTACGGCCGCCAACAGGGCATCGCTGTGATCGACGGCGGCTCCCGGATCACGTCGCTCAGCCACGCATGCCGCACCGCCCGCGCCGACGGCGGCCGAAACCGCCAGGCGTAGAACCCCGCGCACGACACCCCCAGCACCCGGCAGGCGACCTCAACCGGCAGACCCTCGCTCGCGATCACCGCGATCGCCTCGAAGCGCCTTTTGGGCGCACCGACTCCTTCAACAACTCCGCCGCCCGACGATGCACCGCCAACTCGGTCTCGAGCTCCCTGATCCGCCGCCTCGCCGCCCGCAGCTCCTCACGCTCCCCCGAGCTCAGACCCGACAGCTCGCCGCGATCGATCTGCTCCTGCCTGCGCCACGCATAGATCGACTGGTCGCTGACCTCCAACAGCCGCGCGACCTCCGCAACGGGCTTACCCGCCGCGACCAGATCAAGCGCCCGCCGACGGAACTCCGCCGGATACCCCCTCCGTGCCATGAACGACCTCCTCGCTCATCATCGAGGCCGCCCGAGTCTAGAAACCGGACCCCACGAAACCCAGGGCACAACACCACGCCGCACCGAAGCCGGGGCACTGCGAGATGTCCACGAAAGCGGGGGAACTCCCCTTGGCCTTGCACATACCATCTGCTCGTCGAGGCAGACCCGCTTGCGCTTGCCTGGAGTGTCTCTCTTTCGCTCTTTAGGGCCGCGGTGAGCGCGGCCCTAAAGGTCTTGGATCAATTGGTCGCTCAGGCGCAAGCGGCGGCCGCCGTGGGTGTTGTGAGACCGGCCTTCACTCCGTTAGGCGGCAGCGGGGCGGAAACGTCCGTCTCCTCGAGCACCGCACCACTTGCGTTACGCGCTATCAGCTTGTACGGGACAACGCCGCGCACGATATCGCTGCGGCCCGTTACCGACAGGAACGCGCCATCTGAACTAAGGGGGAGATCCTGCACGCTGCAATCCGTACTGACGAGCTGCAGGCTGGCGACTTGCTGGGTCGCGTAGCCATTAACCCAGATATCGTCCCACTGGGTCTTCGGGTACGGAGCGGTCTTTTGTCTGGCGCCGACTTGTACGTACAGTTGCTGGCCGGCCGGGAACATCTTCGCGGGCGCAATACATGTGTCACTGAGTCCGCCTGCGGGAATGTTCTCTTGCGTGCAGCGCTCACCGGCCACATCGGTATAGCTTCCAGAGCTCCACGAATCGACGCCGTCAGACGTGCTGATCTCCGGATGCACCGTCGCGCCTGGGGCGATCTGGCCCATTCCGACGAAGTTCGGCGGCGTCCCGTGTCGGCTCGACAATGCCGCGTTCGCAAGGATTGCGGCTGAAACGACGACGCCTACAAGGAGAATCCATTTCATCGTTTGCTCCCTCCTTCAGCCGCGGTCATCCGCAGCCGTTGTGAGACCACTCGTCGACGTACTCCTGATCGCTCGCCGACAGCTCCTGTTGCTCCGGCTCCGACGGCGACGGCCAACACGATCAGAACGAGGAGAAGTGCCTTATCTGTGCGAGAACGGGAGGAGGGTCGGGGCGCCGCGCCCACTGCTCGTCTTCGAGTTGGCCACATGCGTTCACGATCGAGTGCTGGATGGGCGATGACGGTGCCGCTCTTAGTCTGTACGGACCCCCGGCGCTCGGTTCAGGACTCGCCGATGTCGGCGGCGCCGCGATAGATCAGCAGAGGCGGCCCGAGCGGCGGTGTGGTGCTGCTCAGTTTGGCGCCGCCGAGGGGTCTTCCGCTTTCGAGGTCGAAGATCAGCTGGTCGTTTGGACCGAGGTAGACGATCCTGCCGCTTCGCGGTTTGATCGCGACCGTGGAGCTGTGCGGGCCGTTGTAGATCACGTGTCCGTAGCCTGGGACGAGGTCGACGTTCTGGAAGCGGCGGTTGCCATAGAGGTGCGAGATCTGCTTCCCGGTGGTGTCGTACAGCGAGAGACCGTGGCCCTGCTCAAGGTTCGCGGGAATGGCGTGACGCGGGGCGGCGGTCAGACCGTAGGTGAGTAAGCGGTCGCCGAGGGCGGTGAACGTGTTCGCGGCGGGGTCGAGGACGCTCGCTTGCCAGGTCGTCGGATCGATCAGATAGACGCCCTGCGTCGCGAGGGTGCTGCTTCCCGGCCGGTGGAAGAGGCCGGCAACGGCGAGTTTGCCGGCGAACACCTGCGCCTGTAGAAAGCTGACCGGCGCGAGCAGCGTCGAAGCGCCGGCCGGGGCGGACACGAGGTGCCGGGTGATCGTCATCGTGTGCAGGTCGACATCGAAGACGGAGCCGCCGGCGACGACGACGTAGGCGTGACCGCTCGAAGCATCGACCGCAAGCCCGTTGGCACGCGTCACGTTCTTCACGGCGCCGACCGGGATCGTCACTGTGCCCACTCCACCGTCGGGTGGGATCAGGTCGAGCTGCACGGTCTCGCCGTGCAGGCCCGATGAGCCCAGGAGCAGGACGAGGCCGAGCGGCGTCGAGACGGCGCTTCTGATCGCCAGCTTGTTGGTCAGCGCATGGCTAGCGATCACGCGGCCGGTGGCCGGATCGACGACCCGGGCGGTTCGGCTGACGACGTTTCGCTGATACGGCTGGCTCATCACCTGCCGAATCTCGATCAACCGGTCTGGCCGGGGCCAGCTGAGCGTGCGGATCGTGTCGCCGTTTATCCACCTCGTGCTGAGCACCTTCATCGAGGCGAGGTCGACGCGCTGCAACCGCTCGCGGCTCGATGGACGCCCGTTCGCGGGCACAGGCGCGGTCACGAGTGCTAGCTGGGTCGCATCGGGGGAGAGCGCCATGAAGTTGACCCACTGCGCCCGCAGATCGAGCTTTGGGCCGGTTTTCGGCTTCAGCGTGCGGGGGTCGACCCTGGCGAGGGAGAGCGCTTGGTCTCGGAGGGAGGTACGAAAGAGGCCGTAGACCGGCTGTGCCGCAGCGCTTGCTCCCTCGCTTAGGGTGCTTGTCTGGGGAAGCCGAACGGCACCGAGCGATTCGCTGCCCGAGGAGGCAAGCAGGCCGACCGCGTCTTCGTTCGGCGTTGGGGCGACGTAGTCGAAGCCGCGCCACTGGTTCAGCGGCAGCGGCTGCTCGCTTCCGTCGGCAAGCAGCGCCTCGACGCGGTCGACATCGGCGCGAGCGACGCCCACGAGTTCCTGTTGACCGCCGGTTGGCGTAGCCGCCGCGTACACAACGAGCGGCTGATCGCCTGTCGCCTGTGTCAGCGGCTCGAGTTGCGCTCGGCCTGCCGAGGCCGGGCCGATCACGAGCACTCCTTGTTCGCTTGCCGCCAGCAGGTTGAAGCCGTCCGCTGCCGCGAGCTCGCGAACACTCGCGGGATCCGCTCCCGCCGCGGCGGCCACCGCGTCCGCCGCGGTGTCCGCGCGGTCGCCGGGAAGGCTCGCCTGCCAGGTCCAGGTCGCGGTCCGGGCGCTCGAGCGAGCCTGTGCCGCGGCGAGCAGGCCGCCGAGCGTGAGAACGATCGCGATCGCGACCAGTCCGAGTCGTACGCGACGGCCGATCATTTCGACCCCTGGAAGTCGGTCAGCGCGCGAGCGCTGTCGAGTAGCAGGCTCTCGTTGGTCGCCTCGAGCGAGAGGTACATCCCGTCCTGCTCGAGGATCCCATACCAGAGCGTCTTTCCGGTGGGCATCGCCTGGGTCGTGCCCGGCACCGCAGTCATCACCTCGCTCGACGAGACGAGCATGCTTCCCGCTACTGGCGGCTGCCGCTGCGGCCCGGCGAGGCCGTACAGCATTTGCGGCTGTGTCGACTCTTTCACGGTGACGTACTCGGTCGCCGCGTTCCAGTCGGCCGGTCCGCCGTAGACGAGCTCGACACCGGTCGAATGCGCATCGGGAAGACCGCTGCTCACGCCGTATCCGCTGACGATCTGGTCGACCGTTGTCTGGTTGAGCGGCAGCCCATCGATGCTTGCGCCAGCCCAGACGAGGGTGCCGCCGAGTGCGGCTGCCGCGCCAGCCGGCATCACCGTCTGCTGCGAACTCACGCTCGCCGTCACCGGCGCCGGCGACGCCTGTGACGGCTTGGAGTAGGCAACCGCCTGCGGAGCGAGGGTTTCGATCGAGACGATCCGCGTCTCTCCTACCTTCTTGCCGCCGACCAGCATGTCGACGAGGACCGGCTTCAGCGTGTGGGTGTCAACGGCCACGCGTTCGACCACCGGCTCGGGAGAATTGCCATCCGCCTGCGGCTGCTCGACGAAGCGAAGCCACTCGACCGCGCGGCCTTCGACGACACCGCTGCCCTCGCGTGTAGCGGTGCCGTTGGCGAGCGCGTCGCGGTAACCGCTGACAAAGCCCGAGAGTGCAGGGTCGAGCGTCGGTAGGGGCTCCGGGATGTTCCGCGGCGTCGTCCCGTTGTCGCCGCTCGGGTTGCAACTGACGCGCGCCGCGGTCGCTTCGACTGGGTGCGCGGCAATCCATGCGCAGGTATAGACGCGGCCCTCCTGTGTCCACGCGCCCTGCGGCGTTTGCAGCTCCTCGTCGGCGATGCGCCCGCCGATCCGCGTCACGGTGCGCTCGAAACCACGGGAGCCATCGAACCAGATCTCCGTTCCCGCCTGCACCGGCTGCTCGGCGCCCGAGCTCAGATCGATAATCGTCTGACCAGGAACCTCGCTGGCACCGACGATGTGGATGACTTGGCCGTCGCCGAGGGCGGCGAGCGCGCGTGCGACAAAGCCGGCGCCACGCCCCTGCCACGGCGCGACGAGCGCGACCGCCGCAGCCGTCACGACTGCCGCAGCGACGATTCCGACACGGGCGAGCGGCAAGCGTCGACGCCGCCTCCGCTGGGTAGCGGCGACAGCGTCTGCGATCGCGAGCAAATCCGGATGGTTGCTCAACACTTCCAGCACCTCGCGGTCGCCGAGCACCGTCTGCTCAAAGGCGCTCACGGAGCGATCCCCTCCTCCTCCAGGAACTCCCGCAGTTGCTCGAGGCCACGCAGAAAGCGCATCCGGCACGCCCCCTCGCTCGAACGCGTCGCCTGCGCGATCTCCGCAAAGCTCAGCCCCTTCACCAGCTTCATCACCACGACCTGCCGCTGCAGCAAGGGCAGCCCCTCAAGCCCCTGCTCGAGGGCGATGGCCGCCGCCCGTCCGTACTCCGGCTCCGGCGCGACGACCAGCTCGAGCATCCGCTCATCGCCGAATTCCGGCCGTCGCGCGCTTCGTCGCGCCGCATCAGCCAGTCGCCTTTGCGCAACCGTGTACAGCCAGGCGAGCAGCGGCGGACTACCCGGCCTGAACCGGTCGAGCCCTCGCACAGCATCGGCGAACACTTCCTGGGTGATGTCTTGGGCATCAGCCTCACTCCGACTACGACGACGCACATACCGGTAGACGTCGCGGTAATACCGCCCCAGATCCACCGCCGGACCGCTATCCGCGACTTCGCCCACTACCCCTCTCTCGTTCACCGCCCCCAAAACGTCACGGGTCCGCTGGTGGTCGTAGCCGACCGCGGTCTCGTCGCAGCTACGACGTGGGTGCAATCTCGTTTCCGATTATCCGCCCCTGATCGTCGTAGGCGACGACCCGCGCAGGGAAAAGAGCGCGTGAAACAGGAACCGCGGGACGGCGACTTTCGTATTCTCGAGTCGTACGTGCGGGCGCTGCGCTCGGCGCGGCGACTGATCTACCTGGAGAACCAGTTTCTCTGGTCGTCGGAGATCGCAGAGATTCTGCGCGGCAAGCTCCTGAGGCCGCCCACCGACGACTTCAGACTGTTGATCGTTCTGCCGGCGAAGCCGAACAGCGGCGGCGACGATACGCGGGGGATGCTCGCTGAACTGGTCGAGGCGGACGCCGGCGCGGGGCGTCTGCTCGCCTGCACGCTCTTCGCGCGCGCAGGTCGACTCGCCGATCCCGTCTACGTGCACGCCAAAATCGGCATCATCGACGACACGTGGCTCACGCTCGGCTCTGCCAACCTCAACGATCACTCCCTCTTCAACGACACCGAGATGAACATCGTTACCCACGACACCGGCCTGGCTCGACAGACCCGTCTTCGTCTCTGGGCCGAGCACCTCGAGCTCTCGATCGACCAGGTCGCCGGCGAACCGGCAACGGTGATCGACGACTACTGGAAGCCGATCAGCAAGGAGCAGCTCGCGCGCCGCGAAGCCGGAGAGCCGCTGACGCACAGGCTCGTCCGGCTCGCACACGTCTCCAAACGCACGGAACGGCTGCTCGGTCCTCTCCAGGGACTGCTCCTCGATGGCTAGCAAGAACACGGGGCTTCCGTCAGGCATATCGACCGAATTACGCACCCCAATGATGCCCCGAGCGATGTCGGGGTGCTTGTAGGATGGGCGACAATGATCCGCGAAGAGCTGAAGCGTCTTGGGACCTGGCAGGAGCGGCACAGGCGGCTCGTCAGCCGACTCCTGCTCGTGCTGATCGTGACCGCAGTGATCGATGGAATCGGGACGGCACTCGTCTACTCCTTCGAGCGGAACGTCAAGCAGACGGACATCCATACCCTGTTCGACGCGTTCTTCTTCACGACGGTGCAGCTCCTGACGGTCTCGTCGCAGATCAAGAATCCGCTCAGCGTTGCGGGGCGAGTCGTCGACGTTTTCCTCGAGGTCTGGGCCGTGGTCGTCGTCGCCGGTTCGGCAGGCGCGATCGCGAGCTTCTTCCAGACCGGCGACTCGGAGTGACGACGGAGCGCTTGCGTCGTCAACGAGAGAACACGAAGCCGCGAGCGCGGCGGCTCCGCGCCGCCTCCCTACACGACCAACCAGCCTCGACATCCGCGACCAAAGCGCGATGACCAGCAAGTCCGAGAGGTGACGTCCCTGGAGCGCTGTAAATTCGCCTCGGCGTA
>JBEKEH010000143.1:0-7717 GCA_050013935.1 Gaiellaceae bacterium | reverse complement strand
CGGCCAGGCCGCGAACGCGGACCTCGTGCGATACGGCGAGCCGAACTCGTCCGGCGGTCCAAGCGGCAGCACCTGCCACCACGACTGGCCCGCAGCGGCAAGCCAGTCGACGAAGCGGTACGCGTCCTCACCGAGCCGGCCGCCCGGCAGCGACGTCGGATGCAGGAGAATCCCGGAGGAGCGCTGCAGCCTCACGGCGCCGCAGCCTACAGACGCCGTTTGCGCGCCGAATCGTCAAGATCCGTGAACAACGTGCCCTCGCCCAAGACGACCGATCCTCCGCCCCGCATCCAGATCCAGCGCGTGACGCCGCAGGTCGACTGCGGCCGCTACCCGGTCAAGCGCACGGCCGGCGACCGGGTCGGCGTGACGGCCCGCATCTTCCGCGACGGGCACGAGATCCTCGGCGCGGCGGTGCGCGTCAGGCCGCCGGGAGCGGCGCGCTGGCTGGAGGTGCCGCTCGAGGCGCTCGGCAACGACGAGTGGGCGGGCTCGTTCACGGTCGATCGCCCGGGTAGGTGGGGCTTCCGCGTCGAGGCCTGGGTCGACCGCGTCGCCTCCTTCCAGGACGAGCTGCGGCGCAAGGTCGAGGGCAGGCAGCAGGACCTCAGCGGCGAGCTGGCCGAGGGCGCGGTGCTGCTCGGCCGCCCGACGCTGACCGTGAAGGAGGCGGTCGCGGCGCCGGCGGGCGACCGCTCCGAGAAGGCGTCCTCGGCGGCGTACAAGATCGACGTCGACCGCGAGCTGGCCCGCTTCGGCTCGTGGTACGAGCTCTTCCCGCGCTCGTGGGGCGGCTTCGAGGGGGTGCGCGCGAAGCTGCCGCAGTTCGCCGAGCTCGGCTTCGACGTGCTCTACCTGCCGCCGATCCATCCGATCGGGCGCACGAACCGCAAGGGGCGCAACAATGCGCTCGAGGCCGCGCCGGGCGACCCGGGCAGCCCGTGGGCGATCGGCGCCGCCGAGGGCGGCCACGAGGCGATCGACCCCGAGCTCGGCACGGTCGCCGACTTCGAGCGGCTCGTCGCCGAGGCGAAGGAGTGCGGGATCGAGATCGCGCTCGACTTCGCGATCCAATGCTCGCCCGACCACCCGTGGCTGAAGCAGCACCCGGAATGGTTCTACCGCCGCCCGGACGGGACGCTGAAGTACGCCGAGAATCCGCCCAAGCGCTACCAGGACATCTACAACGTCAACTTCGAGTGCGAGGACTGGAAGGGTCTCTGGGAGGCCCTGCGCGACATCGTGCTGCTCTGGGTCTCGCGCGGCGTCACCGTCTTCCGCGTCGACAACCCCCACACGAAGCCGGTTCCGTTCTGGGAGTGGCTGATCGGCGAGGTGCGCGCCGCGCACCCCGAGGTGATCTTCCTCGCCGAGGCGTTCACGCGGCCCGCGATGATGACGACGCTCGGCAAGGTGGGCTTCGCGCAGAGCTACACGTACTTCACGTGGAAGAACAGGCGCTGGGAGCTGCTCGAGCTGATGGGCCAGGTGCTCGCGTGGCGCGAGACCTACCGGCCGAATCTGTTCACGAATACGCCGGACATCCTGCACGAGTACCTCCAGCAGGGCGGACGGCCCGCGTTCGAGGCGCGGCTCGTGCTCGCCGCGACGCTCTCGCCGTCCTACGGCGTCTACTCGGGCTTCGAGCACTGCGAGAACGTGCCGGTGCGCGGGGGCAGCGAGGAGTACCTGAACTCGGAAAAGTACGAGCTCAAGAAGCGCGCGCTCGACGGACCGCTGCTACCCCTCGTCGCGACGCTCAACGAGGCGCGGCGGGCGAATGCCGCTCTCCACCACCTCGACAACGTCACCTTCCTCGAGACGGAGAACGAGCATCTGTTCGCGTACCTGAAGCGAACCGGCGACAGCGGCGTCGTCGTGGTCGTGAACCTCGACCCGCGCACGACGCGGGAGGGCGTCTGCATCCTGCCCGTCTCGACGGGCCTGCCGCCGGCGTATCGCGTGCGCGACCTGCTCGACGGCGAGACCTGGATGTGGCACATCGGTCGCAACTACGTGAAGCTCGGCCCGGGGAAGAGCCACGTCCTGAGGCTGGAGCGGTGAACGGCGGTGACCGGGTGGTCTGGAGCACCCGTGCCTGAGCAGTGGTTCGAACGAGATCCGCTCTGGTTCAAGCGGGCCGTCTTCTACGAGATCCACATCCGCGGCTTCTTCGACGGGAACGGCGACGGCTCCGGGGACTTCCGCGGGCTGATCGAGAAGCTCGACTACCTCGAGTGGCTCGCAACGCCGGCGTCTCGCACGCCGACTGGGCGCAGCTCTACCTGCAGCCGCTGATGGATCCCGTGTACGGCTATCAGGCGGTGAACGTCGAGGCGCAGCTGCGGACGCCGAGCTCGTTTCTCCGCTGGGTGCACCGGTTCATCGCGCTACGAAAGGAGCATCCGGTCTTCGGGCTCGGCACCTACGAGCCGCTCCGCTCCGACAATTCGCACATCTTCGCCCATATGAGGCGCTGGGAGGACGACGTCATCCTGTGCGTCCACAACGTGGCGCGGTCGGCACAGGCGGTGCAGCTCGACCTCTCGGCCTGCGAGGGTATGGTCCCCGAGGAGATGCTCGGTCGCACGAGCTTCCCGGCCGTTGGGGAGCTGCCCTATCTGCTCACGCTCGCCCCGCGCGGGTTCTTCTGGTTTCAGCTGAGACGGCCGGAACCATGAGCTTCGACGAACGGGCGCTGATCGATCACCTGATGCAGCAGCGCTGGTACGGCGCAAAGTCGCGCGGTGTCGCGCACGCGCAGGTGCTCGACTCGGTGATCGTGCGCGCAACCGAGCCGCGGCTCGCGCTCGCGCTCGTCGAGATGGTCTACGAGACCGGCGCGCACGACATCTACCAGCTGCTCTACGCGCTGCGCGGAAACGAGGTCGAGATCGACGACGACATCGCGCTTGCGCGAGAGCTGGTGCGCACCCTCCGCACGGGCGCGACGCTGCACGGTGGAGAGGGAACCGTCCAGTTCCACTCGGTCGCGGACTTCGCGGGTCTCGGCCGCGAGCCGGTCGAGATCCGGTGGGTCGGCGCCGAGCAGTCGAACACGTCGGTGATCCTCGACGACGAGGCGATTCTGAAGGTGTTCCGGCGCCTGGAGCCCGGGGTCAACCCGGAGCTGGAGATGCTGCGCTTTCTCACCGGGCACGGCTTCGCGAACAGCCCGCCGCTCGGCGGCTGGTGGGCGTACTCCGGCGGCCTGCTCGGCGCGACGCTCGGCATCCTGCAGGCGTTCGTGCGCGGCGGTCTCGACGGCTGGGAGCTGGCGCTCGACGAAATCGTGGCCGCGCCGGACCAGTTCCTCGCACGCCTGCGCCGTCTCGGCGAGGTGACGGGCGAGATGCACAGCCTGCTCGCGTCCGACCCGAACGACCCCGCCTTCAGCGTCGAGACGCCGAGCGTCGAGACGCTCGGCCTGCTCACGGCGACGGTCGACGAGGAGATCGAGCGGGTCTTCCTCGAGCTCTCCGACGACGACGAGGCGCTCGCGCCGATCGCCGGCCGCGGCGAGGAGGTGCGGGAGCAGCTGCGCATGCTCACCCGCGGCGGCCCGGCGGGGAAGGTCGTCCGCACGCACGGCGACTACCACCTGGGCCAGACCATGTGGGCAGACGGCGACTGGGTGATCCTCGACTTCGAGGGCGAGCCTCTGCGCACGTTCGCCGAGCGCCGGCGCAAGCGCTCGCCGCTCCGCGACGTCGCCGGGATGCTGCGCTCGTTCGCGTACGCTGCGAGCGCCGCCTCCTTCCTGCGCGATGCCGAGGTGCCGGACGGCTGGGAGGCGCAGGCGCGCGCGCAGTTCCTGGACGGCTACTTCGGCACGGTCGACCCGTCGCTGCTGCCGCCCGGCCCGGCGGCAACCGAGCGCCTGCTGGCCGTCTTCGAGCTGGAGAAGGCGGTCTACGAGCTCCGCTACGAGCTCGACAACCGGCCGGGCTGGGTGGGGATTCCCGTGGCCGGGATCCAGCGCCTGATCGAGCAGTCCGCGGCGGCTTCCTGATGAGCCCGTTGATCGAGCAGTCGGCGGCGGCTTCCTGATGAGCCCGTTGATCGAGCAGTCTGCGGCGGCGTCCTGATGTTCGAGCTCGGCGCGGATCCGCACGCCGTGCTGGGCGCACATGAGGGGGAGGGCGGCGTCGTCGTGCGGGCGTTCCGCCCGGAGGCGCAGGCGGTGCGCGTGCAGCCGGCCGGCGTTGACGCGACGCTGACGGATCCCGCCGGGCTGTGGGAGGCACTGCTGCCGGAGGCGCGGCTGCCGCTCGAGTACGAGCTCGAGGTCGACTACCCAGACGGCCGCACGGTGACGCTGCGCGATCCGTACGCGTTCCTGCCGACACTCGGCGAGCTCGACCTGCATCTCGTGCTCGAGGGGCGGCACGAGCAGCTCTACGAGAAGCTCGGCGCGCACGTGCGCGAGATCGACGGCGTCGTCGGCACCGCCTTCGCCGTGTGGGCGCCGAACGCCCGCGCTGTCTCGGTCGTCGGCGACTTCAACTCGTGGGACGGGCGCCTGCACCCGATGCGCTCGCTCGGCTCGGCCGGCATCTGGGAGCTGTTCGTGCCCGGCGTCGACGTGGGAGCGAAGTACAAGTACGAGCTGCACACGCAGGCTGGACGGCTGCGGATCAAGGCCGACCCGGTCGCGTTCCACACGGAGGTGCCGCCGCAGACGGCGTCGGTCGTCTGGACGTCGAGGCATGAGTGGGCCGACGACGAGTGGCTCGAACGGCGGGCGCAGAGCGACGTCCTGCGCGAGCCGATGTCCATCTACGAGATGCACCTCGGTTCGTGGCGACGCAACCCGCTCGAGGGGAACCGCCCGCTCTCCTATCTCGAGCTCGCCCAGGAGCTCGGCGACTACGTCGCCGATCTCGGCTTCACGCACGTCGAGCTGATGCCGGTGATGGAGCATCCGTTCGCAGGCTCGTGGGGCTACCAGGTGACCGGCTACTTCGCGCCAACTGCGCGCTTCGGCAACCCCGACGACTTCCGCACGCTCGTCGACGAGCTGCACCGGCACGGGCTCGGAGTGATCCTCGACTGGGTGCCCGCGCACTTCCCGCGCGACGACTGGGCGCTCGCGCTGTTCGACGGCACGCATCTCTACGAGCACGCCGACCCACGGCGCGGCTCGCATCCGGACTGGGGGACGCTCGTCTTCAACCTCGGCCGCAGCGAGGTGAAGAACTTCCTGCTCTCGAACGCGCTCTACTGGCTGCGCGAGCACCACGCCGACGGGATTCGCGTCGACGCCGTCGCATCGATGCTCTACCTGGACTACTCGCGCAAGGCGGGCGAGTGGCTCCCGAACGTGTTCGGCGGCCGCGAGGACCTCGAGGCGGTGCGCTTCCTCAAGGAGCTCAACGAGGCGCTGTACGCGCGCGTGCCCGGCGTGATCTCGGCGGCGGAGGAGTCGACCGCGTGGCCGGGCGTCTCACGGCCGACGTACCTCGGCGGGCTTGGCTTCGGCTTCAAGTGGAACATGGGGTGGATGCACGACACGCTTCTCTACTTTCAGAAGGACCCCGTCTACCGGCGTCATCACCATCACACGCTGACGTTCTCGACGATGTACGCGTTCAGCGAGAACTTCATCCTGCCCTTGTCGCACGACGAGGTCGTGCACGGGAAGCGCTCGCTGCTCGACAAGATGCCGGGCGACCGCTGGCAGAAGTTCGCCAACCTCCGCGCGCTCTACGCGTACCAGTGGGCGCATCCGGGCAAGAAGCTCCTCTTCATGGGCGGCGAGCTCGGCGAGTGGGACGAGTGGAACCACGACGGCTCGCTCCACTGGAACCTGCTCGAGTACGCCGAGCACGAGGGCGTGCAGGCGCTCGTCCGCGACCTCAACCGGATCTACCGCGCGACGCCCGCGCTGTGGGAGATCGACTTCGAGCCGGCCGGCTTCCACTGGCTCGACCCGAACGACGCGCCGAACAACGTCTTCGCGTTCGTCCGCTTCGACGCGCAGGGTGCGGGACCGCTCGTCTGCGTCCTCAACCTGTCGCCGGTGCCGCGCGAGGGGTATCGCGTCGGCCTGCCCGTGGGCGGGAGCTGGCGCGAGGTGCTGAACACCGACTCGGCACGCTACGGCGGCTCGGGTCTCGGCAACCGTGCTGCGATCGGCGCCGAGGCGACGCCGTGGCACGAGCAGCCGTTCTCCGCGCTCCTGACGCTGCCGCCGCTCGGCGCCGTCTGGCTCGTGCCGAAGTAGGGAGGAGCGGCCCGGAGGCCGCCCCTCCCGTCGACCTCACGGAAGAACCGTGCAGTCGATGTCGCCGTGGCCGTTGCCGGTGACGGTGGGCGTCCCTGCGCCGACGGGCCCGGCCGGCCCCCCGACTCGTCGAGGACGCCGCCGATATCGTCTCCGCCGAGAGTCGATGAGCTTCACGACCCGGCCTGAGCTGCGCGGCACGTTCGGCATGGTCGCCTCGACGCACTGGCTCGCGTCGGCGGCCGGCATGGCCGTGCTCGAGCAGGGCGGCAACGCGTTCGACGCTGCGGTCGCCGCGGGCCTGACGCTGCAGGTCGTCGAGCCGCACCTGAACGGGCCGGGCGGCGACCTGCCGGCGCTGCTCTGGCCGGTGGAGCGCGGCGAGCCGGTCGTGCTGTGTGCGCAGGGCCCGGCGCCGCGCGCGGCGACGATCGCGCGCTACCGCGACGAGCTCGGTCTCGAGCTCGTGCCGGGAACAGGCCCGCTTGCCGCCGTCGTCCCGGGCGCGTTCGGCGGCTGGATGGCGATGCTGCGCGACTTCGGCACGCTGCCGCTGCGCGACGTCCTCCGCTTCGCGATCGGCTACGCGGCCGAGGGCTACCCCGTGCTGCCGCAGATCGCCGGTGCGATCCGCAACGTCGAGTCGCTGTTCCGCGACGAATGGACGCCGTCCGCAGCGGTGTACCTGCCGGTGGCCGAGCCCGGGTCCCTCCACCGCAACCGTGCGCTCGCGGCCACCTACAGGCGCGTCGTCGAGGAGGCGGAGGCGCACTCGCGCGTGCGCGAGGAGCAGATCGAGGCGGCGCTCGACGCGTGGTATCGCGGCTTCGTCGCCGACGCGTTCCTCGCCTTCCAGGAGCGCGCCTGGATGGACAGCTCGGGCGAGCGGCACGTGGGCCTGCTCGCGGAGGAGGACCTGCGCGACTGGCGACCGGTGTACGAGCCGCCGCTCGCGGTCGACTACCACGGGCTGACGGTGCTGAAAGCCGGGCCGTGGAGCCAGGCGCCGGTGTTTCTCCAGCAACTCCGCCTGCTCGAAGGCTTCGACCTCGCCGCGCTCGGCCACGCGAGCGCCGAGTACGTGCACACGGTGACGGAGTGCGCAAAGCTGGCCTTCGCGGATCGCGAAGCCTGGTACGGCGACCCCGATTTCGTGGACGTTCCGCTGGACGGCCTTCTCTCCCGGGAATACGCGGCGGAGCGCCGCGCGCTCATTACGGACCGCTCGGCGGACGCGCTCCGCCCGGGTAGTCCCGGCGGCCGCGTCCCGCGGCTGCCGGGACCAGTTGGAGAAGTCGCGCTGGCGCCGGGTGTGGGTGAGCCTACGCGTGGCGACACTGTCCATCTCGACGTTGCGGATCGCTGGGGAAACATGGTCGCGGCGACGCCGAGCGGCGGCTGGCTGTGGGGCGCGCCGGTGATCCCGGAGCTCGGCTTCTGCCTCGGCACGCGCGCCCAGATGTTCTGGCTCGAGGAGGGTCTGCCGAACTC
>JBEKEH010000142.1:0-11347 GCA_050013935.1 Gaiellaceae bacterium | reverse complement strand
GCGGAGCACAACATCTCCCCCCGCGAAGAGCGTTAGCTCTTCGCGGGGTTAAGGTACCGCTCGAACCACTCGAGGATCGCCTCGAAGCGAAGCACGCGGTGCAGCGGCGAGCCGGCGCGCGAGAGCTCGTGGCTCTCGGCCGGGAAGCGGAGCATCTCCACCTCCTTGCCGAGCAGGCGCAGCAGCGTGAACAGGTGCTCGCCCTGCTCGATGTTGCAGCGGAGATCCTGCTCGGAATGGAGGACGAGCACCGGCGTCTCGATCTCCTTCGCATACGTCGCCGCCGAATGCTTGAGCCACGCGTCGACGTGGTCGTACCACGGACCGCCGAACTGGCGCTCGTAGATCCAGAAGACGTCGCTCGAGCCGGCAGCGCTGACGCAATGGTTGACCGCGCGCTCCGACACGGCCGCCCTGAAGCGGTGATCGTGCGAGATCACCCAGGTGGTCATGAAGCCGCCGTACGAGCCGCCGATGATCCCGAGCCGGTCGGGGTCGAGGAAGTCGAACTGCTGGAGCGCGGTGTCGAGGACGCCGATCACGTCCTCGTAGTCGACCGTGCCCCAGCCGGGCCCGGCGCCGTCGATCGGCCCGCGGATCGCCCGACCCCACGCTTCGGAGTAGCCGGAGCCGCCGCGGGGGTTGGAGAAGAGCACGGCGTAGCCGGCGCCGGCGTAGACCTGGAACTCGTCGAAGAAGCCGGTGCCGTACTGCGTGAACGGCCCGCCGTGCACGTTGAGGAGCACCGGGTAGCGCTTGCCCGCTTCGAAGCCGGCCGGGAGCATGAGCCACGCGTCCACCTCGGTGCCGTCCTTCGAGACCGCCGTGAAGCGGTCCGCCGCGACGAGCCCGCGCCCGTTGCTGAACGAGCTGCCGACATCGGTGAGCCGGTGGCCTTCGCTGCCCACGTACAGCTCGCGCAGCGTCGCGTGCGTCGACGAGACGAAGGCGAGCTGCCCGGCACGGGCGTCGTAGCCGCCGATCCACTGCTCGCCGCCGACGAGCAGTTCCGGCGCCGAAGAGCCGTCCGCCGCGACCGCGTAGACGTGCACGTTGCCGCCGTCCTCGAGCGTGAAGATCAGCCGCTCGCCGTCCCAGAGGGGCTCGCGGCTGTCGGGGTACGGCGAGCACTGCCGGTCGAGAGACGCCGTCAGCAGCCTCCCGTTCGTGCCGTCCGCCTGCATCACGCCGATCTGGCCGTGATGCGGGAAGGTGCCGTCCTCGCGCGTGAACCGGTACGCAATGCGCGAGCCGTCGGGGGAGAACGCGGGCTCCTCGTAGGAGCCGTCGTCCTGCGTCAGTTGCTGCGGCTCGCCGCCCTCCGCGTCGACGACGTACAGGCGGTTGATCAGCTCGGTGTCCCAGCGCTCGCCCCGGAGTGCGCTGAAGACGATGCGCGTGCCGTCCGGCGACCAGGCGGGGTTGCCGTTCTCGGAGTCGCCTTCGGTCAGCCGGCGGGGCTCGCCGCCCTCGAGGTCGACGACGTGGAGATGCCTGCGCCTGTCGCTCGTCCAGCCGACGCTGTCGAGCTTGAAGCACAGACGGGTGACGCGGCGCGGGCGACGCTTCTTGTCGTCCTCCTCCTCGTAGGCCTCGTCGCGGACCCGCGCCGTGAACGCGAGCCGCTTCGAATCGGGCGACCAGGCGATCTCCTCGACGGCCTCCTTGAGATCGGTCAGCCGCCGCGCCTCGCCGCCCTCGGCCGGGATGACGTAGAGCTGCGCCTGCTGTTTCTCGTCGCCGCGGTTGGAGGTGAACGCGAGCCACCTGCCGTCGGGCGACCAGCTCGGACTCCCGTCGCGCCGCTCGCCGGACGTGAAGCGGCGCGGCTCCTCGGAACGATCGAGCCTCGCCACCCAGATCGCGCCGCGGTACTCGTTCGCCTCGCGGTCGATCGACCACACCTGATAGACGACGCGGCTCCCGTCGGGCGAGATCCGCGGGTCGGCGACTCCGGTCAGCTCGTAGACGTCCTCCGGCTGCATCCCGGCCACGGGGCGTGACTATACGGACCCTCCGGGGCCCGCGTTGCGCTTCCCCCGGGCGGCTGAGACGATGGAGTCGTGGCGACCGTGGGAGCGGTGGAGAGGCGCATCAACCTCGTCGAGGGCTTCCCGGTCACGATCAGGCATCTCGACGGCCGGAACGTCCGCGACGACCGCACGCGCATGCCGCAGTACCGCTTCCGGCGCGCGCTCTCGGACAGGGCGAACGTGGCCGCCTGGAAGGAAGGCCGCTTCCAGCCCACCTATCCGGGGTTCGAGGTCGACGTCCTCGGCGCCGACGGGCGGCGCGTACACGGCGCGACGCTGCTCGGCACGCTGCGCCGCGAGTTCGCCTAGCGCGGCCGTGCGCGGCCGATGCGGGCGAGAGGACTCGAACCTCCAAGGGCTTGCGCCCAGCGGGACCTAAACCCGCTGCGTCTACCAGTTCCGCCACACCCGCGGACAGCCTCAGGATAAGAGGTCGAGGCAGGATGATGCTCGTCGGCTGGTCGTGATGGGGGGTGCGAGGCAAGGACGCAGGGAGCGCTCGTAGCTGTAGCTACGGGCGCGACCGAGGACGCCGCATCGCGCCGCCCAGCGCGGCCAGACGGCACAGACTTCATTCTGCCTCGACCTCTGAGCCGCCGGTCAGCGTGTGCGCGCGAACCGGTGCACGGCCTCGAGCAGCTCGCGTGTCTTCGTCTCCGCGTCCTGCTCGTCGCCCGACGCGATCGCACCCGTCACGCAATGGTTCACGTGCTGGTCGAGGATGCGGAAGGCGAGGCTCTCGAGCGCCGTGTTCACGGCGGAGATCTGCGTGAGGATGTCGATGCAGTAGCGGTCGTCGTCGACCATCCGCTCGATCCCGCGCACCTGGCCCTCGATTCGGTGCAGGCGCTTGATCAGCTGTTCCTTGTCCTGCGCGTAGCCGTGTGCCATCAGACCTCCTCGCGGATGCTGCGGAAGCGGCGCAGCCGCAGCGAGTTCGTGACGACGAACAGGGACGAGCCCGCCATCGCGGCGGCGGCGACCATCGGGTTGAGCAGCCCGGCGACCGCGAGCGGGATCGCGGCGACGTTGTACGCGAACGCCCAGAACAGGTTCCCCTTGATCGTGCGGAGCGTCGTCCGGGCGAGGCGGATCGCGTCGACCGCCGCGCGCAGGTCACCCGAAACGAGCGTGAGGTCGGAGGCCTCGATCGCGATGTCCGTTCCGGTGCCGATCGCGAGCCCGAGGTCGGCCTGCGCGAGCGCCGGGGCGTCGTTGACGCCGTCCCCGACCATCGCCACCGTCTCGCCCGCCGCCTGCAGGCGCCGTATCTCGGCGACCTTGTCCTGCGGATAGACCTCCGCGAGGACGCGCTCGATGCCGACCTCGCCGGCGACCCGCCGCGCCGCCGCTTCGCCGTCGCCCGTGAGCAGCACCGGGGTCAGGCCGAGCTCCTTCAGCCGCCGGATCGCCTCGGCGCTCGTCGCCTTGACGGTGTCGCGGACCGTGAGCGTGGCGCGCGGCTCGCCGTCCCACGCGACCGTGATCTCGCCGTCGCGGCGGCCGACCTCTACGCGGCGGCCGTCGACGACGCCGCTTACGCCGACGCCCGGGAGGTTGCGAAAGCCCTCGACCGCGGGCAGCGGTCCGGTCTCCCTCGCGGCCGCGCGGGCGATCGCGCGCCCGACCGGATGCTCGGACGCGGCCTCGACGGCGCCCGCGAGCCGCAGGATCTCGTTGCGGGCGGCCCCGTTCAGCGGCGCGAGCTCGGCCAGCTCCAGCCGGCCCTCGGTCACGGTGCCGGTCTTGTCGAGCACGATCGTGCCGATCCTGCGCGTCTGCTCGAGGATCTCCGGGCCCCGGATGAGAACGCCGAGCTGCGCGCCGCGGCCCGTGCCGACCATCAGCGCGGTCGGCGTCGCGAGCCCGAGGGCGCAGGGGCAGGCGATGATCAGCACGGAGACGGCCGCGGTGAACGCGGCGCCGGCGCCTGCCCCAAAGGCGAGCCACGCCGTCAGCGTCGCAAGCGAGATGCCGATCACGACCGGCACGAAGATCGCGGAGATGCGGTCGGCGAGCCGCTGCACGGGAGCCTTGCCCGACTGCGCCGCCTCGACGAGGCGCGCGATCTGTGCGAGCGCGGTGTCGGCGCCGACCCTTGTCGCCCTGACGACGAGGCGGCCGTAAGTGTTGACGGTCGCGCCCGCGAGCTCGGAGCCGGGGGAGACCTCGAACGGCACCGACTCGCCCGTGAGCAGCGACCCGTCGACCGCCGACTCGCCTTCGACGACGACGCCGTCGGTGGCGACCTTCTCGCCGGGGCGCACGAGGAACACGTTGCCCACCCGGAGCTCGGCGACCGGAACGAGCTGCTCGGAGCCGTCGCCACGAAGGACCCGTGCCTCCTTCGCGCCGAGCTCGAGCAGGCGCCGGATCGCCTCCGACGAGCTGCGCTTCGCGCGGGCCTCGAGGTAGCGGCCGAGCAGGATCAGCGCTGTCACGACCGACGCAACCTCGAAATACGTGTCGGCGTGGATGCCGCCGAGCAGGACCACCGTCGACCAGAGCCACGCGGCGAGCGTGCCGATGGAGATCAGCGTGTCCATCGTCGCAGCCGCGTGACGTGCGCTCGCGAGCGCAGCGCGATGGAAGCGGCCGCCGGCGTAGAAGACGACCGGGGTCGAGAGCGCGAGCGCCGCCCACTCCCAGCCTGAGAAGCGGAGGGCCGGCACCATCGCCGGCAGCGCGACCGGCAGGCTCAGCACGAGCGCGAGCGCGAGCCGCCGCCCGAGCACGGCGGCGGACTCGTCGTGGCGATGCTCCGCCTCGTGCGCGGGCGCCGCGACGTGCGCGCCGTACCCCGCCGACACGACCGCGCCGATGAGCTCGTCGACGGACACCGACGGCCCGCAGCGGACGGTCGCCTGCTCGGTGGCGAAGTTGACCGTCGCCTCGACGCCGTCGAGCCGGTTAAGCCGCTTCTCGATCCGGGCGGCGCAGGAGGCGCAGGTCATGCCCTCGAGGCCGAGCCGCAGCTCCTGACGCGCGGTCGTCGCCATCACGCTGCCTCGTAGCCGGCGTCCTCGATCGCCGCGCGGAGGGCCGCGTCGTCCAGGCGCTCGCCGCGTACGACCACGAGCTTCGTGTCGAGGTCGACGGCCACCGACTCGACGCCGGCGACCTGCTGGAGCTCGGAGCTGACGGCCTGCGTGCAGTGCGCGCAGCTCATATCCGTGACGGTGTACGCGATCTCGCTCGGCATACCCCATCAGGGTATACCCGGCCGCTCGAGACGCGCCTCGGAAGGAACTACGGATCCGCGCTCAACGCCGCGCGGCGACGCGCGCGGAGACGAGGTACGCGACCGCGCCGAAGATCCCGACCCAGATCAGAGTGACGACGGCCATCAGGAGCCAGTTCCACGCGCTCATCGCAGGGAAACGCCTTTCGCCGCGGGCGTCTCGCACCCTGCTACCCGTCCGCGGGATCGCCGGCGAGCGCCGCGATCCGCGCGGCCGCACGAGCCAGCGCGGCCTCGTCGAAGAGGTACGGCATGGCGTTCGTGATCGCGTGCTCCGGGGCGTCGAGGTCGTCGGAGCGGGCGGCGGCGTTGAACGCGTAGCGCACGGGGATCTCGTGGCAGACGACGAGCACGGCCTGCTCCGGGCGCTCGAGCAGCCGCGCGAAGGCCCGTGCATACCGGCGCGCTGCGTCGTCGAGGCTCTCGCCGCCGGGGAACGGCTCGTCGCGGGTGTGCACCTGCTTCCACGCGCGGTAGGCGTCGAGCGTCTCGCCCTCGAGCTCGCCCACGTCGATGTCGTCGAGCAGCGGCTCCTCGAGACGGAGCACGTCGCGCCCGGCGAGGATCGCGTCGGCCGTCTCGCGGGTGCGCGCAAAGCGCGTGTGCACGCACAGCTCGAGCGGCAGCTGCGCGAGCTGACGGCCGAGCCGCGCCGCCTCCGCCCGCCCCTCGTCGGTGAGCGGGACCGCTACGGTCGGGTCGCCGTTCACGCGTCCCTCGGCGTTGAGCGTCGAGTGGGCGTGGCGGGTGAGCACGAACAGGCGCAACCGGCCGAGCGTACGCGACCGAGGCCGCTTGGGCTCTGCTTGAATGGCCAGATGCAGGCAGAGGTCGAGGAGCTACCCGAGAACCGGGTCCGGCTCACGGTGCAGGTGCCGTCGCACGACGTGCACCACGCCGTCGAGCATGCCGCCTCCGACCTGGCCTCGACCGCGAAGATCCCCGGCTTCCGCAAGGGCAAGGTGCCGCGGCAGGTGCTGCTGCAGCGCTTCGGCCGGGAGCGGCTGATGACCGAGGCGGTCGAGAGCCACATCACCGGCTGGTTCTGGAACGCCGCCGCGCAGACCCGCGTCCGCCCGGTCGAGCAGCCCGAGTACGACTTCGAGCTGCCGGCGTCGGACGACCAGGACTGGCAGTTCACTGCAACCGTGGCGGTGCAGGCGAAGCCCGAGCTCGCCGACTGGACGCAGCTCGAGGTCGGCGCGGTCGAGCCTGAGGTCCCGGCGGAGCTGGTCGAGCGGGAGCTCGAGGCGCTGCAGGCGACCGTCGCCGAGCTCGTCCCCGTCGAGGGCCGCCCGGTTGCGCCCGACGACACCGTCGTCATCGACCTCGTCGCGCCCCAGGGCGAAACGCGGCGCGATTACGTCATCGAGCTCGGGCGCGGGGCCGTCGTCGAGGAGATCGAGCAGGGCGCGGTCGGCATGAGCACCGGCGAGACGAAGGAGATCGAGTTCGAGCTCGCCGACGGGACGAAGCAGGCCGTCACGCTGGCGCTGAAGGAGATCAAGGAGAAGGTGCTGCCCCAGCTCGACGACGAGCTCGCGCGCGCCGCGACAGAGTTCGACACGCTGGACGAGCTGCGTGCCGACATCCAGTCGCGACTGCGGGCACAGTTGCAGGAGGAGACCGAGGCGCAGTTCCGTGCCGACGTTGCGGACGTGCTCGTGGCGGCGTCCAAGGTCGACGCGAGCGGCCCGCTCGTCGAGGCGCGCACGCGCGAGCTGCTGCGCGGCCTCGCGCGCCAGCTCGAGGCGCGCGGCGTCCAGCTCGACACGTACCTGACGATGACCGGGCAGACGCCCGAGCAGCTGCTCGAGCGGCTGCGCGAGGAGGCGACGCGTTCCGTCGCGCGCGAGCTCGTGCTCGAGGCTGCGGCCGACCAGCTCGAGATCGTCGTGCCGGACACGGAGGTCGAGGCGCTCGTGCGCGAACAGGCGGACGCGCTCGGTGAAGATGCAGACGGCACGATGCAGCGCCTGCGCGAGAGCGGCCGCATCGAGACGCTCCGCGACGACCTGCGCCTCCGCAACGCTCTCGACCGGATCGCCGCCGAGGTGAAGCGGATCCCGCGCGAGCTGGCGGCCGCGCGCGAGGCAATCTGGACGCCCGACAAGGAAAAACCTCAGGTTGAGACGAAACTATGGACCCCCGGTAGCGGAGGAGCGACATGAATCCGACGAATCTGGTCATCCCGTCCGTCATCGAGCAGACCTCGCGCGGCGAGCGCTTCTTCGACATCTACTCGCGGCTCCTGAACGAGCGGATCATCTTCCTCGGGACGCCGATCGACGACATGGTCGCCAACCTGATCGTCGCCCAGATGATCCACCTCGAGTCCGAGGACCCGGACAAGGACATCCAGCTCTACATCAACTCGCCCGGCGGCGCGGTGTACTCCGGCCTCGCGATCTACGACACGATGCAGTTCATCAAGCCGGACGTCGCGACGAGGGAAAGCGGACGGCGCTGCCGAACTCGAAGATCCTCATCCACCAGGTGTCCGGCGGCTTCCAGGGCCAGGGCACCGACATCGAGATCCAGGCGCGCGAGACGATCAACCTCAAGCGGAGCCTGGAGGAGATCATCGCCCACCACACGAATCAGCCCGTCGAGAAGGTCTCGAAGGACATGGAGCGCGACTACTACCTGACGGCCGACGAGGCCCACCAGTACGGGATCGTCGACAACGTGATCGCTCACCGGTAGACGAAAAGGCCGATCCGAGGTACAAGGAGACAGGTGGCTAGGGCTAGCGACGGCAACGAGCAGCTGCTTTGCAGCTTCTGCGGGAAGAGCCAGCGACAGGTCAAGAAGCTGATCGCCGGCCCCGGCGTCTACATCTGCGACGAGTGCATCGATCTCTGCAACGAGATCATCGACGAGGAGCTGACGACTCCGACCCCGCTCGACCTCGACAACCTGCCGCGCCCCCGTGACATCTACGCGGTGCTGAACGACTACGTCGTCTCCCAGGAAGAGGCGAAGCGCACGCTCTCGGTCGCCGTCTACAACCACTACAAGCGCGTCCAGATGGGGGCGGGCGAGGACGACGTCGAGCTCCAGAAGTCGAACATCCTCCTGCTCGGCCCGACCGGCTGCGGCAAGACGCTGCTGGCGCAGACGCTCGCGCGCATCCTGAACGTTCCGTTCGCGATCGCCGACGCCACGGCGCTCACCGAGGCGGGCTACGTCGGCGAGGACGTCGAGAACATCCTCCTGAAGCTCATCCAGGCCGCCGACTTCGACATCAAGAAGGCGGAGACCGGAATCATCTACATCGACGAGGTCGACAAGATCGCGCGCAAGGCGGACAACCCGTCGATCACGCGCGACGTCTCGGGCGAGGGCGTCCAGCAGGCGCTGCTGAAGATCCTCGAGGGGACGGTGGCGTCGGTGCCGCCGCAGGGTGGCCGCAAGCACCCGCACCAGGAGTTTCTCTCGATCGACACGACGAACATCCTCTTCATCTGCGGCGGCGCGTTCGCGGGCCTCGACAAGATCATCGCGCGCCGCATCGGCCAGAACGCCGTCGGCTTCGGCGCCGAAGTGCGCTCGAAGCACTCGGTCGAGTCGTCGGAGCTGCTCGTGCAGGTGATGCCGGAGGACCTGCTCAACTTCGGGCTGATCCCGGAGTTCATCGGCCGCCTCCCGGTCATCTCCGCCGTGCACCAGTTGCGCCGCGAGGATCTCGTGCAGATCCTGACCGAGCCGAAGAACGCGCTCGTGAAGCAGTACCAGCGCTTCTTCGGCTACGACGGGATCGAGCTCGTCTTCACCGAGGACGCGCTCTGGGAGATCTCCGACAAGGCGCTCGAGCGCGAGACCGGCGCACGCGGCCTGCGCTCGATCATCGAGGGTGCGCTGCTCGACGTGATGTTCGAGCTGCCGTCGCGGCGTGACGTGACCAAGTGCGTGATCACGAAGGAGTGCATCGCGCAGGGCATCCGGCCGACGCTCGTGGCGAGCGGCGGCACGTACGTCGACGACGAGCCCGACGAGGCCGTCGAGCAGAGCGCGTAGGCGCTCCGGCGTGACCGAGCTGACGCCGGGCACAGAGTTCGGCCCCTCCTCCTGGGTCGAGGTTTCCCAGGAGCGGATCGACGCCTTCGCCGACGCAACGGGCGACCACCAGTGGATCCACGTCGACCGTGAGCGGGCGGCCGCGGGGCCGTTCGGGACGACGATCGGGCACGGTTACCTCACGCTCTCGCTGCTACCGGCGATGTCCTACGAGGTCGTGCCGCGACAGGAGGGCGGGATGGGGATCAACTACGGCCTGAACCGTGTCCGCTTCCCCGCACCGGTCCCTTCGGGCTCGCGCGTGCGAGGGACGTTCCGTGTCGACTCGGTCGACGAGTTCGACGGCGGCTTCCAGGCGACGATGACCGCCACGATCGAGCGCGAGGGCGGCGAGAAGCCGGTCTGCGTGGCCGAGGTCGTCTTCCGCTACTACCGCTAGCCCGGCCCACTGGGGTGTTTGCAAACCGTGTAACCCGGTTTACCGACCGTCCTCAGCTACAGTTAGGATCCGAGATAAGGGAATACGAGCGAGGAGTCGGCATGGAACCCAAGATTCGGATCCAAGGTGAGGCAGACCGGCTGGCGTCCTGCTGGCGCGACGACGTGCGCTGGGACGGGATCGAGCGGACGTACACCGCCGAGCAGGTCGTCCGGCTGCGGGGCTCGGTCGTCCCGGAGCAGACGCTGGCCCGCCTGGGGGCCGAGCGGCTGTGGGAGCTGCTCCAGCAGGAGCAGCCGGTGCGTGCGCTCGGCGCGCTCACGGGCGGTCAGGCGGTGCAGATGGTGAAGGCGGGGCTCGAGGCGATCTACCTCTCCGGCTGGCAGGTGGCGGCGGACGGCAACCTCGCCGGCCACACGTACCCGGACCAGAGCCTCTACCCGGCGAACAGCGCGCCGGCGCTCGTGAAGCGGATCAACAGCGCCCTCCTTCGCGCCGACCAGATCGACTGGTCGGAGGGGCACAACGGCACCCACTGGCTCGCGCCCATCCTCGCCGACGCCGAAGCCGGCTTCGGCGGCCCGCTCAACGCTTACGAGCTGATGCGCTCGATGATCGAGGCCGGCGCAGCCGGCGTGCACTACGAGGACCAGCTCGCCTCGGAGAAGAAATGCGGGCATCTGGGAGGCAAGGTGCTCGTGCCGACGGCGCAGTTCGTGCGCACGCTCAACGCGGCACGGCTCGCGGCCGATGTGCTCGACGTCCCCACGGTGCTCGTCGCGCGCACGGACGCGCTCTCGGCGGCCCTGCTGACGAGCGACATCGACGAGTACGACCGCGACTTCGTCACCGGCGAGCGCACCGCAGAGGGCTTCTTCCGGGTCAAGGGCGGGATCGACGCGGCGATCGCGCGCTCGCTCGCCTACGCGCCGTACGCCGACCTGCTCTGGTTCGAGACGTCGACGCCCGACCTGGGCGAGGCGCGCGAGTTCGCGCGCGCGATCCACGAGAAGTTCCCCGGCAAGCTGCTCGCGTACAACTGCTCGCCGTCGTTCAACTGGCGCCATCATCTCGACGACGAGCAGATCGCCGGCTTCCAGGAGCAGCTCGCCGGCTGGGGCTACCGCTTCCAGTTCATCACACTCGCCGGCTTCCACTCGCTCAATGCCGGCATGTTCGAGCTCGCCCGCGGCTACAAGCGGGATGCGATGGCCGCCTACGTGCGGCTTCAGCAGCACGAGTTCGAGCTGGAGGAGTTCGGCTACACGGCGACGCGGCATCAGCGCGAGGTCGGTGCCGGCTACTTCGATCTTGTGACCCAGGCCGTTGCGCCGGACAGCTCGACGCTCGCGCTCAAGGGCTCGACCGAGGAGGCGCAGTTCGAGCACCAGGGCGCGCCGGCGTGAGCACCCCCGGCGGCGGCGTGGAGGTGACGGCGCCCGCCGACGCCGAGGTCCTCACCCCGGAGGGGCTCGAGTTCGTCGCGCGGCTCCATCGGGAGCTGAATCCGGCGCGGCTCGAGCTGCTCGAGCGGCGTCACGTGCGGCAGCTGGAGCTGGACGGCGGCGCGCTCCCGGGCTTCCTGCCGGAGACGCGGCACGTGCGGGAGGGCGA
>JBEKEH010000141.1:0-7994 GCA_050013935.1 Gaiellaceae bacterium | reverse complement strand
GCGCTCGGGCGTGGTGACGATGGGCGCGATGGCGTTGACGAGCTGGGCGAGGTTCGCCATCGCCACGTCGGCGCACCTGCGCACCAAGATGTTGAGAAACAGCCCGACGGCCAGCGCATCGGAAAAGACGTAGCGCTCTTCGAGCGCGCCGGTCATGCTGCGGAACCAGACGTTCCACTCGTCGTAGACAATGCGCGGCGGGCTCGGCAGACGCTGCAAGTAGGCAGCGCGCCGCAGCAGCACCGAGGCGGTCTCGATGGCTCGCTCAGCGGCGTGCGGCGCGAGCACGTTGGTCCAGTAATCCTCCGACCCCGTGTAGAGGTGGATGGAGTGCAGGTCGACGAGCCCGGCCATACCATCGATGACGCGGGCGTCCCAGTCGGACCACCCGAGCTCGCCGCAGGACACGAGCCTCGCCGCCGGGTCGATCATTTTGATCGCCCGCGCCCAGCGCGTCGCCTCGGCGACGTACTCCTCGGCGGACATGGCTCCGACCTGCCAGGCGCCGTAGATCTCGTTCCCGAGACCCCACCACCGAACGTCGTAGGGCCGCTCGTGCCCACCGGCACGACGGCGATCGGCCCAGTAGGTCGCGCGCTCGCTGTTGCAGTACTCGACCCAGGCGAGCGCCTCCTCGAGGGAGCCGCTGCCCATGTTGAAACAGATGTAAGGCTCCGCGCAGAGCGCGTAGCAGTACTCAATGAACTCGTCAGTGCCGAAGCGGTTCGACTCAGTGCCGCCCCAGGCAAGCTCCGGCCGCACCGGACGAGCATCCTTGGGGCCGATCCCGTCCTGCCAGTGGTAGCTCGAGACGAAATTGCCGCCGGGCCAGCGCAGCACCGAGATGCGCAGCTCCTTGAGCATCTCTAGCACGTCGAGGCGAAAACCGCGCTCGTCGGCGAGTGGCGATCCCTCTTCGTAGAGCCCTCCGTAGATGCAGCGTCCGAGGTGCTCGATGAACCCGCCGAACACCCGCCGGTCAAGCGCGCCGAGCCGGCGCCTGCTGTCGATGGCGACCTCGATCACATGCCGCTCCTTCTAGTCTCCGGTCCGGACGGGGGACGCGAGGCGCCGCGCGCGCGGTCCAGCGATTCTGATCCTGCCGGACCAGACCCCGCCGGGCGGGAGTCCGTCGGCGCGCCACGTGCCACCGACCGGCCGCGTGAAGCGCCGCGCGCCGCCCGCCCGACAGCCGCGCCGGCGGGACGCTCGGCGCGCCACCTAGGCCCGCTCGAGTCGCGCACGACGAGGTCGACCGGTAGCAGCAACGGCTCGAGCGCGACCTCTTCGCCGCCGGCCGATCGCAGGAGGAGTTCAACACAGGCTGCGCCGGTGTCGTGGAAGGGGATGCGGACAGTCGTGAGTGGCGGCGCGAGGAAGGCGGCGAAGGGCAGGTCGTCGCAGGAGACGACCGCGACGTCGTCGGGCACGGCGCGCCCGAGCGACGCGAGGGCGTCGAGCACCCCGACAGCCATTACGTCGCTGTGCACGAAGAGCGCGTCGAGCGCCGGAACACGCTCGAGCAGGAGGCGGACGGCACGCGCCGCGCCGGCGGGCGTCCAGTCAGCTTCGATAACGAGGTCCTCGGCGACCTCAAGGCCGGCTTCGCGCTGCGCCTCCTCGAACCCGTGCAAGCGAGAGCGCACTACCCGGCGACGGAACGGCCCGGAGACCGTCCCGAGGACCCGGCGCCCGCCGGAGAGGAGGTGCTCGGCGGCAAGCCGGCCTACCTCGCGGTGGTTGGAGCCGACAAGCGGGACTCCGCCGCCGGGGACGTGGTGCAGGCTGACCGCCGGGCCGTAGCGCCGCAGCAGCTCCGCCACCTCGCTGTCCTCCTCGAGCTGGGGGGCGGCGGCGATGATGCCGTCAACGCGCCGCTCGACGAGCGAACGCATGAGTGCCGGGCCGTCGTCGTCGTCGTCGGCGAGATTGCCGACGAGCACCGAGTGGCCGTACGCGCGCGCGCGCCGCTCGGCTCCGACGACGAACTCGGCAAGCGCGGGGTCGGAGAGACTTCCCGCCACGAGGCCGATCGTCATCGTCTTCTGGCGCACGAGGCTGCGGGCGAGCGAGTTGGGAGAGTAGCCGAGCTCGCGCGCGGCGGCCTCGATTCGCTCGGCTGTGGCCGGTGCGACGCGCACCGACCCGCCGTTCAGCACCTTGCTCGCCGTCTGGAAGCTCACGCCGGCGAGCGTCGCCACCTCCTTGAGCGACGGGTACCTCGTCACCGCGACATCCTCCTCGTCCACCCGTCAAACCAGACCCTCATCCGCGAGCGACCACGGTTCGCCCACAGGGCGTACGGCACGAGGACGACCGGCTGCGAGCTTGAGGCCTCATGCGAGTTGGACACCCCCTGATGGCGCGACCGTCCGCCCACGGCGACGCGATAGAGCGTTGCCTCGCCATCACGCCGTCGGCGCCCCGCAGCCACGAGGGCCGGCGCGCTGCCGAGCTCCTTCGGACCCGGTCGCTCCTCGAGGCCGGCGGCCACGTCGAGCTCGAGCGATGCCGGGTCAGCGCGCTCGCTCTGATCGAAATGCTCCGCGCAGTAGACGACCGGCCCTCGTCGGGCGGCAACCTGGCCGCGCACGTCGTGCACGCGCCAGTCGGCCTCGACGAACTCGGGCTGCTGCGGGAGCTCGAGCACGACGACGTCACCGGGCTGCCAGCGCCGCGTGAGCGCCAAGTACCCGCCGCGCGGGGCCTCGGCCGCGTCGTGCTGTGCGACGCCGTTGACGAGCGGCGCAGGGACGGACTGGCACCAGCTCGGGATGCGCAACCCGAGGGTCCAGTCCTCGCCGCCGCCCTCGCAACGCTCGATCGTGACGGTAACCCGCGAGCCCGAGGGCACATCGGTGTCCACCCGGAGCGCGACCGACGTGCCGCTTCCCACTTTCGTCTCGAGGCGGAGCGGCGCGTACTGCTGGATCTGTACGCCGGTGCCGTCGACGGTGACAAGATATTGCTCGAGCTGCGCGAGGAAGCGCATGACGTTGGTCGGGCAGCAGGGGCAGCGGAACCAGGGGGCGCGCGCCACGTCGGCGTCGGAGGCAAGCGGGTTGGCGTAGAAGAAGCTCGCCCCGTCGAGGCCGACACCGGCAAGCACCGCGTTGTGCAGTACTAGTTCGAACCGGTCGGCATAGCGGGCGTCGCCATGCAGCAGGAGCATGCGCCATGACCACATCGCCACGGCGATACCGGCGCAGGTCTCGCAATACGAGCGCGCGCTCGGCAGCTCGTAGGGACGGCCGAACGCCTCCCCGGCGTGGCGTGACCCTACACCGCCGGTGACATACGACTTGCTCGTCTCGAGCTCGTCCCAGCGCGTCGCCAGCGCGTCCTCGAGCCTTGCGTCGCCGGACTCGGCGAGAACATCGGTCATCCCCGCCGCGAGATAGAGCGCGCAGACGGCGTGACCATCGAGGTGGGGGTCGTCGGGCGTCGGCAGGGCGACGTCCTCCCACTCCGAGAGCCCGCTGCCGATAAACACGTCGTAGCGGCCGCGCCGCGCGTCGAGGAGCCTCTGGGCGAGGTCGAGATAGCGGGGCTCACCGATCAGGCGCGACAGCTCGACGAGCGCCATCTCGATGCCGGGATGGCCGAGGTTCCACCCCGTCGGCCGGCGCCCCGCCGCCCGGTCAAGCTGGTCGACGCCACGGCGCGCCAGCTCGAGGAGGCGCCCGTCGCCGCCGCCGCGGGCCTCGGCGATGCCCGCTTGGATGAGATGGTGAAGGTTGTAGGTCTCGTGGTGGTCGGTGTTCCGCTGGTAGCGCTCGGCGGGGTGCAGCACCTGCATGTAGGTATGCAGGTAGCCGTCGGGCAACTGGGCGTCCTCGAGCACGCTGAGGACCCGCTCGCTGGCGGCGGCGACGTCCTCGTCGAGTCCGCGCCGGCGTTGCCACTGCACCGCCTCGAGCCACTTGTAGACGTCGGAGTCGGCATAGCTCGCACCCGCGTAGCAAAGCTGGTGCCGTCCCGCGGCGAGCGTGAAGTTTCCGATCGTGCCCGCGGCAGTGAGCATCTCGTACCCGTGGCGCAGCGACACCTCGGCGTTGGTGCGCTGGCGGCGTATCAGCTCGCCGCCCGCGAGGCTGACCGAGCCGCCCGCAAGCGGTCGCAGCGCGGAACGCGCGGCCGGTCCCGGCAGGACCGGAGGGGCGGCTGCTGGACCAGCTGTCACGGCGCTCACTTCAGGCTCCCAGCGGTCATGCTCGTCGAGATGCGGTTACTCAGGAACGCATACGCCACGACCGTCGGTGCCATCGCCATCACTGTCGCGGCGAAGGCCTGCGGGTAGTTAACCGCGTACGAGGTGATGAAGGACAGGATCCCCACCTGGATTGTCTGGGCGCTCGGGCCGGCGCTCAGCAGGTTGGCGAAGAGCAGCTCATTCCAGGAGTTGATTGTGAGGAAGATCGCTGCGGTGGCCAGACCGGGCCAGCAGAGTGGGAGCAGCACGCGTCCGAAGACGCCGTGGAACGACGCCCCGTCGATGCGCGCCGCCTCGACGATCTCCTCGGGGATCGTGTCCATGTACCCCTTCACGATGAGGAACCCGACGGGCAGTGATGTGCCGACGTAGACGAGCGCGATCCCCCAGACCGTGTTGTAGAGGTGGAGGTGGTAGACGAGGTAGAAGATCGGCGTCATGAAGGCTGTGAAGGGAACAAGCAACCCGACCGAGAGCAGGATGCGCGCCGGTCCGTTCAGCTTGAAGCGGTGGCGCAAGGCGTAGGCGGCGAGGGTCGAGACGGCGATCGTCACGACGGTCGCAGTCGCGGCAATGACGACACTGTTCCTGAAGAAGTCTGCGAGCGGCTCGGCGTCCCAGGCGCCGGTGAAGTTGGCGAAGGACCAGTGAGCGGGCATGCCGAAAGGACTCTTGAACAGCTCGGGCGTTGTCTTGAAGGCCGAGACGACGAGCCACAGCAACGGCACGATGGTGATGACGAGCATCACGGCGAGAAATAGCCACTTCCCGCCGGCGGCGATCGAGCGCACGGCGCCGCGCCGGCCAGGGCTGACGGCACGCGCCGCCGCAGGGGGGGCATGGCGATCGGGAATCGCAGTCATCACGAGCGCTCGATGATGCGCAGCACGAGCAGCACTGCCGTGATGAGGATCGCACCGATGACGACGCTGACCACGCCGGCAGCCATCGCCAGGCCGTACGAGTTGGCGGTCACCATCTCGTTGTAGACGTAGAGCGAGAGGTTCATCGTCCGGCTCATCGGGCCGCCGTCGGTCATCACGAAGGGGTACTCGAACATCCGCAGCACATAGCCGACGAGGAAGATCGCCCACAAGGCGATCGAGCGCCGGATCGCCGGGATCGTGATGTGTAGGTCGTGCTGCCAGACCTTGGCGCCGTCGAGGGCGGCCGCCTCGTGTAACTCGGCCGGAATCGTCGAGATCTGGCTGAGAAAGAGCACCATCCCGAAGCCGATGTAGATCACGAACGGCACCATGATCGCGAACTGCGCGGTGCTCGGATCGGACAGCCAGGTATGGGTGAGTGAGGGAAGCCCGATCGAGTTGAGGACGCCATTCACGAGCCCGACGTTCGGTGCCCACATGAAATACCACATGAGCGCCAGGATCGTCGAAGAGATCACGCTCGGCACGAACAGGACTGTGCGCAGCAGCTTCCAATAGCGCGGACGGTGAGACAGGATGAGCGCCGTCACGAGACAGAGCGGAGTTTGGACGAACAGGCCGGCGGCTCCCCAAACAAGGGTGTTGTAGACCGCCGAGCGGAAGGTCGGGTCATCGTAGAGGTAGCGGTAGTTGCCGAGGCCGACGTAGGTCGCCGGCCCGATTCCAGCCCACTGCGTGAAGCCCATCACCACGACGAACACGAACGGGAAGACGACGAACGCAAGCGACAGCAGTACGGATGGACCCAGGTAGGCGGCGAGGTGACGGGCTTTGATCATGGGTTCGGGCACCGCACGGCGAACGTATCGCCGCGCGGTGCTCCCTCCTTTTCCTCGACGTCCAGTCGGGCTCCGCGCGCTCCACGCCTGACCCAGAGGACCGGCTGCGTACGGAGGCTAGCCGTTCAGGCTTTGCAGGCTCGACACAAACTTCTGCGGCGTTGCATTGCCGAGAACGAGCTCTTCGAGCAGGTTCGGCAGCTGCGCCTGGGCTTGTGGGGTCATGTAGCGCTCGATGTTGACGACCTTGGTCGGCGCCGCGTTCGTCAGGGCGACCTCCTCCCTCAACAGGCAGCTGGCGCTCGCGAAGGCCTTGCCGGTGGTCGGGATCTTGACGATGAGCGGGAACTGTCCCTGTGTCGCCATGAGGTCCGCGCTCGGCGCAGACGTGTAGAATTTCATCCACTGCACCGCGGCGGACTGCTCAGCCGGGTTCGAGATCTTCGCCGCTCCCCACACGGTGAGCGCGTCGGTGATGAGCGTGCCGGCCGGGTTGGATGAGGTGCCTGCCGACGGCGGGGCGGCCGCACCGATCGACGCACAGGTGTTCGGGAAGCTCTTCTGAATCGAGCTGATCAGCCACGGTCCGTCGATGACCATCGCCGCGTGGCCATCAAGGAAGTCGGCCGATCCCACGGCGTAGTTGCCGCCGACGGCATCTTTGGCGGCCCAGGAGAACAGCTCTTTCAGCTCGGTCGACGCCTTGACGAGCGGGGCGGTCGAGAGGTGCGTTGCGTAGTACGCGTTCGTCCCGCCGGCACTGATCGCGAGGGCGCTGAGCACGTTCATCGCGTACCAGGCGTCGTCGGAGGTGAACAACGCGAGCGGGGCGATGCCAGCGGCGTGGAGCTTCTGCGCGTCGGAGAAGAAGGCCGACCAAGTTGTGGGGAAGCTCGTGATCCCGACCTTCTTGAAGAGCTGCTTGTTGTAGTACACGACCGTCGACGACTGGTCATCGGGGATGGCGGCGGTGTCACCGCTGGTCGTGAGGGTCTTGATCGCCTGCGACGTGAGGCTGGCCGCCCACGAGGGATCGGCCTGCAAGTACGGTGCCCAGTTGATCAACTTGGCGCTGCCGTACTTCTCGAGCGAGAGATCGCTCGGGTTGAAGTTGTAGAGGAAGACGTCCGGTGGCGTGCCCACCGCGATCTCGGTGCGGATCTTCGCCTGCAGCAACGGCCAGTCGGCCGTGGTCTGCGAGACGACCTGGACGGTTCCCTTGTGCGCCGCGTTGAACTGCTGGATCAGCTTGTTCAGCACCTGCCCACGGGCGATGTCCGACGTGAAGTTTGACACCACGTCGATAGTGACAGCCGCGCTCGCGCTCGGCCGCAGGACCGCCCCCGAGGCCGTCCCGACACCTGCCGACACGCACCCGAGCGCTGCGGCAGTACCGAGCGCGGCGACGAGCAGTACCCCTCTCTTCCGATGCACGATCATCTTCGATCCCTCCGATCCGCGGATGGTCCCGCCGACGGAGCGAAGCTTCGCTCCGCTAACCTGAGCCACTCGCTGCGCAAGCTGGACTTTTGTCGCTGCCGCTCACGGCTAGCCGCAGCCACGGGCCGCTCGTGACGGTCAGCTGCGCGGGATCGTATCACGCTTTGCAGTGTCGTTGTCCAAGCGAAACCGTGTGGAGCTGCCCGCCTGACCGCAGAACGAAGGTTCGCCTTCGGGGCTCGCGACGGTGAAGGGATCGCGGTAGGGACCGCCCTCACGGGCGGCCCCCCGCGCAGATCCCAGCGTGCGCGACTAACGCACTGGGCTCCTGCCTAAGGTGCGAGCGTTGAAGCGCACATAGGGAAGGGGATGCATGACGCGAGCAGGTGGGAGCCATTGGTCGATGAGTCGACGCATCCGCTTCCAGTTGATCGGGTTGCGCTGGCCCCGACGCCGGAGCGCCTTGAACCAGTGCCGGATCACCTGGTCACGAAATGCCTCGATTGCATCGGAGTTGCCTGGCACGCCGTAGTAGGCGACATGGCCTCGCACGACGCTTCCAAGCCAGGCTCCCTGCTCAGGGATGGGGAGATGCCGACGCGCCTTGATCTGGTC
>JBEKEH010000140.1:0-10196 GCA_050013935.1 Gaiellaceae bacterium | reverse complement strand
CAGCTCGACGCGCCGGTACTCGACCGGATCGACGAGATCGTCCCGCCGGGGACGAACTTCAGCCGCGCCGACAGCGGCTGGATGCCACCGGCGGTCGCGGAGTCGGCGCTGCGCAGACGGTGACGCCCGACGGCCCGCCGCATGCGGTCGGGCCGCCGGTGCACGCCAAGTCCCTTCTCGCTCACGGCAGCCGCTGACGGTGCGAGCTAGTGGCCTCGGAGCCGAAGACGCGAGATCATGGTGTCGATAACGCGGGCTCGGAGGAACGTCAGACCGGCCAGTTCCTCGTGTAGTGAACGATGCGTGTGGGGTGCGCGAATTCGGTTCTCACGCTGCGAGGTTGTATTCGTGGATGAGTCCGCCGGGGCGATCACGTAAGGTTGAGCGCTTGGTGCGGCCGGTGGCCGTTGCAAGGACTCACCGTGAACGACAGCACCGATGTCACGCTCATCCTGAGGTGCTCTGTCGTCTTCTGCGGCTGGCGGCTGCCGACGGCGCCCCCTTAGCTTCGCTCGGTGGTGAGGACGGGTTCGGTGCGGATTGGTCGCTCGCTGGGAAGCCGGGCGGCGACGAGCGCGCCCAGGGCGGGGCCGATGGCGGTTGCGATCAGTGCGGCGCGGAGATTGATCGTGTCCGCGATCGCGCCGAGCGCGACCGCGGCGACGCCGCCGAGGCCCGTCGCAAGCCCGATCGTCATCCCTGAGGCCATCGCGATCCTGGTCGGGAGGTACTCCTGGCCCATCACGGTCGTGACGCTGAACGTGCTCACGATGACGGCGCCGGCGACGCAGACGGAGACAGCGCCGATCGTTCCGCCAACGAGCACGAAGACAAGCACCAAAGCGGGGCTGAGCGCGAGGCTGCTGACGAGCACAGGCTTCCGCCCGAAACGGTCCGCGAGCGGTCCAGCGCACAGCGTTCCGATCGCACCGGAGAACAGGACGAGCGAGAGCAGCGCGCTGCCGTAGGACTTCGAGTGTCCGTGCGAGACCTCCCAGAGCGGCACGAACGTGAACAAGCCGTAGTAGGTGACGCTGCGGCACCCGATCGCGCCGAGCAGCAGCCTGAACGCGCCCGGCCGGTCGCGGCCGGATGCTCGCCTTAAACGCTCGGAGCCCGCCCGCCGCACGCGGCCGAGCAAGCCGAAGTCGCGAACGAGCAGCAAGGCAACGAGGATGGCTGGAATCACGAACAGCAACCCGCCCGACGAGCCGGTCACCGTGAGCGCCACGCCCGCGAGCACCGGCCCGAGGGCGATCCCGAGGTTTCCACCGGTCTGGAAGAGCGCCATCCCGCTCGCGCGTCGCACCCCGCTCGCGTGCCGGGCAAGCTTCATCGCCTCCGGGTGGAACGCTCCGACCCCCAAGCCCGAAACCGAGACGACGACGAGCAGCAGCGGATAGTCGCGCGACACCGCAGCAAGCGCGATCCCAACCCCGGAAGCCGCCACTCCCACGGGTATCAACCAGGTCGTCGTCCTCCGGTCCGACCAGCGTCCGAACAACGGCTGGACAATCGACGACGTCACCGTCGCGACAAGGACAACCACTGCCGTCCTCGTGTAGGAAAGGTGCAACAGTGGCCTGAGGAAAACCAGGATCGCCGGCAACGCTCCTTGCGAGAAATCGGCGGCGAGATGGCCGAGCCACAAATCGGTCATCACTCGCCGGTCGAGCCTGCCCTCCACCCGCCGAGAATATCCAGCTGCCATCCCGGCAGAGCCCAACATGTCGCGCTCGCCGTTCGCGGACAGGTCGAGCTTGCGTTCGGAAGCGGCAGCCGCCGCCACGAGCGTCGAGGAGTGGATCGGCGCGATGCTCGTGAACGAGCTCACCTACATCAAGCGATCTCCGGCGTCCAGGATGGAGTCGTTCACGTATGCCACGTGATCCCTCGCCGCCTCCCTCGTGTCGTAGACCGCGTGCACAACCGAATCGGCGAACTCTCCGGCCCCTTCCCTACATGTACGCCCTCCGGGCGTATCTAGATGACGACTTCCACGCGTTTGCCGTTGCAGCGCCGGGCCCTCCGAACCGGACGCAGACGCGGCGCCTGCGCGTCTGCCACGGGTTGCCATCGGTTGCGCCCCCTTGGCTCCACAAGTGCTCCATCCTCGGGGCGCGAATCTTCGTTGAGCCAGCACGAAGCCGTGTGCCGCCGGGCCATGCTGGGCGGCGCGATGCTTCGTCCTCAGTCGCCCGGTATGCCTGCATATCGGGGCCCCTGCGTCCTTGCCTTGCGCTCGCCCCTCGCGGCCCGGACGACGAGGGGTCATTCTGCACGCGTTGTGGGCCTGCCGGCGACGTGCAGCGGCAACGCCGTGCGCCGATCGGTGCTTTCACCGACGCCAACGTCGAGCGCTGGTGGCAGATACCAGCCATGGGCGTTGCCACCGCGCCTGATGTCGACCTCGTCTCCGGCAACCGGCTGACCGCGCTCGGCGCGCTCTCGGCGGGCTGTCGCTTCTTCGCCGGCTATCCGATCACGCCCGCGAGCGAGATCTACCGGACGATGATGGAGGAGCTGCCGCGGCGCGGCGGCCTCGCTCTCTCGGCACCGGACGAGATCTCGGCGCTCGCCGCCTGCGTCGGCGCGTCGCTCGCCGGCTATCCGGCCATGACCGCGACCTCGGGCCCCGGCTTCTGCCTGATGATCGAGACCGTGCAGTACGCGGTGATGACGGAGACGCCCGTCGTGATCGCGCTCGTCCAGCGGCTCGGCCCGTCCACGGGCGGCGCGACCCAGGGCGCCCAGGGCGACGTGCTCCTGGCCGAGTTCTGCACCTCCGGCGGCTACACGATCCCCGTCTTCGCGCCCTCGACCGCCGCGGAGTGCTACGAGCTCACGCGCAGCGCGTTCGAGTGGTCAGAGCGACTGCGGTCTCCCGTCGTCCTGCTCTCCGACAAGGAGGTCGGGATGACGCTGGAGACGGTGGACACCGCCGCGCTCGCTGCGGGCGCGAGGCCGGTCCCGGCCCGCCGGGCGCTGCCAGCGGAGAACGACGCCTTCGCGCCCTATGCGCGCACGTGCCCGGGCGAGCCGCCCGACTTCGCCGCCGTCGGCGCCGCCGTGCGCGTCGTCGCCACCGGCTCGGCACACGACGCGCAGGGACGTCTGCGGAAGCCCTCCCCCGAGGTCGTCGACGTCCTCGCCGCCCTGCAGGCGAAGATCGACGCCCACGCCGAGGCGCTGGGATCCGCGCACGCCGAGCTGGAGGAGGGTGCGGACACGCTCGTCGTCTCCTACGGCATCTCGGCCCGTGCCGCCCTGGAAGCCTGCCGGCGGATCCGCGCTCGCGGGCGCCGGGTCTCCTTCCTCGGCTTGCGGACGCTGTTCCCTGTGCCCGAGGCGATCCTCAGTGACGCGCTCTGCGGCTGCTCTCGCGTGATCGTGGTCGAGGAGAACCTGACGGGCCTCTACGCCGGCGTGCTGGAGTCGCGCCTCGACGGCCGGACGCTTGTGCGCGTGAACGGGCTGGGCGCGATGATCGCTCCAGCACGGATCGAGGCGGCGGTCGAGGGACAGTCGTGAGCTACCTGCGGGAGGGGCCCGGTCCGTACTGCAAGGGGTGTGGGCACCCGCTTGTGCTGCGAGCACTCGACCAGGCGCTGTCGAGCCTGGAGCCCGCCGACGTGGCTGTCGTCACCGACATCGGCTGCGTCGGCCTGGCCGATTCGCAGCTCGCCACGCCGCACACGATCCACACGACCCACGGCCGTTCGACGGCATTCGCGATCGGGATCGCGCTCGCCGACAGCGTCCTCGGCGGGGGGCGGCTGAAGACGATCGTGCTGATCGGCGACGGCGGCTCGATGATCGGGCTCAACCACCTCGTCAACGGTGCGCTCCTCAACCCGGACGTGACCGTGATCGTCCACGACAACTTCCTGTTCGGGATGACGGGAGGCCAGAACTCGGCGTTCACGCCGGTCGGCTTCGTCACCTCGACGACTCGCGCGGGGAGCTTCGTCCCGCCGCTCGACCTGGCCCGCGTGCTTCTCGCCGCCCGCGCGCCGTTCGTCGCCCGGACGGTCACAGGCGACCGTTCGCTACCTGAGCTGCTCGAGCGCGCAGTCGCGCATCCCGGCTTCGCGGTCGTCGAGGTGCTGGAGCTGTGCACGGCGTACGCGACCCGCTGGAACCCGCTGACGGGGGCGAAGCTGCGCGAGCTCGCCGGGGAGGCAGGCTACGAGCTCGGCGTCCTTCGCGACGAGCCGCGGCCGACGTTCGCGTCCGGCTACCGCGAACGGGTCGGCGGCTCCGAGGGGGAGCGTCCACCGACTCCGCGGCCTGCCCGCTTCGCTCATCGGCTCGACTCCCCCGTCCGCCTCGTGCTCGCGGGCACGGCCGGAGAGCGGGTGCAGAGCGCAGCGACGGCACTCGCCCGGGCTGCGCTCCTCTGTGGGCTGCATGCGACCCAGAAGAACGACAACCCGGTCACCCAGGGGACGGGCTTCTCCGTGTCGGAGGTGATCCTCGCGCCGGAGCCGATCGTATACACGGGGATCGAGCGGCCCGACGTCGTCCTCGCGGTCTCGGACGACGGCGTCCGCGAGCTGGCGACCAGCGGCATGCTCGACCGGATCGGCGCCGGCACGGTCGTCCTCGCCGACGCGGAGGTCTCCCTGCCCTCCCTCGCAGCCGAGCCACGACGCTTGCCGCTCCGCGAGACCGCAGGGCCGAAGGGAGCAGCGCTCGCAGCCGTCGAGGCGTGGATCGAGCAGGACGGGCGGTTGCCGCTCGAGGCCTTCCACGCCGCCGTCGAGGCGCGACGAGCCGAGGCGGCCTAGGGTCGCTGGGACGACTACGTAGGGGCGTACGGCGATCTCCCGGATGCCCGGCCGGAGGCCGCGGAGGAAGATCAGGTCGAGATGAGCGTCTGCGCTGGAGCAGTCGCGTGAACGAGATGCTGCTCCTGGGCCGAGGCGGCGAAGGCGTCGTGCTCGCGTCGCAGATCCTGGCCGAGACGTTCGCGCGCGCGGGATTCTGGGTTCAGAGCTTTCCCGAGTTCAAGGCCGAGAGACGCGGCGCGCCGATCTCGGCCTTCCTGCGCTGGGACGAGACGGGGCCCATCCACCGCCGCTACAAGGTGCGAGACTGCGACGTCCTCGTCGTCGTCTCTCCCTCGCCCCCGGCGCCGCAGGCCATCTCCACGGTGAAGCCGGGCGGGCTGGTCGTCCTGAACAGCGAGACGCGGTTTCCGCACATCGGTCCGTTCCACGTCGCGCGCGTTCCGGCCTCGCGGATCGCTCAAGGCAACGGCATCCTCTCGTCGGAAGGCCGGCCGATGGGCAACGTGGCCGTGCTCGGCGCCTGCGTGAGACTGCTCATTCCGGAAGGGCTCGAGTTCCTGGAGCGGGCCGTTGCGTCCCGCATGGGAGCCAAGGCCGAGGCGAACATCGCCGCTGCCAGAGAGGGCTACGCGCGGTGCACGAGACAGCACGCGGTCGCACGCGATACGCCGGTCGAGTCTGCGCCCGAGCCCGGACAGGGATCAGGACCACGACCTGTCTTTCCCGTGAGCACGACGGACTCCCGCGGTAACCACACCGGTTCGTGGTCGCTGGATCGTCCCGTGCTCACGGACGGATGCACCGCCTGCGCCCTGTGCGCGCTCTTCTGCCCGGAAGGGGCGATCTCGAGGGACGACGGTTCGATGGTCGTCGATTACCTCTACTGCAAGGGCTGCGGCATCTGCGAGGTCGTGTGCCCGGTTCGGAACGCGATCGCGATGGAAGCGGTGACGGCGTGAGCGCGGCGCTGCCGCACGGGCGGGTGGTGATGACGGCAAACGAGGCCGCGGCGTATGCGGTGATGCTCGCGCGCGTTCGCGCCATCGGCTGCTACCCGATCACGCCGCAGACGCTCATCGTCGAGCGGCTCGCGGAGCTCGTCGCAGGACGCGACGACGTCGAATACGCGCAGCTCGAGAGCGAGCATTCGATGTTCGGCTACGTCGTCGCGGCAGCGCGAGCCGGTGTCCGGACGTTCACGGCGACGTCGTCGCAGGGCCTGCTGTACGCATCCGAGCAGCTTCATCGAGCGTCGCGGGAGCGCGTCCCGCTGGTGATCGTCAACGTCAACCGGGCCGTCTTCGCTCCCTGGAGCATCGAGCCGGATCTCTCGGACAGCATGAGCCAGCGGGACGCCGGCTGGATCCAGCTGTACTGCGCGTCGGCGCAGGAGGTCCTGGACAGCATTCTCTGCGCGTATCGGATCGCCGAGACGGCATTGCTCCCGGTGATGGTCTGCGCCGAGGGCTTTCTGCTCTCGCACACGTCGGAGGTGCTCGACGTCCCGGACCAGGCCACGGTGGATGCATTCATTCCGGAGCTGCGTCCGCCGGACGACTGGGTGCTCGATCCGAGCAGACCGCGCCTGTTCTCGTCGCTGCCGGAGCCGAACGACTACTACGCGTTCCAGCGCCGCGTCGCAGACGCGATGGACGATGCGAGGAGCGTCATCGCGGCCGTCTCATCGGAGTTCACCTCGCACTTCGGGCGCGAGAAGATCGGCGCGCTCGAGCTGACGGGCAACCCCGACGCCGATACGGCGCTGGTCGCGATCGGCACGATCGCCGACTCCGCGCAGGAGCTTCTCGCCGACGACGACGACCTGCTCGTCGTCCGCGTTCATACGTTCAGGCCGTTCCCGGCGGCGGAGCTCTCATCCGCTCTGGCGCGAGCGTCCTATGTCTCGGTCGTCGACCGCGCGCCCGCTTTCGGCTCGTTCGGGCCATTGGGCGGCGACGTGAGGTCTCTCGATCTGAGGCACGTGGAGGCCGCCGCCAACTTCATCTGCGGGCTGGGCGGAGTAGAAGTGACTCCGGCCACGCTGCGGTGGGCCCTGAACCAGACGCGAGCGAGCGGTGCGCAGGGGGCAAGCCTTGGCCCTGTGTATGTCCCGGAGGGGGTGTAGAGATGGCTGCGTGGTTGGAGGAGGTCGTGTCGGAGGAGAAGCTCCTCCTTCCCGGCCACAGCGCTTGCGCCGGCTGCGGACCTGCGATCAACGTCCTGCACGTGCTCGGGGGTCTTGCCTCGGCGGCGCCGGAGTCGAAGATCGTCCTCGTGATACCGGCCTCGTGCTGGACGATCATCGCGGGCGTGTTTCCCGTCAACGCGTTTGGAGTCGCCGTCCATTTGACTCCCTTCGCCTCGTCGGCAGCGGAAGCATCCGGAATCAAAGCCGCGTTGCGGCTGCGCGGCCTCGGAGACACGAATGTGGTCGTATGGGGCGGAGACGGCGCAACATGCGACATCGGGTTCTCCGGCGTTTCGGCGGCTGCGGAGAGAAACGAAGACATCATCTACGTCCTCAACGACAACGAGGCGTACATGAACACCGGCGTCCAGGAGTCCGGGGCGACTCCGGAGGGTGCGTGGACCACGACGACGCCGGTGACCTCTCCGAAGACCGGGCAGAAGAAGGACGTCGCCCGGATCATGGCGGCTCACGGGATTCCGTACGTCGCAACGCTCGCTCTGGGATCAGTGCCGATGCTGCGAGACTTCAGAGCGAAGGTAGCCAGAGCCGCTCAAGTGCGGGGCTTCCGGTTCCTGCACATATTGGGTGCTTGCCCGCCGGGTTGGAGATACCCCACGGCTCAGTCCACCGAGATAGCGCGGCTGGCCGTCGAGTCACGGTATTTCCCCCTGTTTGCATGCGATGACGGAGAGTGGAGGATCACATTCCGGCCGAAACACACGTTGCCGGTAAGCGAATTCCTCAAGACACAGGGACGCTTCAGCCACCTTTCGTCCAAAGAGATCGAATCCATCCAGTCTCATCTAGACGGGCGATGGAATCTGCTGGTCGGCTTGGAGTCTCAGGGTAAATAAGTAGGAGGAGCGTTACATGACGACGCGCGAGTTGCAGGGTAATCTCTCGAACGCGACCTGCATCGCGAAGGTGAGAGTGACGCCGGCAGGTGAGACCGAGGTCGTGCCGGGCGACGTAGACGCCTCCGTATACGGGCCCGTCGAGATCGCCTGGTACGCCGACCGTCTGAAGATCACGGCTCTCGGTGCCGGGCGTGCCTCGATGATTGACGAGTATCTGAGCGGCAGGCCGCCCAGCCTGGACGAGCTGATGGAGATAGTGCCGGGCGCCGACTAGTGTCGGCGCTCTTGCCGTCTTCCGAGGGGAGGTCCGCGTTTGCTGTGGTCGTTTGTGTATCCGTGGGTGCCGACTACAGCACGAATTCCAGTACGGCTTGTTCCGTTGCAGCGTCGAAGATGTGCACCCGGCCCACGGGACCGACGTTGAAGCGATCGCCCGGAGCCACCGGAACAGCGGGATCCAGTCTGACAGTGACGCTGTCGCCGCCGACCTTTCCGTAGACGTATACGTCGGCGCCGAGAACCTCCACGACATCCACCTCGAGAGCGAGCGAGCCGTGGTCGACCCGCGTTAGCGCCTCTGGACGCACCCCAAGGATCGCGCGCTCGACGCCCGGCGATTCCGGTAATGGCAGCTCGAACGTAGAGTGCCGCGCAACGCTTCCTTCGATCTCAACAGGGAGGAAGTTCATTGTCGGGCTTCCGATGAAACCCGCGACGAAGAGGTTGACCGGCCGTATGTAGATCTCGGTCGGTGTCGCGACCTGCTGCAAAATGCCATCGCGCATCACCGCGATTCGGTCTCCCATCGTCATCGCTTCGATCTGGTCGTGCGTGACGTAGATGAAGGTCGTTCCTAGATGGCGGTGCAGGCTCTGGAGCTCGATGCGAGTCTGGACTCGGAGCTTCGCGTCGAGGTTGGAAAGCGGCTCATCGAGGAGAAACACGGCGGGATCGCGGACGATCGCCCGCCCGACGGCGACGCGCTGGCGCTGGCCGCCGGATAGCTGCCGCGGCGTGCGCGCAAGCAGTTCCTCAAGGCCGAGGATGCGCGCCGCGTCGGCGACGCGTTGGGGGATCTGCCGCTTCGGCGTGCCGCGCATGCGGAGGCCGAAGGCGAGGTTGTCGAAGACGGTCATGTGCGGGTAGAGCGCATACGACTGGAAGACCATGGCGATGTCCCGCTCCTGGGGTGGGACACCGTTGACGACTCGGTCGTCGATTCGAATCTCTCCCTCGGTAGGCTCATCGAGGCCGGCAAGCATCCGTAGCGCGGTTGACTTGCCGCAGCCCGAAGGACCGACCAGGACCATGAACTCGGTGTCCAGGATCTCCAGGGAGAGGTTGTCGACCGCCCTCAGAGGGCCAAAGCGCTTCGTTACCCGATCAAACGTTACGGATGCGATGAAGACCTCCCGCTGACGTGCGGATCGCGCCGGCTGATCCATCACGAAGATCCTGGCATGGCCCGCAAGGGGGCTTGCTTGACGCTGTGCCGCCTGTTATCGTCGAAGCGCTTCGCGAAGCGCTTCAACTAGGGGCAGTCTACTCGGCGCGTCCCCGCTGGAGGGAGCCAGAAGATCAACCGGACCGATTCAGAAGGGAGCAGATTGTGCCACGCTTATCGCACAGAATGAGCGGGCATCGGCGGCTTACTGCGGCAGCCGCGACCGTCCTGCTGGTTGCTGCAGCGATCATGGCCGCCGGAGTGTCCGTCTCGAAGGGGGCCGTCGGCGGGGCGGCGTCGAAGCGGGCCGTGCAGATCACGCTCGGCTACGCCGGCGGGCCCAACATCGATCCCTACTACAAGCAGATCATCGGGGCGGCCGAAGCGGCATTGCCCAACATCACTGTCAAGACCATCGTCTATGCCACCTACGACGACCAGCTCAACCAGATGCCACAGCAGGTCGCGGCCGGCACGATCCCCGACATCATCGTCTGGGACAACTCGGCGCCCGTCGCCCAATACGTCGCTGAAAAGGCCATCCGCCCGCTGAACACGCTGGTCACGCAGGCCAAGGTCAACCTCGGGGTAGACCCGCAGGCGCTCGTGAACGCTTGGACGATCAACGGCCAGCTCTACGGCGTGCCGTCGTACCTGCAGGATTCGGCCTTCGTCTACAACCTCGACATGTTCAACCAGGCTGGCATCAAGAAGCTGCCGACCACCATGGCGCAGGTTGCCGCCGACGCGACGCTCATCAAGAGCAAGACCGGAAAGGCGGGGCTCGTCATCCTGGACAACTTGTTCCACCTGACGCAGTACGTCTTGGCTTTCGGTGGAGGGTGGAACTACGGGAAGACGATCAACTCACCGCAGAACGTGGCGGGCCTCCAGTATCTCGTCAACCTCTT
>JBEKEH010000139.1:0-9165 GCA_050013935.1 Gaiellaceae bacterium | reverse complement strand
CGCCGTCAGCGCGAGCGAGACGGCCGCACCCTTGGCCCGATCGGCGACCCAGCCGCGGAGCGGCTGGGTCGAGAACCCCCAGCGCCGCTCACGCAGGAACCCGCTCCAGAAGGCGAGCGGCAGCCGCGCGAGGTCGGCCGCGACGACGACGATCGCCGCCCACGCCGCCGCCGCGCCCGCCCAGCCGAGGCCGGAGACCGCGCCGAACAGCCCGCGTCCGGGCCAGGCGAGCACGGCGTAGACGCCGGCGGAGAGCGCCAGCCCGGCCGCCAGCGACGCGTAGAGAGGCCGGTGATAGCGCGCGGCCCGCTCGACGTCTTCCTGAGAAAAATCTAGGGAGTTCACTCCGGCGTAGGTGCAGTCGTGGACATGGTGGCTACACTGCGGCGCCTATGGTGGGTGCGGAAGTCGTAGCGGGCACGCTGCGGTCCAGCGAGGAGTCTGTCGCCCTCGCCGGACAGCTGCGGAGGCTCACTCGCATCGCCACTGTCATCGCGCTGCTGACGAGCCCGGCCGCCTACTTCTGGTTCCACCACCAGGTCGGCCTCGGCATGGGCGAGTCGCTCGCCGCCACCGCGGGCGTCGTGATCGGCTTCCGCGGCCTCGTCGACCTGATCATCCGCCGGGTGATCCCCTGGCCGAGCCTCTTCGGCACCGAGGACGCGCGCCTGCGCGAAGAGGACGTCGTCAACCGCCGCCGCTCCTGGACCTGGCGCTTCTACTTCGCCTAACGAGATCGACGCCGTCGGCATGAGGCGCCAGGCGCTGCAAGGAGGGAACACCTTCACGCCGCTCGACACGGTCGAGCCGACGTACTACGGACCGTGGGGCGCCCTGAACCCGAGCGGGGCCCTATCGACTGGATGAAGGAAGAGACATGGCCGCAGATGTGACCGTCGGCGAGGTCGGATCTCACGGCCCAGCTACACGTGCCGCTCGCACAGACGCTGGGCGCCAAGGTGCCGCTGCCGTCGGCGATCCCGGCGCGCGAGGTGCACACGGTCGACGCGAGCACGGAGTCGCGCGTCTGCAGCTTCAACTTCTCGCAGGCGCCGCAGGGCGACGCGATCCTCGTGCTCGCGCCGCTGCCGGCCTAGGCCTGGACCGCACTAGCCGACGTTGAAGGTGACGGTGACGTCCGCTTCGGTCTGGATCGTGCCCGGCTGCACCGGCGTCGACGCTGAGGAGGCGACGCCTCCGGCGAGCGGCCTCGGAGACGGCGCGCTGCTCGCCTCGATCACCGAGCGGATCGCGCCGAGCGTGAGGTGCGCCGCGGAGGCGATCGTCGCGGCCTTCGCCCGCGCGTTCGCGATCGCCGCCTCGAGGGCCTGCCGGTAGAGCCGCTGTGCGTCGGCGGACGTGAGGTTGGGGCCGCTGACCTCGTTCGCGCCCGCGCCGACGGCGGCGTCGATGATCGGGCCCGCGTCGCCGATCTTGCGGATGTGTGCGGTCACCGAGTTCGAGGCCGTGTAGCCGAGCACGCGGTTGCCGCCCGGGTTGGTGTTGGGCGAGAGCGAGATCTGCGCCGTCTGGATGTCGCGCGACGCGACGCCGCGCTTCTTCAGCGCGCCGATCAGCCTGTTCATCTGCGCGCTGTTCGCAGCGAGCGCCGCCGTGGCGGTCTTCGCACTGACCGAGACGCCGAACGTGAAGTCCGCCTGGTCGGGGACGCTGCTCACGATCCCGGTCCCGCCGACCGTGATCGTGCCGGGACTGGTGGCGGCTGCTCCGGCAGCCGACGACACGCCGATCGCCGCAACCGCGGCAGCGAGCATGAGGCCGTAGACGAGTTTCACCGGGCTCTCCTTCGGACAGGCGTGGTTGTGTCCTCCCTGATACGGCGCCGAGAGCCCGGACCGTCACACCGCGCGTCGCCGGGGTCGCCCCGGATGTACCGAATCCTCACGGCCGTGGGGACTTGGCGTCCCACATCGCTCTTCAGTTCCCGCTCCGAGCCACGCTACGAGCGAGGTAGGCGGCCGTCGCAATCGGTCCTAGCGTCGGGCGCAAAGGGGGTTGTCAACCGGTGGCGACGCGCGTTCCGCTCCAGTTCGTTCTCCAGGCTCCGCTGGAGTCGTAGCGCCATTTGCTCGTCCACGACTTGCCGTTGGCGGCGAGCGTGAAGACGAACTGGCCCTCGTCGTTGGGCGGCCGTCGCGTCGGCAGCTGCGTCCAGGTGCCGCGGAACACGCGGCCCGAGGCTGTCCCACTGACCCGCCCGCCCTTGTACGTGTAGCTGCCGCGGACAACGCTCCCTGTCTGCTTCAACGTCATCACTCCGAAGTTGGTGCTCCGCCACTTGCCGGCCCACGGTGTCGAGCCGACCCGCGCAGACGAGGCGAGCGGGAACAGCTTCCCGGCCTGGCCGACCTTTCCAGCCGCGGTGACTGACTGCCCGCCCGCCATGGCAGTTGCGACCAGAACGAGCGCGACGAAAGCGGCGATGCGGACTGCGATCTTCATGACGTGCCTCCTTTGCCTTGCCCGACAACGAACACCCCGCGAGGCGCGGCGACATCGGGGCCGACACGGATCGCGCCTACTCGACCTCCGGAACGGGGGCGCGGAGGTGCGCGGCGACGAGACGAGGGCTTGGACTCAGGAAGTCCGACCACGTTCGGGGCGATTCCGGCGGCGCCGCTAGCCGAGCCGATGGAGAGCAGCGCGGCAGATGGGGAATGGCTTGAACGAGCGGAGTCGGACCACGTTCGGGCCATTTTCGGGGCCTGTCTCTTAACCCAGGCCACCGGTATCCTGGGCTGCCCCGCCCCCATCGACTAGCGGTCCAGGTCGCGGCCCTTTCAAGGCCGTAGCGCGGGTTCGAATCCCGCTGGGGGCATTGACTGAGGACCGAACCGCTAGGACACTCATCATGTGGCCATGAGTGGTCATGCTGCGGCTCCGGCTACACGAATCTGGAGATCGGTCAGCCGCGTGGGAGCACTGGTCGCGACGATCGCAGCGGCCGCAGGTCTCACCCCGACAGCCAACGCCGCTCAACTCATCGGTCGCGACGCAACGGGCGTGCGCCTTGCGGTCAATGCGCAAGGTGTCGCGCTCGTCACCTATCGCAGCGGCGGCAAGGTCAACCATGTTCTCGCGCGCGGAGCGGTCAACGCCCTCCCTCCGAGCACTAGCCGCTCGCAGGTCCGCTTTCAGGTCGACTATGCGGGTGGCAAGGGGTTCTTCGGGCACCCGGTCTGGCAAACCTTTAGCAATGTGTGCACCGAGTACGACGGTCCAGTGCTGTACGCAGTCGTGGCCGCGTGTAAGGCGCCAGACGGCTCCTACTGGGCAGTTCAATCGTGGCAGCAGGCCCTACCTGATCTCGGCTTCCCACCTTGGCTGCCCCAGCAAGAGTCGTACTGGCTGGAGCTGTCCCACTGGACGGGCCCGCTTGCGCAATTAGAGGTCTACCAAGGCTGGGTGTACGACGATACGTACCGCGCTCTCTTCGGCCGCTACACATACCAGGGCATCCCAGTTCACGGGTTCGGGACAACTCGGTATGGCGTACCCACCGACTCCTACGGCCGACTCATCTATCTGGATACGTACAACTCGGTCTACGGTTCTGGATGGCGACGCGAAAATTCCTTCGTCTCGCACAACCCGAGCGGCGCTTTATGCTACGGCTTCTTCCGGTTCAACCCGACCAAAGGCGGCTATCAGCACCCGCCGGGTCAAACCGCCGTGCGCGGTCCCGGATTCGGCTCCGAGTACCGCTTCATCGCTGCTGGCCCCGGCGTGACGCCGCTGGTCTCTTGGACAGGGCCGGCCGAGCCGGAATTCGACCCGAACGAACCCGCCGACATCATCGCCGATCTAAGCGTGTCCGCATTCGTTGGAAAGCTCGGGAGCAAACTCTGCACGAAAGGGCTTTCGCATACGAAGGCCGGCTATCTCCTCGCGCTCCAGAACAACTTCAAGGCCTCGCTTTCGAACTGGGATCAGCCGGCCGTTTCAGCCGGCGCGAGGGTCTCGACCAGCACGGAAGGCCTCACCTTCACACTCCCAGCCGGGGCCAAATCGTCTGCTGAGATCACCACCGCCGATCAGTGGGACGCCCATCACTCCCCGGCATTCGTCGATCTCGGCAGCACGGGTGTCCCGGCTGGTGCGACCTTCTCGATGTTGCTCCACCCCGCCCTCGGAGGAGCGGGCCAATACGCAGGTGCACGAATCGAAGGCGGCCGGCTCGAACTCGTAACGCACTACCACGTGTGGAACTCATCGACCGATAGCTGGCAATTGCCAGCGACCGACACCGTCGTGGCAGGTGCGTCCTACGACCCGTCGCAGATGCGCTGGCTGTGGATCTGGGAGCGAAACTTCGCTCAGAACGATCAGGGCCCTGAGGTCTGGTTCGCTCCGTCCGTCACGGGCCCGTGGACCCGCCTCGGAGGCGTCGGTGGCTTCTCCTATTCCGCAAAGGCGTGGCTCTCGCTCGGAGCGCGCGGAGACGGCTCGGCCACGTTGCGTCTTACCGTCGGCTCCCTGAACGAGCCGCCGCCTCCCCCGACGTCCACTGTCGTCGCAACCTCGCCGTCGTCACCCAACTCCCCGGTCCACGTATCAGATGTCGCCGCCTGCCCGACAAGCGATACAGCCCCGATCGGGTCGGACCCCTACACCGGTGCCCCAGGCTTCGTCTGCAATAGGGACTGGTCCGCCGGCACAATGACTGCTCCGGCAGGCATCGGCTGCAGCGCAACCATCACCGGAGCGACCGGCAAGAGCTTCCAGTTCGCGATCCTCAACGCTTCCGGCTCGATCGTCGTGCAGACCCCGGCCGAGACGATCGGCGGCGACACGTGGAACATCTACGTGTATCACGCAACGGACCCCGGGTCCGTGGTCGCCGCTGGCCGATACACCTGCCGGATCAAAGTCGACTCGCAAACGGTCGCCACCTTGAACTTCTCCGTCAAGTAGCCGCCAAAACGTCAGGCGCGCCGAGTTCGGAGCTGCAGTCGCGGAGCAGCCCGTTGCACCCCGCGGTTCGGGTTATGACCGGCTGGGAGCATTGCGACTGCCACCGCCCGCGCGTCACTTCACTCATACCGCACGGACGACGCTCACGCCAAGGTTGGTCGTCTGTGCCCACGCGACACGGTCCCCGTCGACGGCGACTGCCGTAACTGTCCAGTGGAACGCAGTTTCGGAGGCCGGACGGACGAAGGCCACGACCGTGCGTCGTCGGCCCGTCCGTGGGTCGACGACGAGCAGGCGGCGTCCGTTCCACAGAACGAGCTTCGTATCCGTGACCTCGAATCGGCCTTCAGAGGACAGGCGGCGCAGGAACCGGCCGGAGGGCAGGTCGTAGACGAATAGCTCGTCACGGTCGTCGAGCACAGCGAGCAAATGGTGCGAGAGTCTGATGTCGAGCACGTTGTTCCCCGGCTTTACGCGTATGCGCATCAGGCCGCCGGGACCGCGTACCTCGATCGGGCCGATGGGCGGTCTGCCGCCGCTCCATCCCGGGATGCGCGGCGCGATCGCGACGAGATCCCCAGCCGCTGCCAGCGCAGCCGGCACGGGAAGGTCGGGTACCCGCCTGGACCGGCCTCGAGACCATGTGTAGACGGCGCCGCTTGCGACCCGCGTCTGACAGCCCGGATCGGCGTAGGAGAACTCACAGGCGCCGCGAGCATCGAGGGAAGCCCTGCCCCAATAGACGGCATCGTCGGTCGCCGCAACGCCGCCCAGGATGTGACCCGAGTTTGGATAGTTGCCGGGACCGTCGGTGAGCTCGCGCCCGAGCACCGTCGCCCGCGAGGGGTGGACCGACGATGCTCCCTGGGCGATCGCGCCGGCGTTACCGCCTTCGTCTTCCACGGACCAGCCGATGTCCCCGCCACTGACCACCAGCTTCGCGCTGTCGTATTCCGCGAACTCCAGACAATCGAACACTCCCGGGTGCGAGACGGCCGGCGGTAGCCGTACGCGCTGCATCTTCCCCGAGCTCTCGAGCGAGAGCGAAAGGTGACATCCGGAGGGGCCGTGACCGGAGAGCCATGCGAGCTCGGATCCGCGAAGTGCGAGCGCCACGACTGTCTCGTGGAGCCTCAGAAGCGTCTTCGGGCCATCGCCGTCGCCGCACCCTGCGCACGCCACGGCGACCGTGACGAGCACGAGCAGCGTCGTAGCGTGGCCTGGCATCCGGCGATGCATCGTCGCGTTGATCGGCATGTGCGTCCCGACGCGTGAGGACGGCTTCAAGAGTTCGGCCGCTGGACGCCGCGGATCCGCGGGCTCGGCGAACGGCCACGGCCGTTGGCTACGGCGTCTCGACGTACGTCTAGCCGGGAACCGCCGTCGCGGAAAACGGCCCCTCCCCCGGCGCCCGCATTGTTGCCTTCCACCTCGGCACCTGCCGCGGAAGGCCCTCCTACAACGCGGTCGAGTGGTACTTCCCCAAGTACGGCGAGACGTTTGACCCGCACCAGTACATCAACACCTGCAGCGGTAAGTACGTGGGGTCATCACCGCGAGCGTGCACTGTCCCCATGTGGCGATAGCGCATAGCGGACGCGTCGCAACGCAGGTCGAGGTGATCCACATGTCCTGCCAGAGCGCAAGCCGGCTGATTGCAACTGCACCGGTTGCTCGCTACGTGAGGTCAGGTGGGCGCTTCATGGAGTCCGGATTCCGCTGCGGCACCGAGGGATTAGTCAGCCCGATTCCGGCGCTCTTCGACTGCCAATCCGGGCAGCGGGAGTTCCTCTACCAGATCAGCGGCTGACACTCGGCCAGGTGACATTCCCGCATACTCGCCCACCCCGCGCTCCAGTTCTACGAGTCGCTGAGTGACGGGAGGTGGATGAGCCCGGCGGGCGCCGGTCCGAACCCGCAAGCGTCGAAATAGAAGGGCTCCAGCCCCGGGTCGAAGTCGACGTGGAGCCACTCGCAACCCGCCGCCCTGGCGCGCAGGGCCGCAAGCTCGACCAGGCGAGTCCCGATGCCTTTGTGCTGGAACACGCTGTGCGTCTTCGTGTCGAGCAGGAAGGCGTGATCCCCGCCGTCCCAGGCGACGTTCACGAAGCCGATGACTGCACCATCAGCCGCCCGCGCGGTGACCCAGCCCAGACTGTACGCGTGTATCTGATCCCACCAGCCCTGTACAGCCCGTCCGCCGTGCGCGCGTACCAGGCCAACCATCTCGGCATCCGTGAGTGAGCCACGCCAGCGATACGTGACCCCCTCAAAGCTGACTTCGGGTTCCAGATCACTCATGGCCAAAACCAGCGAGATCATCCATGGTGCTTCTCGCTCGGGGTCATTCATGAACACTCGCGCAACCCACGCTTCTCGTCCTCACTGGCACCGGGACGACCGCGACGCGCATCTGCTAATTCATTGAACCTGGTTTCGGTGCAGAGCCCACCTGCCGTCGTCCGTCACCTCCGCGCCGACGAGCGCGCGCTGCGGACTGCGACGGGCGCGAAGTTCGTCGCGGTCGCGCGCGACCGGCAGCTCGTGATCCGCACGCTCGCCCGCAATGCGAAGGAGGCTGCGGCGGTAATGAAGCTCGCGCCCGGCGAGCGCGACGACGTCGACGCCCGTCGCGATCTCAACGAGCTCGCAGCCGAGAGCCCGCCGCAGGTCGGCGGCGTGAGCGTCGGCCCGGCGCGGCACGCGAGCAAAGTCCTCTCCTTCTACCGGGAGGCGCAGCGGCGGTTCGGCATCCGCTGGGAGCTGCTTGCGGCGATCAACTTCGTCGAGAGCGACTTCGGCCGCGCACGGACGACGGCAAAGGCGGATGCGCAAGGCCCGATGCAGTTCGAGCCCGCGACGTGGCGCGAGTACGGGGTGGGCGGCGACGTCTACAACGAGCACGACGCGATCCTCGCCGCCGCCAACCTGCTCGCGGCCAACGGCGGGCGCACGAACGAGCGCGCGGCTCTTATGCACTACAACCTCTCGCCGCTCTACTGTCTGGCGGCCCGCAAACGCGGCGCATGCCGTTGTCCTCGGTCGGCCGCATACCTACGGGTATGCGGCCTCCCTGCGTCCTAGGCCTGCTTGGTTTGCGAACCGCCAGACACGAACGAAGTTATGGCCGCGTCCACTAGCGCGGGGGATCGTCGGTCAGGTGTTCTCCTCGTGTCCGATCTGCTTGTGATTCGGGTAGTGCTTCCGACATACCGGATGGCCGTGGACCGGATGCGGATGCCACGAGATGCGCCAGCAGCGATGGATGTGGCAGTTGTGCGTTCTCCACCACACCAGCACGAGACCGAGGAGGGTCACCTCGCCGAGGTCGGACCCGATGCCGCTCCAGAGCTGGTAACCCCTGCCAGACAGGACGTGCACGAAATACGTGTAGAACCAATGCGGCATCAGAAGCCGTCAGGGTAGCGCTGGTCCTGTCGGGGGTCATTGCCGCGCACCGGCGCAGCCAAGCGCTCTCTCGCATCCCGCCGTCTCAGGCTGCCGAGGCGAGCGGCAGCAGGGTGCCACGGTCTACGGTTGTTCGTACCAGCGGACGGTTTGAGGCACACGTGAAGCAGATCTTCGAGAAGCTCTCGATCGACCAGTCACACGGAGGCTCGGCGTGAGGCGCCTGGCGACGCGCATCGCGCTTGCGGCCATCGTGACCGGGGTGCTCGCGGGGTGCGGCGCCACGAAGACCGTCACGGTGACGCAGACCGTCACGAGAACCGTCACGAAGACGACGACGACCACGCCCGCCCCGGCGACGGCGGCCGCGTGCAGCGGCGGCGATCTCGGCGGCAGCTTCATTGAGGTTCCCGGCAGCGCCGCAGCCGGGTCGATCACCTACGCGTTGACGCTGACCAACACGTCGTCGGCCGCCTGCTACGTCTCTGGGATTCCGCAGCTCCAACTCCTCGACGCGCAGGGCGGCGGGGTGCCGACGACCGTGTCGGCGGCGCAGCCCGGGCAGGCGACCGCGGCGAAGATCGCGCTCCAGCCGGGCGCTTCCGCCAAGGCCGACGCGCGCTTCTCGCCCGACGTGCCCGGCCCCGGCGACCCGCCGACCCAGCCCAGCCCCGGCAACCCGCAGGCGTGCGAGCCGACCGCCTACCAGCTGCAGGTCACGGTCGGCGGGGGCAGCGTCACCGTCCCCGTGAGCCCGCCGACCTCGGTCTGCTCCCACGGCTCGCTGCGCATGTCGCTGCTCGCCGCCGCCTAGCGCGGCAC
>JBEKEH010000138.1:0-8159 GCA_050013935.1 Gaiellaceae bacterium | reverse complement strand
GTCTCGCCGCGCGCGTAGCCGCGCATGAACGGCGCGACGACGGCACGGCGAAACTCCTCGCGCAGGTCGAGCGTCACGTGCGGCAGGCCGAGCCGGTGGCACGTCTCGCGCGCGGCGAGCACGGCTGCGGGTGAGCAGCAGGCCCGCTCGCTGTCGGGGCCGTCGGGGTCGAGCCAGAGTCGCAGCGTGACGCCGACCGCGTTCGGCGCGGCGCGCAGGAGCGCGACCGCGCTGTCGACGCCGCCGCTCATCGCCACCGCCGTCCTCCCCGCGCGCGGCTCGGCGCGGAAGACGGGCCCGAGCGCGTTCGCGAGCGCGTCGACGGCGAGCGTCTCCCCGCCGACCGCGGCCGCCTCGAGGAGCCTCAGCCCGGCGAGCGGCCGCTCGAGCCCGGGTGCATCCGCCTCGACGATGCGGTCACCGTCGATGCGCAGCCGGACGGCGGCCCACTCGCCGCCGCGCGTCGAGTCTCCGAACGCGTCGAGCACACGTTCACCGTAACGAAGAAGGGGCGAGGCCTCGCGGCCCCGCCCCTAACTCCACCCTGCCGATGGATCCGAGCTATGTGAACCTGGCGAACCAGGTGGGTGCCGTACCCTCCTTCGGCCGCGAAGCGGCGCCCGTCGGGATACAAGCTCCCTTCATGTAGGCGTTGGTTCTACATTGAGGCTCGGGCCCACGCACAGGGTCGAGTGGACGCACTGTACCCGCCGTCGCCGTCAGCGCGCGAAGCGCCACCGGATGCTCTGCGTGCCCTGCAGGCCCAGCTCGCGGGCCAGTGCGGGCGTGAGGTCGAAGGTGTGTCCGGGGACGGCGCGGCCGCGGTCGATCACCCGCGCGATCGCGTGCTTGCCGTCGAACTGGATGTAGAGCTTCGCGCCGCACGGGAGCACGGGGTGTGCGACGCCGATCGTCTTCGGCCCGATCACGCGCCCGCACGCCGTCTTCGCCGGTCCGGTCGAGGGCGTGTACGGCGCCGCGAACGCCGAGTACCACGGGCCGGTGGAAGTGCCCTTCGCGTGCTGCAGGCGGTTCGCGACGACGAGCGCGACCGCGACCGTGAGCAGCGCCACCCCGGCGAGGGCGCCTGCCCGCGCCCCCCGGGAGACGGTCACCGGGTGCCGACGAGCTCGCCGAAGCTGTCTCGGACGAGCCCGTCGAAGTCGAGCGGGAGCAGGCCGTCCGGGTCCGCGAACTCGCGCAGATACATGAGCAAGAAGGTCCGCTCCTCGTCGCGGACGACGTCCGCGCCGGCCTCGTCGCGCGTCAGGCGCTCGAGATCCCAGAGGTTCCACTGCCGCGGCCCGGCGCCGACGCCGATCGGAACGACCGCCGGGGCCGCCGGGACGGGCTCGACGACCTCGGGCGCCGGCTCGGGCTCAGGGACGGCGACGAGCGGCGGCCGCTCGACCGCGACGGGCTCCGACTCCCGCTCGGGCCGGAGCACGCGCACGTGCTCGGGGGCGCGCTGCGGCTGCGCGACGGGCTCCGGAACCGGAGCGGGTTCGGGCTCGACTACGGTCGCCTCGGGCTCCGCGACCGGTTCGGGCTCGGCTGCGGCCGGCTCGGGCTCGGCGACAGGCTCGGGCTCGGCTGCCGCCGCCCGCGACACGACCGCCTCGAGCTCCGCGGCCGGAGCAGGAGCGGGCGCCCGTTCCGCGGCGCGTGCGGCACGCGCCGACCGCAGGCGCTGGAGCAGCGGCGCACCCTCGCGCCAGAGCGTCGCCTCGACGACGAGGACGAGCAGGTACCCGAGCGCGCTCGCGGCGATGATCTCGTACGTGCCCAGCCCAACGAGGAGCGCGACGACGGGCACCGCGACCAGAAACGCGGCCTCGACGACAGTTCTAGGGCCGAAGACGCGCCACATTCGGTAGGTCCCTAGTGCTCGGGCTCGGACTGCTCCACGTCCACGCCCTCGTCCTCATGCCCGCCGCTCACCGGCGGCGAGGGCGTGAAGGGCGGTGCGGACGGGCCGCCGGCCGCCGGCGGCGGAGCTGGTCTCTCGGCCTCGGGAGCCGACACGGGCGGCGCGGCGAACGTCGGCGGCTCGACTGCGGGCGGCGTGGTCACCGGCGGCGCCGCGACGGGCGGACCGGAGAAGGCGGCAGCGGGCGCCGGCGGCTGCGGCCGGTCTGCCGCGGCCGACTGCTGGGCCGCCTGCAGGATCGCGCTGGCGACCTCGCCGATCGCCGCTTCCCCGAGCCCGGCGGCGGCGAGCAGCTGCTCGGCGCCGTGCTGCGCGCGGGCGAGGACGGCGCCGGCCTGGGCGCGCGCCCACTCGAGCGTCTGCTCGACCTCGGCGCGGGCGGCGTTCGTGAGCTCGGTCGCCTGGTGGCGCGACTGCTCGAGCAGACGGTTGCCGCGGGCTTCGGCCTCCTGCAGCTCCCGGGTCGCGTCGCTGTGCGCCTTCGCGAGCAGCTCGCGCGCCTCGTTCTTCGCCGCGTTCAGCATCTCCGAGCGCTGGCGCTCGCTCTCCTGGCGGTAGCGCTCGACCTCGGCCTCGTGGCTCTGCAGGTCGTGCTGCCGGCGGCTGACCTCTTCCTCGGTGCGGCCGAGCTGCGTTGCGGAGGCGGTCTGCGCGTCGCGCTCGATCACGTCGGCGAACTCGGCGGCGGCGCGGATCAGGTGCAGCGCGTCCATGCGAACGGCGTGGCCGGTCGGTTCGACGGTGGAGCTGCGCCCGGCGGCCTGGAGGACGCGCAGCTGCGCCTGGAGCTGTGCGGCGTGCCGGCGGAACGCGTCGAACGCCTCGCGGACGCGCTCCGCGTCGAGGCCGTCCCCAACCCGCGGGATGTCCTCGAAGCTCGGCAGCGATGTCAGCGACGGGACTGCCGCCCTCCCCGGGCCCTCGATTGCCATGGTGGTTCCCGCCTCCTCTTTGCGCCTAGACGCGCATGATGCGTATTCTGAAGTATGACTTCTCCATCGGCCTGACGACACCTACACTTGATCTTCAGGAACGATAGTCCGGATTCCGAGCTCTCGCAGCGCCGCTTCCGGCAGCGGGGTCGGCGCCCCGGTGAGCGGGTCCGAGCCGCTCGCGACCTTCGGAAAGGGGATCACCTGGCGGATGTCCGGCTCGCCGGCGAGGAGGGCCACGAAGCGCTCGATCCCGAGCGCGAAGCCGCCGTGCGGCGGCGCGCCCATCTGGAGGGCGTCGAGCAGGAACCCGAACTTCGCCCGGGCCTCCTCCTCGCCGATCCCCATCGAGCGGAAGACGGCGCGCTGCACCTCCTGGTCGTGGATCCGGATCGAGCCGGAGCCGAGCTCCCAGCCGTTCCAGACGAGGTCGTAGGCCTGGCTGAGGCAGGCGCCGGGGTCGCTCTCGATCAGGTGCTCCTGGCCGTCGTGGACGCCGGTGAAGGGGTGGTGGACGAACGTCCAGCGGCCGGTGTCCGCATCCCGCTCGAAGAGCGGGAAGTCGAGGATCCAGAGGAACGCCTGCTGCTCGGGGTCGGCGAGCTCGAGCTCGCGGCCGAGGTGCGTCCGCAGGCCGCCGAGCACGCGCGAGACGGTCGCCCCGTCGGCAGCGGCGGCGAAGAGGACGGTCGTGCCGGGCTCCGACCAGAAAGCGGCGAGCTCCTGCTCGGAGAGGAACTTCGCGATCGGCGAGCGCGTCTCTCCCGACCCGTCCTTGACGAGGTAGGCGAGCCCCTGCGCGCCCCACTCCTTCGCGATCTCCTCGAGGCGGGCGAGCTCGGTGCGGGAGAAGGCGCGCGGCGCCACGAGGAAGCGGACGACCTCCGCGCCTGCGAAGACGCCGAACCGCGAGCCGCGCGTGACCTCGGTCGCATCCTGGATCTCGAGCCCGAAGCGGAGGTCGGGCTTGTCCGAGCCGTAGCGGTCGTCGGCCTCCTGCCAGGAGATGCGCGGGAAGGGCCGCGGCGGCGGCTCGCGGCCGAGCGCCTCGAACGCCGCGACGACGGCGGTCTCGAGCACGTCGAGGACGTCCTCGCGCCGGACGAAGGACATCTCGATGTCGAGCTGGCGGAACTCGAACTGCCGGTCGGCGCGTAGATCCTCGTCCCGCCAGCAGGTGGCGATCTGGTAGTAGCGGTCGAGGCCGCCGATCTGCGTGAGCTGCTTGAAGAGCTGCGGCGACTGCGCGAGCGCGAAGAAGCGGCCCGGCTGGAGGCGCACCGGCACGACGAAGTCGCGCGCGCCCTCGGGTGTGCCCCTCGTCATGCTCGGCGTCCAGACGTCGACGAAGCCGAGCTCGTCCATCGCGCGGCGCATCGCGGCGATCGCCGTGTGCGAGAGCCGGAGGTTGCGCTGCATGCGCGCGCCCCGCAGGTCGAGCCAGCGGTAGCGGAGGCGCAGGTTCTCGTCGACGTTGTCCTCGCCGATCTGGAACGGAAGCGGCTCGGAGCGCGAGAGGATGCGCAGCGTGTCGACCTGAAGCTCGATCTCGCCGGTCGGCAGGTTCGGGTTGACGGCGTCGGGAGCGCGCGTCACGACCTCGCCCTCCGCCTGGAGCACGAACTCGTTGCGGACGTCGTGCGCGACTTCGGCCGCCTCGGGCGCGCGCTCGGGGTTGATCACGAGCTGCGTGAGCCCGGAGTAGTCGCGCAGGTCAACGAAGACGAGGCCGCCGTGGTCGCGGCGCGTGTCCGCCCAGCCGGCGAGCGTGACGCGGCGGCCCGCGTCGGCGGCGCGGAGGGCGCCACAGGTGGTGTCGCGCCAGCTCAGTGTCGGAGCAGCTCCTTCAAGCGGTCCAGGTCGACGTCGACATCGAGCTCGCCCGCGCGCCGGAGCGTCATGCCGGCGGCAGTGCAGACGACGACGGCTCGTGCGCGGCGCTGTGCGTAAGTCAATTGGCCCTTGAGCGATCGGCCCGCGTACTCCGTGTCGGCGGCGATCCCCGCAGCGCGCAGCTCGGCGACCGCCGACAGCGCGGACCGCCCCCGCTCGACGGCGAAGAACACGTCGAGCTTCGGCTCCTCGGCCGGGATCCCCTCCAACTCGAGCGAGAGGACGAGCCGCTCGATGCCGGCGCCGAAGCCGATGCCCGGCGTCGGCGGGCCGCCGATCTCCTCGACGAGGTAGTCGTAGCGGCCACCGGCGCAGATCGTCGAGGCCTGGGTGCTCTCGTCCGGTCCGATGAACTCGAAGACGGTGCGCGTGTAGTAGTCGAGCCCGCGCACGAGCGTCGGCTCGACGGTGTACGCGACGCCGTACCCGTCGAGGTATGCGCGCACCCGCGCAAAATGCTCGGCGCATTCGGCGCAGAGCGAGTCGCCGATCTTCGGCGCGTCCTGGAGCGCGGCCCGCACCCGCTCGTTCTTGACGTCGAAGACGCGCAGCGGGCTCGTCGCGCGCTTCTGGCGCGCCTCCTCGTCGAGCACGTCGACGTGCGCGTCGAGCCACGCGTTCAGCTTCTCGACGTACTGCGGCCGGCAGTTGCGGTCGCCGATCGAGTTGAGCTGGAGCCCGTAGCGCGTCACGCCGAGGTTGCGCAGCAGCGTGTCGTAGTACTGGATCACCTCGGCGTCGACGGCGGGATCGGCCGAGCCGATGTTCTCGAGCGAGAGCTGCGCATGCTCGCGGTAGCGGCCGCGCTGCGGCGCGGCGTACCGGTACATCGTCGCGAGCGTGTAGAGCTTCACCGGCTGCGGCTCCTGCTTCATCCCGTGCTCGATGTACGCGCGGCAGATCGGCGCGGTGCCCTCGGGGCGCAGCGTGAGCGAGCGGCCGCTCCGGTCCTCGAACGTGTACATCTCCTTCTGGACGATGTCGGAGCCGGCGCCGGACGTGCGCGCGAAGAGCTCGGTGTCCTCGAACACCGGTGTCTGGATGCGGCGGTAGCCGTAGAGCGCGCAGAGGCGCTCCATCTCTCCCGTCACCTTCTGCCAGAGCGGCTGGTCGGAAGGGAGGACGTCGTGGGTGCCGCGCGGCGCCTCGATGCGCGTCACAGGGGGGCCCCCGCAAAATGCGGAGCATTTTGCGGGGTCCTCATGCGCGCAGCTCCGCGAGGAAGGGGTTCTGCCGGAGCTCGTCGCCGAGCGTCGTCGCCGGGCCGTGGCCGGGATAGACGACCGTGTCGGGCGGGTAGCGCTCGGTGAGTGTGCGCACGGAGGCGAGCAGGGTCTCCCAGTCGGCGCCGGGCAGGTCGACGCGGCCGACCGAGCCGGCGAAGAGCAGGTCGCCGCTGAACAGGCACCCGTCGGCGTGGAACGCGACGTGCGCGGGCGAGTGCCCGGGGATGGCGACGCACTCGAAGTCGATGCCGGCGACCTCGATCGTCTCGCCGCCCTCGAGGAGGTGATCCGGCGTGTACGCGCGCCCGGGAGCGCCGAACGGCGCGAAGTCCGTGTAGCGCTCGAGCAGCTCGCGCTCGCCCGCCGGCATGTAGACGGGGGCGCCGGTGCCCTCCGCGAGATCGGCGACGCCGCCGAGGTGATCGAAATGCCCGTGCGTGATGAGGATCGCCACGCACCCGGCGCCGGTCCGCGCGAGCTCGAGCCGCAGCTCCGCGGCGTCGCCGCCCGGGTCGATCACCGCGGCCTCGGTCGCATCGCGGCTCGCGCGCGCGACGTAACAGTTCGTCTGCAGGGGGCCGAGCCCGTAGCGGTCGACGACGACGCTCATCCGCGCTCAGCGCTTCTTCGGCGGCCGCGGCGGGCCGGCGCCGCCGCGTTCCTTGCGCGCCTGGTAGCGCCGGTAGGCGAAGCGGTCAATCATGTACGTGAACGGGACGAACAGCAGGGTGTAGATCACGGCATATGAAGCTGCGACCGCGTAGCCGCCGTGCTTGCGCGCAGTGAACGAGAAGAGCACGAACACGACCACACCGAGCAGGGCCGCTCGCTTGCCGGCGCGCTGCCAGGACGGCGGCTGCGGCTCCCGGCGCCCGCGCGGCGGCGGGGCCGGCTTCTTCGAAACGGCGGCCTTGCCGTTGCTCGACGCGGCGCGCGCCTTCGGGCGCGAGGCGGCCACGAGCTCCTCCGGCGGCTCCTCGAGCTCGTGGCCTTCGGAGTCGATGTAGACGAACTCGTACTCGTGCCGCTTGTTCTTCGCGTCGCGGCGCTTCTGCTTCCTGGTCGGCACGGCGCTAGCCTAGCTCGCCTGCGATCACGACTCGCTCGACGATCTCGCCGCCGAGGTGGTAGGCGAGGTGGCGCCAGTCCGGCGCGTCGAGCAGGACGAGGTCGGCGCGGTAGCCGGGGGCGAGCCGGCCGAGCCTGTCGGCGCGGCCGAGCACGTGAGCGGCGTTCACCGTGCAGGCGGCGAGCGCCTCCGCCGGCGACAACTTCAGCTGCGTCGCCGCGAGCGAGCAGCAGAGCGGCAGACTCTCGCAGAATGCACTGCCGGGGTTGAAGTCGCTCGCGATCGCGACGACCGCACCGGCGTCGACGAGCGCGCGGGCCGGAGGCATCGGCCGGCCGAGGAAGAGTGCGCTCACCGGCAGCACGACGCCGACGACCTCGCTCGCCGCCAGCGTGCGCACGCCGTCCTCGCCGGTCGCCTCGAGGTGGTCGACCGAGCGGGCGCCGAGCTCGATCGCGAGCGCGAGCGCGCCCTGCTCGCTGAACTGGTCGCCGTGCAGGCGCAGCGCGAGGCCCGCGTCGCGGCAGGCGACGAGATAGCGGCGCGCCTGCGCGGCGTCGAACGCGCCGCGCTCGAGGAAGACGTCCGCGGCCTCTGCGATCTGCGCGGCCTCGGGCAGGACCTCGGCGAGCGCGAAGTCGAGGTACGCGTCGCCGTCACCGTCGAACTCCGGCGGGACCGTGTGCGCGCCGAGCCAGGTGGGGATACCGCCGGCGGCCCGGATCGCGCGCAACGACGCGAGCTCGGTGTCGCGGTCGAGGCCGTAGCCCGATTTCGCCTCGAACGTCGTCGTGCCGTGGCGCCGCATCCAGCCGCGGTGGCGTTCGACGGCCGCGCGCAGGCCGTCCTCGCCCGCGGCGCGCGTCGCGCGGACCGTGGCAAGGATGCCGCCGCCGCGCGCGTGCAGCTCCTCGTAGCCCGCGCCCGCCGCCCGGAGCGAGAATTCCTCGACGCGGTCGCCGCCGAACGCCGCGTGCGTGTGACAGTCGACGAGGCCCGGGACGGCGCACCGGCCGCGGCCGTCCAGCTCGACGACGTCGCCGTCGAGCGCCGGCAGATCGCGCATCCGCCCCACCGCCTCGATCGCGTCGCCGCGGCAGAGGACGAAC
>JBEKEH010000137.1:0-8209 GCA_050013935.1 Gaiellaceae bacterium | reverse complement strand
GACGGCCTCTCCCCGGTCGGTGAGGGCGGCAAGCTCGGCTCCAGCGGCCGCGGCGACCTCGGTGGCGTGGATGTCCGGCTCGACGAGCGGGGCACCGCCGCTGCCGGCGTCGACGAGCATCACGTCGACGCCGTGCGCGCGCAGCTCCCCGCGTAGGAACTCGTACTCGCTGCCCTTCGTGTCGAGCGTGCCAAGCAGGACTACGGTCGCCATCGCCCCTCTCTCCTGCGCTTCGATGCCGAGGCGCAGGCTGCGACGATCCTCAGGCGGGAACCGGCGGCGCGCATCGGCGGCCGCCCCGAGCGCGGCTGCGCGCAACTACCTATCAACCCTCACGTCCGAGCTTCTGCGCCGGTCCGCGCCCCGCAAGACCGATCTCTGGCTGGACGGAGCGGCGCAGGAGTCGAACCTACCCAGCCGTGGGTTACACGACCTCAGATCTATAGTCGCTCGTGGGCGCGTTGGTACCTTGCGGGCGCGTTGATCCCCTACGACCTAGATAGCGACGGTGAGATGTGAATCTTCCTGATGGCCTTGTGGATCTCTTGCGCAAGCCCAGCCTGTGTCTCGTCACCACCCTGATGCCCGACGGCTCACCGCAGATCACTCAGACGTGGGTCGACACCGACGGCGAGCACGTGATCATCAACAGTGTCCAGACCCACCAGAAGGTGAAGAACGTCGAGCGCGACCCGCGCGTGGCCGTGGCCGTTTGCGACGCGTCCGACCCCTCCCGCTATTACGGGGTCCGCGGGCGTGTCGTGAGTGCCACCACCGAAGGCGGTGCGGAACACATCGAGGCCCTCGCCCAGCGCTACACGGGTGGCCCGTACGCATGGTACGGAGGCCGTGACCAAGTTCGTGTCATCCTGACGATCAGCGCGGACAAGATTCACGAGATGGCTAGGTGAGGCCCTAGCTAGCGTCCTGAGTCCGAGATTCGTTGGCGATAGGCGGCGAGGTTGTCGAGGATCTCGTCGGCGGTCTTGTGCCAGACGAAGGGTTTGGGGTCGTCGTTCCAGTTGGTGATCCAAGTGCGGATCGAGGCGACGAGTTCTTCGACGGAGCGGCGGGTGCCGCGTCGGAACTGCAGCTGACGTGCTCGAGCGTGCATTCGCCCGACCCGCATCTCCCCAGGGGATTCTTACTACGAACGATTGGGTAGTAGACAACGGGGCAACCGCTCCACCCCGCTAAGGGGCGAGCTGAGCAGGTCGACGGCCCGGCGCGAGCTAGAACGCGGACCGGCGTTAGGGCATCCCGGGCGTTCGGGATCGTCAGCGTAGTATCCCGCCGACCCCGCGCGATCAGGGGACGCGGCGGGCGCCGTCGAGGTTGGCGGCCCAGTGGCCGCTGAGGCTTGCGATCTGGACGACCGTTCCCGTGTAGGGCGCGTGGATGAACTGGCCGCCGCCGATGTAGATGCCGACGTGGCCGAGTCCGTCGAAGAAGACGAGGTCGCCCGGTTGGAGGTCGGTGGTCGCGATCGGGATCGTGGCGTTCCACTGGGACACGGTGTAGTGGGGCAACGAGACGCCGAGTTGCGCGTAGACGAAGCTGACGAGGCCGGAGCAGTCGAAGCCGGCCGGGCTCTCCCCGCCCCAGACGTAAGGGACGCCGAGGTAGCGGGCGGCGATCGATGCCGCCTCCGCATGTGTGGCGGGCGCCGGGGCGGGAACGAGCGGCGGCGCTGCCGGAGCCGGTGCGCCGCCCGACGCGGGTGCGGCCGGGGGAGTGGCCGGTTGAGTGGGCGGGTCGGCCTGGAACGGGCTCGGGGCCGGGGTGAGGGCGGCTGCGGCGGCCTCCTGTCGTGCGAGCGCGACACGGCGGGCGACGCGCGCTTGTGCGAGTGCGGCCAGGCGTCGCGCGCGCGCGGCTTGCTGTGCCTCGAGTGTCTGGATGCTCTGATGGATGGTCGCGAGCAGGCGCTGCTCGTTCGCGAGGTCGCGCGCGATCGTCCGGCGGTGGGCGCCGAGCCGGGCGAGCGTCTGTGCCCGTTGCCGCCGCTCGCGTCGAAGCAGGGTTTCGCGTCGGCTGACCTGCAGTTGGAAGCGTTGTGCCTGTTGTCCGATCGCGCTGTCCTGAGCGGTGAGGACGTGGACTGCCTCGAGCCGGTCGATCAGGTCGGAGATGCTCGTGGCGCCTGCGAGCACTGCGACGGAGTCCGGGTTCGGCGAGACGTACAGCTGAACGAGCCGCTGCTCGATCCGTGTTTGCGTGGCGCCGAGGTTCGAGCGCGCGACGCGAAGGCGCGCCTCGTTCGCCCGCAGAGCGGTCTCGACCGACGTGAGCTGCACGCGGGCGCCGTCCCAGGCCTGCACGACCCCGTCGAGGCGTGCGTTGATTGCCGACACCTGCGCGTACACGACCTTCGCGCGCTGCCGCTGAGCCTGCAGCCTCGGCGCAGCGGCGGCCGGCGCCGCGCCAGCGAGCGCGATCATCAGAACGGGTATGAGTCGTCGCGCGCGCACAAGCAGACGTTGCGCCGGCTGGCGCAGGCAGGCGAATGGCCCCGAACGCTACCCGATTACAAACCACAAACCAAGTACGCCGGTTCCGGCCGGGGTGCGGGGACGTACGCGCGCGGCTGAGCCCGCAGCGGCGGCGGGCGTCGTCGGGGCGGCGCTTTGTAAAAGGGTTGTGCGCGGTGTGACGCGAGCCCGCCCCGGAGGCGTATAAGGGGTGTGATGGCTCTGCACGGTCGTGTCGCGATCGTTGCGGCTGTGACGGTTTTCCTCGCCGCTGCGTTTGCGGTGCCAGGGGCGACGGCGCCGAGACCGGGCCGGCTTGTCGCCTTTGGCTCCTGTCCGGATCTGCTCGGCTACGTGAGGGCGCACGCTGCGCCGTTTGTGACCGTCTACGGCTTGGGGCGGCCGGCCGGGCTCGCGGCCGGCCCGGGGATCCCGGGCGTTGCCGCGCCCGCGGCGGGCTCGACGCCGCAGCAGGGCGTCGACTACTCGGGCACAAATGTGCAGGAGGCGGGCGTTGACGAGCCGGACATGGTGAAGACGAACGGGGTCACGCTGTTCGCGGTGGAGAACGGCCAGCTGGAGGCGGTCGGCATCGGCGGAGTTCGGCCGAAGCTGCTCGACACGCTGAAGCTCGACAGCGGCTGGAGCCACGAGCTTCTTCTCTCCGGGTCGCACTTGCTTGTGCTCTCGCGCGGCGGCTACTGGGTCCAGCCACTCCCCGCTGAGCCGGCGGTGATGATCGCACCGCAGCCCTCGAGCTCGACGCTAACTGAGGTGGACGTCTCCAATCCGGCCGCGGTCAAGGTCGTCCAGACACTTAAGCTCGACGGCGCCTATCTGGACGCGCGCATGATCGGCAGCACGGTCCGGGTTGTCTCTTCGAGCTCGATGCCGATCGGGCTTCCCTACGTGACGCCGTCGGGCGCGACCACGACCGCGGTCGCCGCTGCGGAAGCGACGAATCGGGCGGTTGTCGCCTCCTCGCCCCTCTCGGCCTGGCTACCGACCTACCGGCTCGGCAAGCAGCCCGCGCGCCCGCTCGTCTCCTGCCGCGACGTCCGCCGCCCGCCGATCTTCTCCGGACTGGGGATGCTGACCGTGACGACCATCGACCTGGCGAAGGGCCTGGCGCCGGTCGACTCGACCGCCGTCATGACCGACGAGCGCATCGTCTACGCCTCGCCGACCAACCTCTATCTCGCGACCGAGCCGTGGTCGGCCCGGCCGCTCCCCGCCGCGCCGACCAAGGCGCGGAGCGCAGACACAACCCAGATTCACGCCTTCGACATCTCCGACCCGACCAAGACCAGCTACCTCGGCAGCGGCACCGTCCCTGGCTACCTGCTCAGCCAGTGGTCGCTGTCGGAGTTCCAGGGGGTGCTGCGGGTCGTCAGCACCGACACGCCGGCGTGGTGGGGCACCGGCCCTGCGAGCCAGTCCTACCTGACGACGCTGCGCCCGCAGAGCGGCGGCCTCGTCCAGGTCGGCCAGCTGGGCGGGCTCGGTCGTGGTGACCGGGTCTACGCGGTGCGGATGATCGGCGACACCGGCTATGTCGTCACCTTCAAACAGGTCGATCCGCTCTACACGATCGACCTCCACGACCCGGCGCACCCGCAGCTGCTCGGCGAGCTCGACCTGCCCGGCTATTCCTCCTACCTGCACCCGATCTCCGACAAGCTGCTGCTCGGCATCGGGCAGAGCGTCGACCCGCAGACGAACGAGCCGGCCGGCACCCAGGTCTCGCTCTTCGACGTCTCCGACCCGGGGCACCCGACCCGCCTTCGCCAGGCAACGCTCGGCCAGGGCTGGTCGCAGGCCGAGTCCGACCACCACGCCTTCCTCTACTGGCCCGCGACCGGGCTCGTCGTCGTCCCGTTCGGCCAGCAGGCCGTCGCGATGCACATCTCCCGCGCGGCCGGCATCCGCGAGCTCGGGCGGATCGTCCACGACCAGGCGCGCCAGTCCCAACTGCCGCAGATCGACCGCTCGCTCGTCGTCGGGAACACGCTCCTCACCGTCTCGAGCGCGGGCGTCGCCTCGAACCGGCTCACCAACCTCGCCAGCCTCGGCTGGGCTGCCTTCCCCACGCCCGCGCCGGCCCCGACGCCGCTGCCGCTCCCATAGGGCCGATCACACCGAAGGCGGTCGGCAACGGGATCGGCGCCGCTCCTCAAGAGACCCGTCCGCAAGCTCGCTGGCTGTGCCGCGAGGCGAGGGCCGGAGTAGCTCTCGATCCTGGTGAAGAGCCAGTCGAGGAGGCTCGGGCCGCCTCACCGCGATAGATGGCAAACGCGGTTCCGGAAGGGGCCTTGCGCCATCTGGACTCGATCGAACGGAGCGGCGCAGGAGTCGAACCTACCCAGCCGTGGGTTACACGACCTCACCGGTTTTGAAGACCGGCTGGGCCACCGGGCCCGTGCCGCTCCAGCGCTGAGCCTAGATGGTTACCTGCGCGTCCACGTCGTAGTGGCTGACCTGGAGATCGCGCTTGACGAGGTAGCGGTCGTCCTCGGGAAAGAAGACCGCGCGCTCGATCTCGTCGCCGGCGAACGACCGGACGCTTTCGAGCGAGTCGAACAGCAACACCGTCATGAACTCGGCACGGTCGCCGTCCAGCCGGCGCAGCACCAGGGTGCCGCGGCTGCCGTCGATCGCGCGCGCGCCCTTCATTCCCGTCTCCTCTACATACGCCGCGTACTCCTCAGCGTCGTCGGCGCTCGTCGCGCCGCGCCACACCCTTGCGATCACGTTTCCTCCTTCACCCAGCTTCTCGTCAGGTAGAGCCAGAACGCCAGCCCGGCCCACTCGCCGTAGCGGCGAAAGCGTCGCTCGATCGTCGAGTCCTTCGCCCTACGTCCATTCAGGCGCGCGTAGGTCGGCCGCGTCCACGAGTCGAGGACGAGCCGCGAGTAGCGGCCGAGGCTCGTCAGCATCACGTGCGCGGCGCCGTAGGACCCGATGCCAGGCAGCGCGAGCAACCGCGCCCCTGCCTCGTCGTCGGACAGCTCCGGGTCGGCGAGCGCCTCGAGGTCGACCTCGCCTGACGCGACAGATGCAGCGAGCTGACGGAAGTAGGGGGCGCGATAGCCGGACCGCGCCACCTCGCGGTAGAAGGTCTCGTCCGCGGCGGCCATCGCCGCGGCGGAGGGGAAGGCGCGCCGCCCGTCGGGAGCCGGGTCGCCGAGGTGCTCGACGAACGCGGTCACCATCTTCGTCGTCAGTGCCCACGAGCAGTTCGTCGTGCAGATCGTCTTCACGACGTCCTCGAACACCGTCGGGCTGCGCAGCATCCGGCCCGCTCCGGCCGCGGCCCAGGCGAGCTCGGGATCCGCCGCGGCGACCGCGTAGAAGCCGGAGAGATCGTCGTCGAGGCGGAGCATCTGGCGCACCGTCGCGAGCAGAGTGCGCCGCTCGGCCGCGCCGGCGCGGCCGCCCAGCACCGCGACCGCGGCGTGTCCCGCCACGCCCGCGCTCACGCGCACGGTGCGCGCGGCACCGCCGCCGACCGGCAGCGTCGCCTCGAGCGTCCACGCCTCCTCGTCGAGGACCTGCGGCGGCAGCGACGCGACGCCGTGCGAGGCGAGCGTCCGCCGCAGGTCGACCGGCTCGCCGCCGGCGCCGACGAGCTCCAGTTCGCCGAGCGTGCAAGTCACGGCGCGAGAGATTCGGTCTCCCATTCCGACGGCACGAACGCCTTGCCGGCCCAGCCGCCGAGCGAGAGCACGACGGTGTTCGCCTCGTGCGCAAAGCCGACGCGCTCGGCCAGCGGGTCGCGGATGAAGATGAACGTCCCCGTGGGTGCGTCGATCTCGTCGCCGGCGACCGTGAACGTCGCGTGCCCGCTGAGCACGATGTAGAGCTCCTCGTGGCCGCCCTCGCCCTCGGAGTGCCGCTTGATCACCTCGTCGCCCTCGCCTCCGCGCCACGCGTTCGCGCCGAACGAGCGGATGTCGAAGTGGAACCGGATCGGGGCCCAGTAGGGCCACTTCTCGGCGACGATCTCGTCCAGGTGCGCTGCCTGATATGCGCTCACTGCAGGCCTCCTCGTTGGAGTAACTGGTGATACACTATTGCGAGTTACTTAACTGGTCAAGAGAGTTGGAGGGTTAGTCCAGTTTTGACGAATCTCGACCTTCTCTGCGACTTCGTGAACAGCGCCGAGCTCGAGGCCGGGCAGGACGATCTGGCCGACGCGCGCGGCCTCGTGCGGTGGCTCTCTGCGCATGGTCTCGCGGGCGCGCATGCCCGTGCAACCGACGCGGACGCGGCGGAGGCGCGCGCGGTGCGAGAGGCGCTGCGCGAGCTGATGCGCGCCAACAACGGCGTCGCTGCGGACACGGCGGCGGCGGCGTCGACCCTGGACACGGCGAGCCGGCGCGCCGGGCTCGCCGTCCGCTTCGACACGGGCTCGATCCGGCTCGTCCCGCGCGGGCGCGGCGTGCACGGCGCGCTCGGAGCGGTGCTCGCGGCGGCCGGGCACGCGATGGCGGACGGCTCCTGGCAGCGCGTCAAGGCCTGCCGCTCGGATACCTGCCGCTGGGCGTTCGTCGACAACGCGCGCAACCGGTCACGCCAGTGGTGCTCGATGAGCGTCTGCGGGAACCGGGCGAAGGCGCGCGCCTTTCGAAACCGCCATGGGTAGGGGCATGCGGGTCGCCGCGCCGCTCGTGCCGGCGGCGGCCGCCCTGGGCGCCTCCTTCGGCGTGCTCGCGCGCACTGCGCACATGGGTGCGGCCGCGGCGGTCGTGATGTCCGCGACCACCTTCGCCGGCTCGGCCCAGGTGGCCGCGGTCTCCGTGCTCGGTGGGGGCGGCGGCGTCGCAGCCGCGGTCGCCGCGGCGTCGCAGCCGCGGTCGCCGCGGCGTTGCTGCTGAACACGCGTTACACGCCGATCGGGATCAGCATCGCGCAGTCGTTCCGCGGGCGGTTCCTCCGCCGGCTCACGGAGGCACAGCTCGTCATCGACGAGTCGTGGGCGCTCGCCGGCGGCGGCACGGCCGGGTTCGACCGCGGCGTGTTCCTCGGCGCGGGTGTCGCCCTCTGGGTCGCGTGGACCGCCGGCACGGCGGTCGGCGCGCTGCTCGGCGGCGTGATCGGCAATCCGTCTTCCTTCGGCCTCGACGGCGCGTTCGCGGCGCTCTTTCTCGCCCTGGTCGGCTCGCAGCTCAGAAGCAGGCGCGCGTTCGCAGCGGCCACGGGCGGCGCGCTGATCGCGGTCGCGCTTACGCCGGTGGCGCCGCCCGGCATCCCGATCCTCGCCGCCACAGTGGCCGCGCTCGCCGGCTGGAGGCGCAAATGAGCGCCGCCTGGGCCACCGTGATCGCGGTCGGCGGGGGGACCGCGGTCCTGAAGGCCGTCGGGCCGGTCGTCGTCGGCGGACGGCCTCTGCCGCCGCGACTGCTCGGGCTGCTGTCGATGCTCGCGCCGGCTCTGCTCGCCGCGCTCGTAATCGACGAGGGATTCGCGAGCGGGCGCTCGCTCGTGCTCGACGCGCGCGTTGCCGGGCTCGCCGCGGGCGCCTCGGCCGTCATGCTGCGCGCGCCGATCTGGGCCGTGGTCGTGGCGGGGGCGGCCGCGACCGCGCTCGCCCGTCTGCTGTTCTGATATGGAGGCCGTTGTGTCATCCATGAAGGGGCGGGCCTGGTCAAGGTTGGTGTCATGGTCCGCGGGTGGTGGTGTGCCGGTTCGTTGTCGGTGAGCCGGTCGGGGAGGGAGGTGCTCCAGTCATCCATCCG
>JBEKEH010000136.1:0-8226 GCA_050013935.1 Gaiellaceae bacterium | reverse complement strand
GTCGACATCGCGCCGGAGAAGCTCGCGGCGGCGCGGCAGCTCGGCGCGACCGACACCGTCGACGCGAGCGCCGGCGACCCGGTCGCGGCGGTGCGCGAGCTCGCCGGCGGCGTCGGCGTCGAGTTCGCCTTCTCGGCCGTCGGCGCCGCGAGCGGGCTCGCGCAGGCGGTGCGCATGTGCGCATACGCGGGAACGGCGACGCTCGTCGGCGTTCCGTCCGCCGGCGCGACGCTCGATGTCGACCTCGACGCCGACCTGTTCGGGCCGAAGGTCACGATCGCGGTCACGCACGGCGGCGACACGATCCCGCAGCAGGACTTCCCGTTCCTCGCGCAGGCTGCGCTCGACGGCAGGCTCGACCTCGCGCGCTTCGTCTCGCGCACGATTACGCTGGACGAAATCCCCGAGGCGCTGGAGCACCTCGGCCGCGGCGGCGAGATCCGCGTGGTCGCGCGCCTCTAGGAACTCTTGCCGAAGGCGGCGCGGCGCGGCGCGTCCGCCGGGTCGACCAGGTGGCCGTCGCGCTCGACGTAGCCGCCCTTGCCGCCGACGATGTAGACGATCGCCTCCTCGTCGAACGGGTTCGACACACGGCGCGGGGTCGCGGCCTCGGCGTGGAAGAGCCCGCTCTCGCCGAGCTCCCGCGACTCCCCCGCCACGTCGACCCGGACGCGGCCGCGGTGGACGAAGTAGAGCTCGTCCTGGAGATCGTGGTAGTGGTGGAAGCCCTCGAAGTGCGGCGGGTAGACGACCGCGTTGACGCCGAACGCGGTGACGCCGAGCGCCGCGCGGATCTTCCGGAAGCCGGCCCCCTCGCCGAGCTCGTCGAGCGATGAGAACGCGTGCGTCACTCGGGCTCCGTCACGCACGACGGCGTCTCGTCCTCACCGGGCTCGAGCAGCTGCAGGAGCAGCCCCGAGAGCGTGCGGCGCTCGTCCTCCGTGAAGCGGGAGCCGAAGAGCGCTTCGACGTCGGCGAGGTGGGACCTCCGCGCAGCCCGGTACTTCGTCAAGCCCGCCTCCGTGAGCACGGCGTACGTGACCCGGGCGTCGCTCGGGCAGGTTCCCTTCTCGACCCAGTCGGCTCGCTCGAGGCCGTCGAGCAGGCGGGTGATCCCGGAGGCGCTGAGAAGGACGCTCCGCGCGAGATCGACCCGCCGCAGTTGCCGGCCCTCGGCGTGCGCGAGCTGGACGAGGACGTCGTAGTCGTTCAGCGTCAGCCCGTGCTCGCTCTCGAGGCGCGCGGAGAGCTGCCGCGTCAGGGAGGCGTGGGCGCGCAGGAAGCGGATCCAGGCCTCGAGGCCGGGCTCGACGACCACCGGCGAATACAAAACTTGACTGCTCAATCTTCACCCGCTAATATGGTTGACAGCGCAAGTATATAGGAATTCTTCGAGAAGGGAAGATCTCAGATGTCAGTTGCCGAGACCAGCAAGGCCTTTGCACCCGCCGGGAGCTGGAGCGCCGATCCGGTCCACTCGTCCGTCGCTTTCGAGGTGATCCACGCCGGCGTCAACACGTTCCGCGGCAGCTTCACCGACTTCTCCGCGACGCTCGCGGGCGGTAACGCGCCCACACTCGAGGGCTCGGCGAAGGTCGCCAGCGTCGACGTGAAGGACGAGAACCTCGATGCGCACCTCCAGACGCCGGACTTCTTCGACGCCCAGCGCTTCCCCGAGATCGCCTTCCGGGCGACCGAGCTGCGCCGGCTCGAGGACGGCCGCGTCGAGGGCTCGGGTGAGCTCACGATCAAGGGCGTCACGCAGGCGATCGAGCTCACGGGCACGATTGCGGCGGCGCCGGTCACCGATCCGATGGGCCGCGAGTGGCTCAGCCTGCACCTCGAAACGACGATCGACCGCACGACGTACGGCGTGAGCTGGAACGCGCCGAACCAGAGCGGCGGCGACTACGTCGCCAACGATGTGAAGCTGATCGCCGACCTCGCGCTCGTCCGGCAGGACGGCTGACGATGAAGATCCTGGCCGTCTCCGGCAGCCTCCGCGCCGGCTCGTACAACACCCAGCTCCTGCGGGCCGCCGCCGAGGCGGCGCCTGCGGGCGTCGAGCTCGAGCTCTGGGACGGGCTCGGCCGCCTGCCGCTGTACGACCAGGATCTCGACGCCGGCGAGCCGCCGGAGCCCGTGCGCCGGCTGCGCGAGGACTGGGGCCGCGCCGACGCGATCCTGTTCGCGACGCCCGAGTACAACGGCTCCTTCCCCGGCGGCCTCAAGAACGCCGTCGACTGGGGCTCCCGGCCGCGGCTCGAAGCGCCGCTGGCGAACAAGACCGTCGCGGTCGTCGGCGCCAGCCCGGGCCAGTTCGGCGCTCTCTGGGCGCAGGCCGACCTGCGCAAGACCCTCGGCGTCGCCGGGGCGCGCGTCGTCGGCGACGAGCTCCCGGTCACCCGGGCGAACGAGAAGTTCGACGCGGACGGCCGGCTGCTCGACGAGGAGCTGCGCGGACGGCTGCGCCTCCTGCTGGAGACGCTCGCCGCCGAGGCCGCACCCGCCCTGGCCGCCTAGGGCTGATACCAGGCCGCGGTTCCGGCGAGGTCGTGGAGGCCGTAGTAGTCGGAGCCGCCGTCGATCGTCGCGATCGGTCCGCTGCTGCGACCGGTGGCGACGTCCAGCAGCCGGAGCTGGATCGGCGCGCCGTAGCGCGTCGGATGCTCGAGGTAGAGCAGGTAGCGCCCGTCGCGTGAGAAGCGCGCCCCCTCGAACGAGACGGGGTCATGCGGCGCGCCGAGCAGCAGCCGGCGCGAGCCGTCCGGCGAGAGCAGCCAGATCGTCCGGGTGGACGAGTCGATGAGCCCGCCCTCGTCGCCGGGCATGAGCGTCGCCGTCGCCACGATCGAGTGGCCGTCCGGCGAGCACGACGGGTCGTACCAGCTGCGCGACGGGTCGGCGCTCACCGCGCGTGCCGTCCACGAGCCCTCCGAGAAGAGCTCGAGCGACTTGTGCGCGCTCACGTAGCGGTCGAAGCCCGACACGACGAGAACGTGCCCTGAACCGCAGGGAACGACGAACTGCGGCGTGCGCAGCACCCTCTGCGCGAGCGGGACCGGCCGTCCGCCGCCGGCGGGCACGGCGAGGAGCGGCAACCCGTCGGCTGCGATCGAGGCAGAGCCCTCGCTGTCCGTCCAGAAGATGACCCAGCGGCCGTCCGGGGTCCAGCGGGCAAGCTCGGTCGGCCCGACGTGGACGTTCGGCGGGCGGTAGAGGAGCGTCCGCCGCCCACCGGCCACGTCGACCGCCCAGAGCGCGAAGACATGCTGCGGGCCTTCGGCGGCGATCCGGCTGCCGCGCGGGCTGAAGCCGTCCGCGCTCCAGCCGGCCGGGAGGAGCTTGCGCGGCTTCCCACCGGGGCGAAGGAGGAAGACGCCGCGGGCCGTCGTGGCCGCCAGCAGATCGGCTCTCGGCGCCCAATGGAGGACGACGTCGCCGCTGGAGAGACCCGTGCCGGGCGCGAAGGGCCGGCAGAAACGTCCCCCGGCGGCCGGGATGAGCAGGTCGCCGGCGCTGAGCCAGCGCCCGTCGGCGCTCCAGGCGAGCGTCCGCGTGCCGTAGCGCGGCACCGACAGGCGGGCGAGGGTGCGGTCGCGCCGGGACGAGAGGTCGACGACGTGGAGCGAGCCGCTGCGGATGTAGGCGACGGCGCCGAGCGGGCCGGCGTGGAAGGGCGGCGCGGCGCCGCACGCGGTCGGGATCTCCGCGCGCGCGGCCGCCGGGACGATCGTGGCGAGCAGGACGGCGAACGTGAGGAACGGCAGCCTCACGTTCTGTGTTGTACCGGAAAGGAAGAGGGCCGCTTGCGCGGCCCTCTAACCCGGTTACCAACGTTGGATTTGGCAGAGGCGCTTCCTGCTCCGGCTAGGCCGGGCGGCGCGAGACGCGTCGTCCCCTACGCTGGCTAGGCGATTCCCCGTGGGTCCCGGGGACTACGCCTCTACCCGCTGGTACCTCCACTGCCCGAACTATCTGAATCCACTCTCGGACCACCTCCTTTCCACGGTACCCGCACGATAGCGGGTCCACCCGTCAGCGCAAGACGACGCTGAGCTCGAGGCCGCGGTCGAGCGGGACGGTGACGCTGACGAGCGTCGGGTCGGCCTGGCGGGCGGCCGAGTACGCGGCGAGCGTCTCCGCATGGGAGAGAACGTTGTCGGCGACGACGAGCGCACCCGGCTCCACCTTCTCCCGCGCGAGAGCGAACAGCGCCTCGTAGTCGTCCTTCTCGGCGTCGATGAAGACGACGTCGAACACGTCGTCGATCCGCGCGAGCGTTTCGAAGGCGTCGCCGGCGGCGAGCTCGGCCCACTCGTCGAGGCCGGCCTCCGCGATGTTCCGCCGCCAGGCTTCGATCTTGCGCGGATCGTGCTCGAGCGAGAGCACGCGGTCGCCGAGGTTGCGGACGCCGGCGGCGAGCCAGATGGTCGAGTAGCCGCGCGAGCCGCCGATCTCGAGCACCTCGCAGTCGGCCTGCGGCGCGACGAGCGAGAAGAGGAAGCGGCCGGTCGTGACGTTGACCTGGCGCGACCGCTCGGAGGCAGGGAGTGCGAGCCGGCGCTCCTCAGCGTCCTCCTCCTCGAGGCGCGCGAGCACGGCGCGAACACGGTCGTCGAGCATGCCTAGCGCCTAGCGCCCCGGGAGCGCCTGCCACGACGGCCAGGAGTTGAAGTAGCCGGCCGCGTTCGTGAGCGGTTGCGCCGCCGAGCCGTCCGCGCGCACGAGGATCAGGTCGCCGCGGTCGATCCCCGAGGTCAGGAGCCAGAGCCCGTCCGGCGACCAGGCGACCGAGATGTCGTTCGCAGGCGTATGGAGGACGAGCTTCGCGCCCCTGCCGTTCCTGTTCACGACCCACGGGTCGCCGCCGCGGATGAAGGCGAGGTGCGTCGCGCCCGGCGACCAGGACGGCGAGGCGGCGTTGCGCAGGAGCAGGCGCTGGCCGCTGCCGTTCGTGTTCATACGCCAGAGGCTGCCGCCGCGTGCGAAGACGATCTCGCTGTCGTCCGGCGCCCAGACGGGATTCGTCTCGTCCGCGGGCGCGGTCGTCAGCCGCTTCAGCCCGGTTCCGTTGGCATGCACGACGTAGATGTCGTGCTTCTGGGAGGAGGGGCTGCCGAGATCCGCGAAGACGATCGACGTGCCGTCGGTTGACCAGCTCGGGAAGAGGGGGTCGCCCTTGCCCGCCGTGATCCGATGCTGCTTCGTGCCGTTCGCCTGCATCGCCCAGAGGCCGCCGGTCGGGGCGCCTGGGACGAACGCGATCTGCTTGCCGTCGGGCGACCAGGCGGGCGTGAGCGGCGCGTCGTCGGCCTTCGGGGCGTAGAGGAGCTTCTCGCCGGTGCCGTCCTGCCTGACGACGTAGATGCCTGTCGGTCCGCCGCAGCAGCGCCCGAAGGCGACGAGGCCGTCCCTGTAGGGCCCCCGCGCCGACGCGCCCGCCGCGGCAATCGCGGCGGCTAGGGCAAGGACGGCGAGGGTGCGACTCCTCATGAAGGGAGGTTACGGATCTCCTGCTCGACCGCGTCGCGGACCCAGCAGCCGGCGAGATGGTCGTTCACGACCCCGCACGCCTGCATCGCCGCCCAGACCGTCGTCGGGCCGACGAAGCGGAAGCCGGCCTGCTTGAGCCGTTTCGAGAGCTCCTTTGACTCCGGCGTCTGCGGGAGCCAGTCGCCGGTCGTTTGCGGAGTGCCGTAGCGCTGCGGCCGGTACGACCAGACGAGCTCGTGCAGCGGCGTGCCGGCCTCGCGGAGCGCGAGCACGCCGCGCGCGTTCGCGACCGCGGCCTCGATCTTGCCGCGATGGCGGACGATGCCGGCGTTGCCGAGCAGGCGCGTGACGTCGCGCTCGCCGAAGCGAGCCACGCGTTCCGGCTCGAACCCGGCGAACGCCAGGCGGAACGCCTTGCGCTTGCGCAGGATCGTCAGCCAGGAGAGCCCCGACTGGAAGCCCTCGAGGCAGAGCCGCTCGTACAGCCCGCGCTCGTCGGTGACCGGCCGGCCCCACTCCTCGTCGTGGTAGGTGACGTAGAGCGGATCGGCCGTCGGCCAGCAGCGAACCAGCTCAGCCGCCGACGTCGACACGGATCACGCCGTCGACGATCTGCACGGGGAACGTCTCGACCGGCAGGTATGCCGGCAGCGACAGGGGGCGCCCGGTCGCCAGCTCGAAGGCCGAGCCGTGGCGCGGGCAGACGACTGTGCAGGATCCCTCGTCCCAGTCGCCCTCGCAGAGCGGACCGTCGTCGTGCGAGCAGCGGTCCTCGATCGCGTAGAGCGTGCCGGCGCAGTTGTAGACGCCGACGAACCGGCCGGGCCCGGCCGTCACCAGCTTCATGGAGCCGGGCGGCAGCTCGTCCGCCGGCGCGACGTCCACTGCTGCCATCTACAAGAGCTCGAGCTCGTCGAAGCCGGCGAGCCCGTCGGGCAGCGGCGTTCCCTTCGCCTTGTGCAGCGCCACCTTCAGGGTCGTCAGCCCGAGCATTGCGCACTTCAGCCGCACCGGCGTGAGCGGGATCCCGATCTCGGCGAGCAGCTCGTCCTTGTCGAGCGTCGCCACCTCGGTCGCCGTCCGTCCCTGCACCATCTCGGTCAGCATCGACGTCGCCGCCTGCGAGATCGCGCAGCCGCGGCCGGAGAACTTCACCTCGTCGATCGTCTCGCCGTCGTCGCCGAACGCGACGTAGATCGAGACCTCGTCGCCGCAGAGCGGGTTCTGCCCCTCCGCCTCCGCGTCCGCGTGCTCCATCACGCCGTGCCCGCGCGGGTTCTTGTAGTGATCCAAGATCACCTCGCGGTACATCTGCTCGAACTCATTCACGCCACTGGCCGCCTTCCGCTCCAGCGCCGCCGCAGTGACGTGAACAAGGTCACGCGAACACCTTACGGACGGTGCCCAGACCTTCGACGAGCTGGTCGATCTCCTCGGGCACCGTGTAGAGGTAGAAGCTGGCCCGGTTCGTCGCCGCGACGCCGAGCTTGTGCATCAGCGGCTGGCAGCAATGGTGGCCGGCGCGGATCGCGACTCCCTCCATGTCGAGGATCTGCGCGACGTCGTGCGGGTGGATCCCGTCCAGGTTGAACGAGACGACGCCCGCCCGGCGCTCCGCGGGCGGGCCGTAGAGCTTGATCCCGGGAATCTCGGCCAGCCGCCCGAGCGCGTACGCCGCCAGCTCGTGCTCGTGGGCCTCGATCGCGTCGAGGCCGGCGGCCTCCAGATAGTCGACCGCGGCGCCGAGGCCGACCGCTTCCGCGATCGGCGACGTGCCGGCCTCGAACTTGTGCGGCAGCTCGCCCCACGTCGTCTTCTCGAAGCGGACCGAGTTGATCATGTGCCCGCCGAGGAGGAACGGCTCCATCGACTGGAGCAGCTGCGAGCGGCCCCAGAGCGCGCCGATGCCGCTCGGCCCGCACATCTTGTGACCGGAGATCGCGAGAAAGTCGCAGTCGAGCGCCTGCACGTCGACGCGCATGTGCGGCGCGGCCTGTGCCGCGTCGCAGACGAAGATCGCGCCCTGCTCGTGCGCCCAGCCCACGAGCGGCGCGAGGTCGGCGATCGTGCCGAGCGCGTTCGAGACGAGGTTCGTTGCCACGACCTTCACGTTGCACCCGCGCGCGATCGCGTCCAGCCCGGAGAGGTCGACGTCGCCCTGATCGTCGAGCGGGAGCATCCGGAACTCGGCGCCCTGACGCTTCGCGATGTACTGCCAGGGAACGAAGTTCGAGTGGTGCTCGAGCTCGGTGACGACCACCGCGTCGCCGGGGCCGAGGGTGTTGCCGCCCCACGAGTAGGCGACGAGGTTGAGCGCCTCGGTCGCATTGCGGACGAAGATGATCTCGCGCACGTCCGGGGCGTTCAGCAGCCCGCGCACCTTCTCGCGCGCGCCTTCGAGGCCGGCGGTGGCGCGCTCCGCGAGCAGGTGCACCGCCCGGTGGACGTTTGCGTAGGACGTCTCGTAGAACGTCGTCATCGCGTCCAGCACCTGGCGCGGCTTCTGCGAGCTATTCGCCGAATCGAGGTAGGCGAGCGGCTTCCCGTGGATCTCCTGCTCGAAGATCGGGAAGTCGGCGCGCAGCGCGCGCGCATCGAGCTTCTTCGGGCCCGCGGTCACAGCCACAGGCCCATGGTAGCCCGCTAAGGGACTCGGAAAGCAGCGCCCGCGTAGCCCGGGGCCGCAGCCTTCGCTGAGCCTTTCGGCAGGCCCTTCAGGCTCGCCTTGCC
>JBEKEH010000135.1:0-8554 GCA_050013935.1 Gaiellaceae bacterium | reverse complement strand
GGCGTCGACCTGCAGACCGGCCTCGCCGCCGTTGAAGAGCTGCGCGCGCTTGTGCCGCCCGGTCAGTCGATGGCTGATGTCGCCCTGCGCTTCTGCCTGTCGGACCCGGCGGTTTCGACCGTGATCCCCGGCGCGAAGAACCCCGACCAGGCGCGTGAGAACGCCGCGGCCGGCGAACTGGGGCCGCTTGACGCATCCACCCTCGAGCGGCTCGCAGAAATCTACTGGGAGCGCATCGCAGCTGAGGTCCACGATCGCTGGTGAGCTCGCCCGCTTCGCCACGGCCGCACAGTGCCGTTGGAGCTGAGCCGCTAGCCCGGACACGGAACGAGTCGAGCCCGGCGACGAGCCTTTCCGGCAAAGACACGCGACGAGCTGCAGTCCCGGGGAGGCTCCGGAGGACGCCGGTTATTCGCCTTTCCTACGGGCGAGCACCAGGGTATCAATCGCCTGACGAAGGCCGGTTTCCGTGTCGAGCGTCCGGATGACGTGCTCGGCGCGAAGCACCTCGACGTCGCGCAACCAGTTCCCGACGTCGTCAGGTTCGTAGAGGACGTCAGGGTCCTGCGGCCCACCGGTCCCGTTGGTCTTGGTGTCACAGGGGACCTTGCTGTTGCAACGTTGCAGCCCCTGCGGGCCGATCACACGTTCATTGCGACCCAGGGCTTTTCGGCCGAAGCGGGCATGACCTACCCGAGCTTCGAGGAGGTCGCGGTGAAGCGGGCGATGATCGCAGCGGGCGCCGAGGTTACCCTCCTCGCTGACGGTTCGAAGTGCGGTCGGGCCTCGATGGCAAAGTTCGCGCCATTGACCGTACTGAATAGGATTATCACTAGCCCGCCGATTCCAGAGGTCGAACGCGAGCGGATCGACGAGTTGGGTGTCGAACTCATCCTCGTGGGCGAGGACGAGGCGTCTGCCGGCTCTTGGAATTATGCTGCGGGTCGTTGATGAACCAACCCCGTGGCACGATAAAGAAGCTGATCAACGATCCCACCAAGGTCGTCGATGAAATGCTCGAGGGTTTCGTCGCGGCCCACTCCGACATCGTCTCGTTGGCGTCGCCGAGGGTGGTAGTCCGGGCCGAAAAGACCGGCACGAAAGTGGCACTCGCCATCGGCGGAGGTTCGGGTCACGAGCCCGCGATGCTCGGCTACGTGGGCTACGGCATGGCCGATGTGGCCGCAATTGGCAACATCTTTGCCGCGCCATCGCCGGACACCATTCTCGAGTCGCTCGTCCAGGCTGACAGTGGGAAAGGCGTCGTGCTCGCCTACGGGAACTACTCGGGAGATGTCCTCAACGTCCGGCTCGCAGTTCAGCGGGCGAAGGCGCAAGGGATCGATGTCCGCACGGTGTTTATCTCCGACGACGTTGCCTCCGCCGGACCCGCCGAGATCGACAAGCGACGAGGTATTGCCGGCGACATCATCGTGTTCAAGACGACGGGTGCCGCGGCGGAGGCCGGCATGTCGTTGGACGACGTGGAGCGCGTCGCGCGCAAGGCCAACGCCAGTACGCGGACCATGGGCGTGGCGCTCACTAGCGCTGAGTTGCCTGGCGTGGAACGGCCGATCTTTGAAAGCGGGCCTGGGGAGATGGACGTGGGAATGGGAGCTCACGGTGAGCCGGGCATCAGCCGCGAGCCATTGCGTTCGGCGGACGAAGTCGGCCGCCTCCTTATCGAGCACATCCTCGACGATCTCACATGCCCGGCCGGATCACACACCGCCCTCCTCGTCAACGGTTTTGGTGCAACTCCGGGCCTTGAGCAATACCTCGTGTATCGCGCCGCGCGCGCCACGCTGATCGACCACGGCATGTCTGTCGAGCGCTCGTACGTTGGCGAATTCATCACGACTCTCCAGATGGCGGGTCTGTCCACGACCGTGACCATCCTCGATGATGAACTGCTCTCGCTTCTGGATGCGCCGGTCCGAACGGCGAGGTTGGTGAATTGACCGCAGCGCCGGGAGCCTCGCTGGCGACGATCACCCGACTCGTTATTGCCGTCGCGGACGCCCTCGAGGGCGCCTCGGGCCATCTCGGCGAGATTGACGCGGTTGCGGGAGATGGCGACCACGGACTCACGGTGGCGGGGGCGGCGCGGAGTATCCGCGCCAAGCTTAGTAAGGAAAGTCCGAAGGATGTCGAGGCACTGCTTGACCTGGCGGCCGCCGAGTTCGCCCAGGCTGGCGGCGCGATGGGTGCGATCGCCTTTGTTCTGCTCGGCGCCGTCGGTCACGCCGCCGCAGAGATCCGCGGGGAGCTGTCAGCCCTCGACGTCTCACGACTTCTCGGCGTTGCGCAGGACGTTGTGACCGAGTTCGGTGGAGCACAGCCTGGTGACAAGACGATTGTCGATGCCATCTTTGCCGCGCGAGAAGCAGCCGTTGACCGCGCGAATCTCGGAGGCTCCGCTGCTGAAGCCCTTCTTGCCGCGGCACAAGGTGCTCGCAAGGGCGCTGATGGAACCGCGGGGATGATCGCCAGAGTCGGAAGGGCAAGCCGGCTCGGTGAGATCAGCCGAGGAACGATTGACCCCGGAGCGGAATCGTTCGCGATCAGCATGGAAACACTGGCTGCGGCCTATACCTCGGGGGGCGCGCAGGAATAGCGTCCTCGGCGGCACGCACGACGGTCTCGTCGCCTGAAGTGGCTCGTCAACGAGCCGGACACGGCTGCCGGATTTGCGTTCTGGCGCAGCGCCGGTAGGTAGCGGGCGTGCGGGAACGCTCGGTGGATCGTGGCGACGGCCGCGGCGATCGTCGTCGTCGCTCTGCCATTGCTCCATCCTCTCAAGAGGTGGAGCAGTCACCATTCCCGGGGCGCTTCAAACAGATTCGACTTCTCGCGGTGTCGATCGATCGCTGCGTGATGCCGCCATCGTCGCGGCCGCCACGTTGACACGCCCAGGCTCGGACCCGACTTCTGCGAGTGCGCGTTGAAGTCGAGACTGATCACGCCGCGACAAACAGCGACTCTGGGCTGGACTCTTGGATCCCGAGGTGGGATTCGAACCCACGACCTGCGCATTGCGAGGGCCTTCAATGGCGTCTTCTTGGGTTCCGCCGGTTCGCAACGCGTCGCATAAGGGCAGGTCAACAGGGGTGAAGATTGAGATGTCAACGCTCCGCCTGATCGCAATGCGTCACATAAGGGCAGCAGAACAGGGGTGAAGCTTGAGACGGTAGCGATCCGCTGCAATTCGCTACGGTGTAGGCGGCTCTATGCCGGGTGTAGCAGTGTGCCCCCCAGAGAGCGAATTTGTGAGGTCGCGCCTCTAGCGGGGCGGGCAGCACGACCTGAATTTCGAGGTTCCGTCAAACCCTGGAGGCCACCACGCCCGCCCAGCGTCTGAGTCGCAGCGAGCACCCCGCAGTAGCTCGAGCGCTCAAGGCGCACACCACGGGCAAAGGCACCCGAACGCTTGGCGCGTCCTCGATCGCGCTTATCAGCTTGGCCGCTGTGTTGACTCTGCGGAGCATGCCGAGCATCGCCGAGGACGGCTGGTCGAGCATCGCCTACTACCTGCTCGGCGCGCTTCTGTTCTTCATTCCGCTCGCGCTCGTCGCGGCCGAGCTCGCAACCGGCTGGCCGCGGGCCGGTGGCCTATACGCATGGGTCAACGAGGCGTTCGGCGAGCGATCGGGCTTCCTGTCTATTTGGTTCGAGTGGGTCGAGGGCGTTGTGTGGTACCCGACGGTGTTGTCGTTCGTTGCGGCAGCGGCCGCCTACGTGGTCGATCCCAGTCTTGCGAACGAGAAGGTCTATCTCGTAATCGTGATGCTGACCGTATTTTGGGTGTTGACGCTGCTCAACTTCTTCGGCGAGAAGTGGATCTTGCGGGTGAACGATCCTGCGGTCATCGTCGGAACACTGATTCCGGCCGTGGTGCTGATCGTGCTCGGCCTGTACTGGCTGTCCGCTGGCAAGCACCTGGCGATCCCATTCAGCGCATCTCAGCTCGAGCCGAACCTCTCAAGCCTCAACCACATGGTGTTCTTCGTCGGCGTCGTGCTCGGCTACGCGGGCATCGAAATGGCCGGATTCCACGCCAAAGAGACAAAGAACCCCGGCCGCGACTTTCCGCGCGCAATCTTCCTCGCAGCCCTGTTGATCGTCGGCGTGTCGATTTTCGCGACGCTCGCGATCGCGTTCATCGTGCCACAGGCCAAGCTGAGCCTCGTGGCCGGCATCCCGCAGGCGTTCGCTCTGTTCTTCAAGTCTCTCGGCGTCGGCGTCTGGGCCACCAAGCTGATGTCCGGCCTGCTCGCTCTCGGCACGCTCGCGTTGATCAGCACCTGGCTACTGGGGCCGTCGAAGGGCCTGTACGCGGCGGAGCGCACGGGAGACCTTCCGCCGGAGCTGCATTACGTGAACAAGCGCCACGTGCCCGTGGCGCTGCTCGTTTTTCAGGGCATCCTTGGCACGCTGTTCGCGCTGATGTTCCTGTTCGTGCCGTCCATCAACACCAGCTATTGGATGCTCACGGCGTTGACCACGCAGATCTTGGTGATGATGTACATCATGATCTTCGCGGCCGCGATCCGGCTGCGCTACACGCAGCCCGACGTCGCCCGCGCGTACAAGATCCCCGGCGGCAAGATCGGCATCTGGCTCGTCGCCGGCATGGGCATCTTCGGGTCGGCCTTCGCACTGATCATCGGGTTCGTGCCGCCTAGCGGGATCAGCCATTGGCCGATTCCAATCTACGTCGCCGCGATGTTCGGGCTGATCATCATCTGCTCGGCACCGCCTTTCATCGTCGAGAAGATCAAGAAGCCGGGCTGGAAGATCGCGCACCCAGACAATGTCCTGCTCGACGTCGGCGACACCGACAAGCCGGTCCCCCCCGCCACTTCCGGCATCGCCAGCGCCTGACGCGCCGTCAAAGACTGCAAACCGCAAGGAGCCCGCCATGTTGGAGCGCCACGAATTCCCCGTGTTGTTCGTTGCAGGACCGAAGCGCCGTCACGAGGCGAGCCAGACACTCAGCCGGATAGTCGCGGAACTGGTCGATCTTGGTCACCGCGTCATCGAGGCCGAGACGCTTACCGACGGTCGCGCGCTCGTCAGCTCGGATCCGTCGTTCGGGGCAGTGATCCTCGACTGGGATGTGTCCGAGCCGGAGGGCGAGGCTGATACTCGCGCAGTGCTCGACGCTGCGCGGCGCCTGAGCGAACGCCTACCCGTGTTTCTCATGCTCGAGCACGGTGATGCCGCTGAGCTCTCGCTCGAGGTGCTCAGCGCAGCCCAAGAGGTCGTGCTCGTGCTCGAGGACACCCCGGCGTTCATCGCCGGACGGATCGACTTCGCCTGGCGCCGCTACGTCGAGACGCTGCTGCCGCCGTATTTCGGTGCCCTCGTCGAGTTCGCCAATACCTACGAGTACTCGATGCACACGCCCGGTCACGCCGGTGGCACAGCCTTTCGTAAGACGCCGGTCGGCAAGGCGTTCTACGACTTCTACGGCGAGAACATCTTCCGCACGGATCTGTCCGTCGCGCTCGGCCCAGTGCTCGAGCTCGGCTCTCTGCTCGACCACTCCGGCCGGGTTGACGAATCGGAGCGCAACGCGGCACGGATCTTCGGTGCCGACATGACGTTCTTCGTTCTCAATGGCACCTCGACCGCGAACCAGATCGTCGCGCACAGCGCGATCGTCGCAGGCGATGTGGTACTCGCCGACCGCAACTGCCACAAGTCGCTGAACTACGCGCTGACGGTTACCGACGCGATCCCGGTGTACCTGCGTCCGGTGCGAAACGGCTACGGGATCATCGGCCCGATCCCCGTGAGCGCACTCGGCCCGGGCCCGATCGCGGAGTCGATCGCAGCGCACCCGCTCGCCGCCATGGCGGCAGACAAGGCCCCGGTGTATGCGGCGGTAACCAACTCGACCTATGACGGGCTGTGCTACGACGCTCGAGAGGTGACGACTCTGCTTGGACAGAGCGTGCCGCGCATCCATTTCGACGAGGCATGGTTCGCCTACGCCGCGTTCAATCCGCTGTACCGCGACCGGCACGCGATGCATGCGATCCTCGAGCCGGGTGGACCGACGCTGTACGCCACGCAGTCCACGCACAAGCTGCTCGCCGCGTTCTCGCAGGCCTCGATGATCCACATCCGTTCGAGCGAGCGGGCCCCGGTCGATCGTGCCCGCTTCAACGAGGCCTACATGATGCACGGCTCGACCTCACCGTTCTACCCGATGATCGCCGTGCTCGACGTCGCCGCGGCGATGATGGATGGCCCGGGCGGCGCGACATTGACTGACGAGTCGATCCGTGAGGCAATCGACTTTCGCAAGCGAGTCGTCACGCTGACCCAGGCGATCGCTGAGCGCGACGGTGACGACGGTTGGTTCTTCGGCGTCTGGCAACCCGAGGAGGTGCGCGACCCCGTCTCAGGGATCAAGTACTCCTTCGCGGAGGCACCCGACGATCTGCTTGCCACCGAGCCCGGCTGTTGGACGCTTCAGCCCGATGCGCCGTGGCACGGGTTCGGCGCGGTCACAGACGGCTTCTGCATGCTGGACCCGATCAAGGTCACGATCACGACGCCCGGCATGGACGTCACCGGCGCCTTTGCAGACCGCGGCATCCCCGCCCAGATCGTCACGCTGTTCCTGGACCAGCAGCGCATCGAGGTCGAGAAGACCGGCGACTACATCCTGCTGGTGCTGTTCTCAATTGGCATGACAAAGGGCAAGTGGGGCACGCTGCTTGACGGACTGCTCGGATTCAAGCATGCCTACGACGCGAACTTGCCGCTACGTGACGTCCTGCCCGAGCTCGTTGCGGCTAATCCGGAGCGCTACGGCGCGCTCGGTCTCGCCGACCTCTGCGACGAGATGCACGACGCGCTTCGCACGGGACGCATGCCGGCTCTTCTGGACAGTGCGTTCGACGCGCTGCCCGAAGTGAAGCTCACCCCCGGCGACGCCTACCGCCGCTTGGTCCGCGGGCGGAGCGAGCGCCTGCCACTCGCCGCCATGGCAGAACGAACCGCGACGGTAATGGTCGTTCCCTACCCACCAGGCATCCCGATCCTGATGCCCGGCGAGAGCGCTGGCCCTGCCGACGGGCCACTGCTCGAGTACCTCGCAGCACTCGAGACCTTCGACAAGCGCTTCCCCGGCTTCGAACACGACATCCACGGCGTCGAACGCGACTCCACCGGTAATTACCAGGTCGAATGCCTCACGCTAGAACCTGCCGCCGCGCACACCTAACCCAAGAACCACAGCTCGTCGAAGACGGCGCCGGAATGCCGTGGCGACCAGACCGGCGCATTGGGGTTGCTCACGCGCCGCGCGGGACGCAGACGCTGGCTCCGGCAAAGCCATTGCCGACGGAGTTCGCGGCGCGGTGTTCACCAGCCGACTCCCTGATTTGTCAAGGAGTGGACCAAAAGTCGGGGGCAGGTCAGATGCGTGCCAGCCGATGAGGAGCATCCCATACCGTCCGCTCGTGAAATACCAGGGGGCAGTGCCTCAGCTGCCGGGTGAGTGTGACGCAGTACGGCACGTCGAGGATACGCTCGACCCAACAACGAGCTCCGCGAAAGGTCGAGGTCAACGGTGAGCGACGTCCAGGACTGGAACGAGAAGATAATCGACGAATTCCGTGCCAACGAGGGCCGCGTCGGCGGACAGTTCGAGGGAGCCCCTGTGCTCTTGCTGCACACGACTGGGGCAAGAACCAGTCAAGAGCGGGTCAACCCAATGATGTTCTTGGACCTCGATGGGCACCGGTACGTCTTCGCCTCCAAGGCTGGAGCTGACACGAACCCGGACTGGTATCACAACCTGGTTGCGCACCCAGACGTGACCGTAGAAGTCGGCACCGACACCTATGCGGCGCAAGCGTTGCCGGTGAGCGGTGAGGATCGTGACCGCATCTACGAAGAGCAGGCCCGCCGTTACCCGGGCTTCGCCGAATACCAGCAAAACACGGAGCGTCTTATTCCGGTTGTGGAGTTGCTCCCCAAGGGCTGAAGGTCTTCCCAGCTGGCATTGACCCGCACCTTGGGACACGCTCAGGTCTTCCCGAATGTGGGCAGAGCCACGACCACGAAGTGCCCCACACCGCCAGGACCGAACGTCACACCAGGGCGACCCTCAACCACACCAGCTGTCGTTCTGGGGCACTCGTCAAAGCGCGGAACGCCCAATCGAGCGCGGCGCTCACGTCAACCGGCGCGGGCACAAGGGCGTTGTTCTGTACCCTGGCGCGCCTCACCTAGCGGCACCTCTGTGGGCTCGTGCAACGACCAAGCGAGACTGATGATGTCATCGCCCACACCGGGCGCTCTCTGACTGGGACAAGGCCAATCCCGGCACGGACTACGACCGCGAGCTGTTCCGGCGGGAGATCCTGCCAAGGCTCGGGGGGCATGTCGCGACGCCGGATGCGAAACTCGTCAAGTGATGGAGATCGACGCGGTCGTATTCGACCTCGGCGGTGTGCTCGTCGATGTGAACTACCGCTACCTGTATCGGCAGTTGCTCCCGTCGGAGGAAGCTGTCGAGGAGTTCCTTGCCACA
>JBEKEH010000134.1:0-14776 GCA_050013935.1 Gaiellaceae bacterium | reverse complement strand
GGAGGCAGCGACCCCCAGGAGAGGTGGGGTCCAGGCGAGTTGGGGAGGGGGGTGGGGTCATGACGGGGATACGGACAGGGCGGATACCCCTGCCAGGGTTCCGCTAAAAAAACTCCGTAATTTGGCTTAGGTAAGCCATTCGAGGGGGCCGTTTTACCGCCAGAGGGACGAGATGCCTGATTCCCTGGATTGCTCCTGCCCCGCGTGCGCGGCTGGACTTCGAGCCGTTCTTGGTAAGAGAAGGTTTGAAAACACCTCGTACGCCGGTTTAGGCCGCCGGGGCCTGGGTGTCGCCCGCCGCACCGGCTTCGTTCTGCGGTAAACGACGGCGGGGCGTCCCCTCCCGAAACCGGCGTAAGGAACCGGCGTACCTGTCGCAGTTACGCCGGTTAGCGTGCCCGGCGAGCCGTTAGCGCCAACACCGAGGGGCCGCTCGCGCGGCCCCGCCGTTCCTGCCTGCCGCGCCTGCTAGCGCGCGTCGTGCGCCGCGGCCTCCGCCTCGACCAGCGCGGCCTCCAGCTCGGCGATCTCGGCAATGATGGGCTTCCAGGCGATCCGCATGCGCGGGGTCACGCTCCGGCCGGGCGAGACCTCGACGTGCTCGATGAGCCCCTGTATCCATTCGCGCTTCTCGGTAACGCTGAGGCTCGGCCAGCGCTCGACCAGTTCGTAGCTGTCGCTGACCGTCGGCTTGGGGTTCGCACGCCGAAGGATGTCGCGTGCTTCGTCGACGGCTGCCTGCCGCGCCCGGAGTCCGGCCTCGAACGCCGCACGGCCGATCACGGAGACGAGCGACTCATCCCGGTACGCCTCCAGCTCGGCCTCGACCGCTTCGAGCGCCGTCGTGAGGTCAGCTGCGGCGGTCGCGCCGATCTCGGTCTTGGTCACGACGAGCGAATGCTGTTCGAACCAGTCGAGGAGCGCGCGCTCGACGAAGTCGTCTGCGCGCGCGATCTTGATCGTGACCGGCGCCGGGCAGACCCCGTCGCTTCTCCGGGCGCGGCAGCCATAGTCGGCGGACGTGGCACGGTGCAGCGGCCGCCCGCAGGAGCCGCAGGCGAGGAGGCCGACGAGCAGAGAACCGGAGCGCCGTGCGGGCTCTCCTGCCCGCGGCTGCGCGGCCTCGAACTCCGCGCGCGTCACGATCGGCGGATGGGCGCGCTTCTTGACGATCGCGCCCTGGTGTGCCTCGCCGAGGTAGGCGCGGTTGCGAATCATCTTCGTGACCGTCGTCCGCGCCCACGTGCCGCCGTTCGGACGAAGTAGCTGCTCGTCGAGGTAGCGGGCGAGCGCCGTCCAGGATGCGCCCTTCGCGCGCCGGATGAAGATCTCGTGGATGACCGGGGCCGCCTCGGCGTCGAGCACGAGACGCCGGTCAGGCCCGCGCCTGTATCCGGTCGGGACGAGCGTGGAGATGTGGATGCCGGACTCGACCGCGTGCGTCGTCGAGACGCGGAAACCGGCCTTCTGGCGCTCGCGCTCCAGTTCGGCGAACACGAGCGAGATCTGCAACATCGCCTTCCCCATCGGCGTGGTCGTGTCGAAGCTCTCCGCCACCGAGACGAACTCACCGCCTGCCGCGGTGATCCGCTCGATCCCACGGAGCCCGTCGACGACGCTCCTCGCGAAGCGGTCGAGCTTCGCGACTGCGATGCCGTCCGCATGACCGCTCTCGACCATCTCGAGCGCACGCTGCAGCCCCGGCCGTTCCCACTTGCCGCCGCTCTCATCGAGGTCTTCGATCACCTCGACGATCTCGTGCCCGCGCGCCCGGGCGAGCGCTTCGATCTGCTCGCGCTGGACGGTTGGGCTGATGAACGAGTCGCCCTCCCGGCCGCCGACCCGGCTGACCCTGACGTACCCGACAAGCTTCATGGTGCCCTCCTTCTTCGCCTGCGGGCACATCGTAGCGCGTTTACTCTCCGAACGCTACCGGCCGCACGGCCGGCGGGCAGTGCGGTCAGGTCGGCGTGACGAAGACGTCGATCGCGAGGTCCCGGTCCAGCGCGGCCAGCCGCTCCAGCGACTCCGGCGTGAGCGACGGCGCGGGCCGCCCCGCCTCGAGCACGGCGCCGACGAGCGAGGCGAGCTCGTAGCCGTACGGCGTTCCGAAGTAGCGCAGGCCCATGTCCTCCCCTGCGGGGAGGACTAGGACCGCTGGGAAGAGAATCACTCCGTCCGGCTGCTGTTCGATCCGGGACGTCACTCTCTCGGAGAGCGCGGTCAGCCCCTCCACGATTCGGACCGTCTCGGCGCTGAAGTCGACGTCCCGCGCGCCCGGCAGCGGCGTCTCCTCCGGCCCGAGCGCGACGACCAGCTCCACGGGCCGCTCCAGCGCGTCGAGCAACTCGCGCAGGCGCGGTTCCTCGTCCGGGCGGAAGACGGGCATGAAGGTGAGCCTAGCCGCGTTGTACGAGGCCATGGAACGCCGCCGCTCCGGCCGTGACCGGAGCCATCGTCGGCATCCGCAACGAGCGCGAGGCCCGCGAGCTCGCCGACGTAGGATCCGCCATGTGAGCGACGTCCTCATCCTCGCCGACACGATCCGCTCGCCCGACCTGCGCCACGAGGTGCCGGTCGCCGTGCCGGACGCCTTCCTCTACGCGGAACACGGCGGCCGCCGCGTCGCGGTCGTGACCGCCTTCGAGGTGCCGCGCATCGCCGCCGCCGCGCCGGAGATCGAGACGATCCCGCCGGAGACGCTCGGGATCGACGAGCTGCTCGCGGGAGGCATGCCTCAGGCGCTGGCCGAGCTCGAGGTCTACACGCGGGCGTGCAACGAGCTCGGGATCAGCGATGCGGTCGTACCGGCGGGTTTCCCGCTCGAGCTCGCCGACCATCTGCGCGCGAACGGGATCGAGGTGAGCGTCGACCGCGAGCTGTTCGAGGACCGCCGCCGCCGCAAGACCCCGACCGAGCTCGCCGGCCTGCGCCGCGCGCAGCGGGCGTGCGAGGCGGCGCTCGACGTCGCGCGCGACATGCTGCGCAACGCCGACTCCAACCGGGCACTCCTGCTCGACGGCGAGCCGCTGACGAGCGAGCGAATCAAGCTCGAGATCGAGCGGGTCTTCAGCGCGCACGGCGTCGCCGCCGAGGAGTTCATCGTCTCGCACGGCCCCCAGACCGCGGTCGGCCACGAGTTCGGCTCGGGCGCGATTCTCCCGGACGAGCCGATCGTCTGCGACCTCTTCCCGCGCGACCGCGAGACCGGGGTCTTCTCGGACATGACGCGCACGTACGTCGTCGGCACGGTCTCCGACGAGCTACGCGAGTACCACCGCCTCTGCAAGGAGGCGCTCGAGCGCGCGACCGAGGCCGTGAAGCCGGGCGTCAACGGCCGCGACCTGATGCGGCTCGTCTGCGACCTCTTTGCCGCTAGCGGCTACCCGACGCCGCTGACGAAGGAGCCCGGCCAGGTGCTCGACAGCGGCTTCTTCCACGGCCTCGGCCACGGCGTCGGGCTCGAGGTGCACGAACGGCCGTGGCTCTCCCGCGCGGGCGACGACCTCGTGCCCGGCGACGTGATCACGCTCGAGCCGGGCCTCTATCGCGCCGGCTACGGCGGCGTCCGCCTCGAGGACATCCTCATCGTCACGGACGACGGGGCGGAAGTCGTGACGCAGTACCCGTACGATCTCGCTCCATGAGCGTCGCTCGCCTTCGGCTCGCTCTCGGGGGGGAAACCGTGTTTCCCCCCCGAGCCCCCTTCTTCGAAGAATCTGCGGGGGAACCTCCCGGTTCCCCCGCAAGAACCGCGACCCCTCCCCACGCTCATTGGGCAGAGGTCGCCCAATGAGCGAGCACGCGATCGACACGATTCTCCTCGAGGAGCGAAGCTATCCGCCGCCCCCGGACTTCACCTCGCAGGCGAACGCGAAGGGCGGCATCTACGAGCAGGACTTCGAGGCCTTCTGGGAACGCGAAGGCCGCGAGCGAATCACCTGGTTCGAGCCCTTCACCGAGCTCTACGAGTGGGAGCCGCCGTACGCGAAGTTTTACCTCGGCGGCAAGCTCAACGTCTGCTTCAACTGCGTCGACCGCCACGTCGAGGCGGGCAAGGGCGACAAGATCGCCTACTACTGGGAGGGAGAGCCTGCCGGTGACCGGCGCGAGATCACGTACGCCGACCTCCAACGGGACGTCGTCCGCTTCGCGAACGCGCTCAAGTCGATCGGGGTGCAGAAGGGCACGCCGGTCGCGATCTACATGGGCATGGTCCCGGAGCTGGCGGTGGCGATGCTCGCGTGCACGCGGCTCGGTGCGCCGCACACGGTCGTGTTCGGCGGCTTCTCGGCCGACTCGCTCTCCGGCCGCATGAACGACATGGAGTGCGAGGTCCTGATCACGCAGGACGAAGCGTGGCGGCGCGGCTCCCCGGTGCCGCTGAAGCGGACCGCGGACGACGCGATGGCGGCCGCGCCCGGCGTGCGCGCCTCCGTCGTCCTCCGCCGTACCGGCAACGACGCGCCGATGCAGGACGGTCGCGACCACTGGTGGCACGAGCTCGAGGACGGCGTCTCGGACGACCCGGCGTCGTGCCCGTGCGAGCCGATGGACAGCGAGGACCTGCTCTTCCTCATGTACACGAGCGGCACGACCGCGAAGCCGAAGGGGATCGTGCACACGACGGGCGGCTACCTGGCCGGCGTCGCGACGACGCACCACTACATCTTCGACCTGAAGCGCGACGAGGACGTCTACTGGTGCGCGGCCGACATCGGCTGGATCACCGGCCACAGCTACATCGTCTACGGCCCGCTCTGCAATCAGACCACCTCCGTGATGTACGAGGGGACCCCCGACTTCCCGGACAAGGACCGCTGGTGGGACATCGCCGAGCGGTACGGGGTGACGATCCTCTACACCGCGCCGACGGCGATCCGCGCCCACATGAAGTGGGGGCCCGAGTACGCCGCGCAGCACGATCTCAGCAGGCTGCGCCTCCTCGGCTCGGTCGGCGAGCCGATCAACCCGGAGGCGTGGGTCTGGTACCGCGAGCACATCGGCGGCGACCGCACCCCGGTCGTCGACACGTGGTGGCAGACCGAGACGGGGATGATCCTGATCACGCCGCTTCCGGGGATCACGACGCTGAAGCCCGGCTCCGCGACAAAGCCGTTCCCCGGCGTCGAGGCCGCCGTCTTCAACGAGCAGGGCGGCGAGGTCGGGCCCGGCGGCGGCGGCTATCTCGTGCTGAAGCGACCGTGGCCGGCGATGCTGCGCGGGATCTTCAAGGATCCCGACCGCTACCGCGACACGTACTGGTCGAAGTACGAGAACGTGTACTTCGCCGGCGACGGGGCCCGCATCGACGAGGACGGCGACTTCTGGCTGCTCGGCCGGGTCGACGACGTGATGAACGTCTCCGGTCACCGCATCTCGACGATCGAGGTGGAGTCGGCGCTCGTCGACCACCACGACGTCGCCGAGGCGGCGGTGTGCTCGCGGAAGGACGCCATCACGGGCGAGGCGATCGTCGCCTACGTGACGCTGAAAGGTGGCCGGGAGGGCTCGGTCGAGAAGCTCGAGGAGCTTCGCGACCACGTCGCCACGAAAATCGGGGCGATCGCGAAGCCCGCGAACATCGTCTTCACGCCGGAGCTGCCGAAGACCCGCAGCGGCAAGATCATGCGTCGCCTCCTCCGGGACGTGGCCGAGCACCGCCGGCTGGGAGACACGACGACGCTCGCCGATCCTGCGGTCGTCGAGGAGATCAAGCACCGCGCCGACGCCGAGAAGGGCGAGGACTGAACGTCGAGGAGCAGCGGACGCTCGCGGCGGAGCTGTTCAACGCCGTCTGGCGGCTGCTCGAGAAGCCGGACCGGACGCCGGACGAGGACGAGGACGACGAGATGCTGCACGCCGCGCACGCCTCGCGCTACCACTGGATCCGGGCCGGCACGCGCGTCAACGCGGCGCGCGGCGAATGGCAGTGCTCGCGCGTCTACGCCGTGCTCGGCCGGCCGGAGCCGGCGCTGCACCACGCCCGGCGCTGCCTCGAGCTCTGCGAGTCGGTGGTCGACGACCTGGACGAGTTCGACCTGCCGTTCGCCTACGAGGCGCTCGCACGCGCGTACGCCGTCGCGGGCGACGAGGAGCAGGCGCGGCACTGGATTGCGCGCGCGCGCGCCGCGGGCGAGGCGATCTCCGACGAGGACGACCGCGTGCTGCTCGAGGCCGACCTCGAGACGATCGGCACGTAGGAATAGAAGAACCGTTCACGGCCGGGTTGAAAGCACTCTGACGGGCGATTTCGGGATTAGGTGCTGACCGAACCGCCGACCGAGGCCACTGTTTACGGCAGCGACCAGGTTGCGTTGCGACCTGGTCGCGGATGATCAGAGAAGCCCGTCGAGATGCTCCGCGTCGTCGAACGGGCCGATGAGCGCGAGGCGGAAGCGGTCGTCGCGGATGATGTCCTGCGCGACCCGCTGCACGTCCTCGACCGTGACGGCGTTCAGGCCCTCGAGGATCTCCTCGAGGTCGGGCGCCCGGCGCTCGAGCACCTCCTTGCGCATCCCGTACATGATCAGGCCCTGCGGGCTCTCGAGCTGGAGCACGAAGCGGCCCTTCGCGAAGTTCCGCGCCTTCTCCAGCTCATCCGCCGGCACCGGCTCGGCGGCGATCTTCTTCAGCTCCGCGCCGATAGTCGTCACCGCCTCGTCGATCCTCTCGATGTCGACGCCCGCCTGCGCGTACAGCGAGCCCGCGTCGGTGTAGCTGTGGTTGACGCCGAAGACGTAGTACGCGAGCCCGCGGCGCTCCCGCACCTCCGTGAACAGCCGCGACGACATGCCGCCGCCGAGCACCGTCGCGACCAACTGCAGCGCGTACCGGTCCGGATGCTCGAGCGGGTAGCTCGAGACGCCGAGGATCAGGTGTGCCTGGTCCGACTGCTTCGTGAACACCTTCACGCGGCCGTTCGCGTTCGGCTCGGCGGGCGGCGGGCCGGCGGTCGCCGCCGCGGGTAGGTCGCCGAGCAGCTGCTGCGCGCGCTCGAGCACGTCGTCGCCGATGCGCCCGCCGAGCCCGAGCACCATGCGCGGCGGGTGGTACCAGTGGCCGAGGTACGACTTGAACGTGTCGCGCGTCGCGCCGCGCACGGTCTCCTTGCGGCCGATGATGTCCCAGCCGAGCGGCTGGTCACCGTACATGAGGCTCTCGTACACGCCGCCGATGTAGTCGCGCGGGGTGTCGAAGTACATGTTCATCTCCTCGACGATCACGCCCTTCTCCCGCTCGATCTCGTCCTCGGCGAAGCACGAGTTGCGGAGCATGTCGACGAGCACGTCGAGCGCGATGTCCCGGTGCTCCGCCGCACACTTGACGTAGTAGGCGGTCGATTCCTTGCCGGTAAACGCGTTGAACTCGCCGCCGATCGCGTCGATCTCGCCGGCGAGGTCCCGTGCAGTCGGCCGCCGCTCGGTGCCCTTGAAGAACATGTGCTCGGAGAAGTGCGCGATCCCGTTCGTCTCCGCAGTCTCGTAGCGGGAACCGGCGGCGAGCATCACCATGCACGTCACCGACTGCGCCTCCGGCAGGTTCGCGGTCAGGACGCGCAGGCCGTTGTCGAGAACGTGACGCTCGTACGTGCTCACTCGCTCAGCTTCCTGCGCCAGCGCTCGGGGATGGAGATGCTCTCGCCGCGCTCGTAGTCGTAGCCGACGAGCACGCTCTTCGCTTCGGCGACGACGCGTCCGTTCGCGCGCAGCTCGTGCTCGAGCTCGAAGCTCTTCGTGCCGAGCCGGGAGGGGCGGACGCCGATCTCGACCGTCTCGCCGAGCTGGAGCGACGAGCGGAAGTCGATTTCGGTGCGCGCGAGGATCACGTCCTCGAGCGGCATCGCCGCGTCGCTGCCGAACCACGCGAGCCGCGCCTGCTCGAGGTACGTGAGAAAGACCGCGTTGTTGACGTGCCCCATGCCGTCGAGATCGCGGAAGCGGACGGTCTCGCGGTGCACGAACGGGAACCCCTCCATCGCGGCTGATCCTAGTTACGGCGCGCCCAGACGGCCGTCGTGGACGCGGGGCCACGCGTACGGGACCGCGTCGCCGGCGTGCGCGTCCGGGATCGGCGGCTCCGCTGCGAGATGGATGGGCACGACGCCGCCCCAGACCGGGAGGCCGGCGTCCTCCCGCTCGTCCTCGGGCGGGCCGCTCCGCACCTTCGCCGACGCCTCGGTCAGCGGCAGCGAGAGGATCCACGTCGCCTTCAGCTCCTGCTCGGCCGGCCGGCGGGCCTCGTCCCAGCGTCCCGGCACGACGTGCTCGCTGAAGGCGTGCAGCGCGTCGAGCTTCTCGCCGCCCTCGACGAGCGTCGCCGTGCCGAGCACGACGACCGAGCGGTAGTTGATCGAGTGGTTGAACATGGACCGCGCGAGCACGAGCCCGTCGAGCAGCGTCACCGTCACGCACACCGGGACGCCCGCGGCCGCGGTGCGCAGCATGCGGCTCGCGGCGGAGCCGTGGACGTAGAGGCGGTCGCCAACGCGGGCGTGCAGCGTCGGGATGACGTACGGCCGGCCGTCGACGACGAAGCCGAGGTGGCAGTAGAGGGCCTCGTCGAGGATCGCCTCGATCGTCTCGCGGTCGTAGCGGCCGCGTTGCGGCTCGCGGCGCACGCGCAGGCGGTCTGGGATCTCGTTCTGCGCGCTCATCGGTTCTCCCGACGGTAGACGAAGCGCAGCGGCTGCCACGTCCCGCCGAACGAGGCGCCCGAGTAGTCCTTGTCAGGCACCGGCCAGGATCTCCGCCTCGCGCTCGCGCGTCAGCGTCCGGACGCGGTAGCGGCTGTCCTCGCGCGACGGCTGCGGGCCGCCGGGCTCGCGGTCCCAGGCGAGCGTGTCGAGCACCGTCGCTGCGAGCGGCCGGAACGTCAGCCCGGCGGCGAGCGCCCTCCGGACGTCGGCGCGCTGGAACCACGCGTAGTCGGCCCCGGGAACCCAGAGCGGCAGCTCCGACCACGGCCGGACGCCTGCGTCGAGGAGCGTCTGCTCGTTCGTCCAGACGAGGCGGGCGCCGGCGCCGATCGCCGCGTTCGCCTCCTCGAGCAGCCCGCCCAGCGTCAGCGGCTCGGCCGGCCCGGTCGCGTTGAAGACGCCGCCGGGCCCTTCGAGCGCGAGCCGCACCAGCCAGGCGCCGAGGTCGCGCGCGTCCACGAACTGCACCGGCGCCGCCGGGTCGCCCGAAGCGAGGACGTCTCCGCCGGCCGCGAGCCGGCGCGGCCAGTACGTGAAGCGGCCGGTCGGGTCGTACGGGCCGACGAGCAGGCCGGCGCGCACGCGTGCGCTTCGCTCGCCGTACACCTCCTCGAGCACGCGCTCGCAGGCGGCCTTGAGCGCGCCGTAGTCGCCGTCGACGTCCTCGCTCGCCGGGCTCTCGAGCTGCGCGACGGGCGAGCTCTCGTTCACGGGGCTGCTGAAGTCCGCGTACACCGAGATGCTCGAGACGAAGGCGTAGCGCCCGGCCGCGTCAAGCAGGAGCTCGGCCGACTGCCGCACGACACGCGGCACGTAGCCGCTCGTGTCCACCACGCCGTCCCAGCTGCGCCCGGCGAGCGCGCCGAGCGCGCCGTCGCGGTCGCCGAGCAGATGCTCCACCTCCGGGAAGAGGTCAGGGTTGGTGCGGCCCCGCGTGAAGATCGTCACCTCGTGCCCCTGCGCGAGCGCAGCCTCCACCGCGTGGCGGCCGAGGAACGCCGTTCCGCCCAGCACGAGCACCTTCATCCGGCGTACCGCTCCAGCGCGCGCCCGACCGCCTCGGCGCCGAAGCGCACCGCCTCGGCGGGGACGCGCTCGTCGGCGGCGTGGACGAGCTTCAGGAACTCGAAGCCCTTCGGCAGCTGCAGCGGCAGGAAGCCGTACGTCTGGATGCCGATGCGCGAGAAGAAGCGGCCGTCGGTGACGCCGATCTGCAGCATCGGCACGGGCACCGCCTCCGGATCGAGCTCGCGCAGGATCTCCGACAGCAGCGGCAGGACGGAGAGATCGGGATCGGCCGGGCCGGGATCGTGACGGACGAGCTCCAGCTCGAGCTCGGGTCCGACGAGGTCGCGCAGCTCGCGAATCAGGTCGTCCGGCCCGAAGCCGGGGAGCGTGCGGCCGTCGAGCTCCAGCTCGACCTCGGCGGGGATGACGTTGATCTTCTCGCCGCCGTGGACGATCGTCGCGCTGACCGTGTTGCGCAGCGCCCGGTCGAGGGGGCGCAGCTGCTCCGTCGGCGCGCGCAGCGTCACCTCGGCGAGGCGCGGGTCGAGCAGCGTCCGAAGCACGAGCGATTGCGGCCGCGGTAGCGCCGCCGCCATCGCCTCGATCCACGCCCGCGCCGCCGGCGTGACGTGCACTGGCAGGCGGCCGGAGTCGAGCTTCGCGAGGATCCGCCCGAGCTTGCCCATCGCGCTGCCGCGCACGCCGAACGCGGCGTGCCCGCCGGGCCCGCGCACGCGGCCGCGCAGCCAGCAGATCTGCTTCTCCGCGACCTGGATCGGATAGAAGGCGCGGCCGCCGAGGTGGACGGTGGCGCCGCCGAACTCGCCGAGCGCGTGCCGGACGCCGTCGAAGAGGTCGGCGTGCTCTTCGGTGAGGTACCGCGCGCCGAAGTCGCCGCCGTTCTCCTCGTCGCTGAGCACGGCGAGGATCAGGTCGCCGCGCGGCCGCAGCTCGCCGCGTGCCGCGCGCAGGAACGCGTCGACGAGCATCGCGACGCCGCCCTTCATGTCGAGCGCGCCGCGGCCCCAGACCCAGCCGTCGACGAGCTCGCCGGCGAACGGCGGGTGCGTCCACTGCTGCCCGGCCGTCGTGACGACGTCGACGTGGCCGTAGAGCAGCAGCGGCGGCGCCTCGCCCGCGCCGCGCACGCGCGCGATCAGGTTCGGGCGCGCCTCGTCCCTCGCGACGATGCGCGACTCGACGCCCGCGTCCTCGAGCAGTTGCTGCACGTGCCCGACGCACGCCGTCTCGTTTCCGGGCGGGTTCGTCGTGTCGAAGCGAATCAGCTCGCGCAGGAGCTCGACGACATCGCTCATCGGGCTGTCTCTGTCATAGCTCCGCGAGCGCCGCCAGCAGCCGGTCGACCTCCGGCGCGGTGTTGTAGTGGACGAAGCCGGCGCGCACCGCACCCTCGGCGGCGAGGCCGAGCCGCTCCATCACCTCGACGGCGTAGTAGTTCCCGTCCCAGACGGCGATCTCGCGCTCGGCCAGCCGCTCGGCGACCGTGCGCGGCGACAGCCCCTGCACCGTGAACGCGAACGTCGGCACGCGTCCGTCCATCGACGGCAGCCCGTGGAGCGTGCAACGCTCGGGCAGCCCGTCGAGGAAGCGCTCGCCGAGCGCGCGCTCGTGTACGCGGATCGCCGGCCAGCCGAGCGAGTCGACGTACTCGACCGCGGCGACGAAGCCGGCGAGAAGCTCGTGCGCGAGCGTCCCCGTCTCGAAACGGTGGCCGAGCGGCTCCATCGCCGACGGCCGCACCTTGTACGGGCGCCAGCGCTCGAGCAGCTCCGCACGGCCGAACGCGAGCCCGAGGTGCGGGCCGAAGAACTTGTACGGCGAGCAGATCAGCACGTCGACGCCGAGGTCGGCGACGTCGATCGGGCGGTGCGGCGCGTAGTGCACGGCGTCCGCCCACGCGAGCGCGCCCGCGTCGTGCGCGAGCTCGGCGACGCGCCGCGCGTCGGTGAGCGTGCCGACGGCGTTCGACGCGAGCGGGAAGGCGACGACGCGCGTTCGCTCCGTCAGCTGCCACTCGAGGTCCTGCAGGTCGAGCGTCGTGTCGTCGTGTATGTCGACGAAGCCGACCTTCAAATCGAGGTCGTGCGCGAGCTCGAGCCAGGGCGAGATGTTCCCGTCGTGGTCGAGGCGCGTGACGAGGATCTCGTCACCGGCTTTCAGCGTGCGGCCTACCGTGCGGCTGAGCATGAAGTTGAGCGTCGTCATGTTCTGACCGAAGATCGCCTCCTCCGGCCGGCAGCCGAGGAACGCGCCCGCCGTGATCCGCGCGAGCGCGAGCAGCGCGTCGCTGCGCCGGCTCGCCTCGAACGACCCGCCGAGGTTCGCGTTCGACTCGCGCAGGTAGCCGGCGATCGCGTCGACCACCGAGTCCGGGCACTGCGTCCCGCCGGGGCCGTCGAAGAAGGCGGTCGGCCCCTGCAGCGCGGAGAAGCGAGCGCGGACGGCGTCGACGTCGAGGGCGACCGTGCTCATCGCCGCGGACGCTACCGGACTACGCTTCGCCTATGACCGTCACCCTGACGCCCCCGCGTGAGCGGCTCGACCGCGGCGAGGGGACGGGGCTCGGGCGGCCCTGCCTCGTGATCGTCCTCAACGACGACCACAACACCTTCCAGGGCGTCGCCTTCGCGCTCTCGAGCGTGATCCCGGGCCTCGACTACGACGCGGGGATGCGGCTGGCGAACCGGATCCACAGCACGGGGCTGGCCGTCGTCTGGTCCGGGCTGCGCGAGCAGGCGGAGCTGTACTGGGAGCAGCTGCGCGGCTACGGGCTGACGCTGGCCCCGCTCGAGGCCGGCTAGGGCACGGTCCAGCGGTAGCTCGGCTTCGCTGCGAGCGAGGCGCCGACGACACAGATGCCGTCCGCACCCGCCCGTACGCTGCGGGGGTGCGACGGCTCAGGACCCTGTCGGAGGCCGAGTGCTACGCCCGCTGCTACCGCGGCTGGGAGCCGACGGTGCTCGTCGTCCGGCTCGAGCCGCGGCGGCCCCGCTTCCCGACGACCGTGACCGGCGAGGACATCCGCAGGCTCCTCGAGCAGCGGCTCGACGCACGCGTGGGGGACGAGGCCGAGGCCGCCTAGGCATCTTGCCCGCGGACAGTCCGAGCGCCGTCCCCGACGTGCTCGCGCCGGGGCTGCGCGTCGTCTTCTGCGGGATCAACCCCGGCCGCGTCTCCGCCGCCGCGCGTGCGCACTTCGCCAACCCGCGCAACGACTTCTGGCGGCTGCTGCACGCGGCGCGCTTCACGTCGCGGCTGTACGAGCCGGCCGAGCAGTTCGAGCTGCTGAAGGAAGGCGTCGGCGTCACGAACGCCGCCTACCGAACGACGCCGGGCTCGGGCGACCTGCGCCGCGGCGACTTCGTCGGTGCCGCGAAGCGGCTGGAGGGGATCGCGCGCGAGCTGCGGCCGGGCTGGATCGGCTTCGTCGGCAAGGAGGCCTACCGCGGCGCGTTCGGCGAGCGCCCCGAGCTGGGCGTGCAGGAGCGGACGCTCGGCGAGACGAGGCTCTTCGTGCTGCCCTCAACCTCGCCCGCGAACGCGGCAGTGCCTTGGTGGGAGCGGCTGCGCTGGTTCCTCGAGCTCGCGGCCCGCGCCTACGGGCTGCCGCCGCGGCAGGGCGTGCGCGCGCTCGTCCTCGATTCGCGCGACAACGTCCTGCTCGTGCGCTTCGAGGACGAGCTCGGGAGCTGGTGGTCGACGCCGGGCGGCGGGGTCGACGCCGGGGAGAGCGACGCCGACGCGCTCGCCCGCGAGCTGGCCGAGGAGGTCGGCCTGCGCGGCTTCGAGCTCGGCCCGTTGCTCTGGACGCGCGAGCACTGGCTCGTGAACCCGAAGCGCTGGGGTGGACAGCGCGAGCGCCACTACCTCGTCCGCACGGAGCCGTTCGAGCCGGCGCCGGCCTTCAGCGATGCCCAGCTCGCGGCCGAGGGCGTCACCGGCGCCCGCTGGTTCGCGGTCGACGAATTAGCGTCGGTGACGACAGGTCCGCGTCAGCTCGCGGGCCTCGTCCGCGAGCTTCTGCAGAACGGGCCCCCGCCCGTGCCGGTCGACGCCGGCGTGTAGATCCGCAACCAGGTTGCCTCCGGCAACCTGGTTGCAGCCGTTCAGCTCCGCCAGCGATTGGTGATGGGGGTCCTGCGATCCCGCCCGAACGCCTTCGGGCGGAGGCGCACGCCGGGCGGCGCCTGGCGGCGCTTGTACTCGGCGCGGTCGATCATCGCCACGGCGCGCCGGACGACGTCCGGGTCGAAGCCGTCCGCCGACAGCTCCTCGAGCGAGCGGTCCTCCTCGACGTACGCCTCGAGCACCCGGTCGAGCGCGTCGTACGGCGGCAGCGAGTCCTCGTCGAGCTGGTCGGGCCGCAGCTCCGCGCTCGGCGGCCGCTCGATGATCGACTCCGGGATCAGCTCGCGGCCCGCCCGCTCGTTCACGTGGCGGGAGAGGCGGAAGACATCGGTCTTGTACACGTCCTTCAGCAGCGCGAAGCCGCCGGCCATGTCCCCGTAGAGCGTCGCGTAGCCGACCGACATCTCCGACTTGTTGCCGGTCGCGACGAGGAGCCAGCCGAACTTGTTCGAGAGCGCCATCAGCAGGATGCCGCGGATCCGTGCCTGGATGTTCTCCTCCGTCAGGTCCGGCTCGCCTCCGGCGAACGACTCCGCCAGTGCGGCGCCGAACGCCTCGACCATCGGCCCGATCGCGATCTCGCGGAACTCACAGCCGAGGCTCTCCGAGAGGCGGCGCGCGTCCGTTCGCGTGCCCTCCGACGAGTAGCGCGACGGCATCGACACGCAGTGCACCTTGCCGGCGCCGAGCGCCTCGACGCCGATCGCCGCTGTCAGGGCGGAGTCGATGCCGCCGGAGACGCCGACGACGATCTCCGCGAAGCCGTTCTTGCGGACGTAATCGCTCAGCCCGAGCACGAGCGCCCGGCGCATCTGCTCGAGCTCGTCCCCGAAGGGGACGATCGCCGGCGTGACGGGGTCGCGCTGCTCCCGCGGCGGATCGAGCCGCACGCGTCGCACCGCGCCGAGGTCGCCGCGGTCC
>JBEKEH010000133.1:0-8625 GCA_050013935.1 Gaiellaceae bacterium | reverse complement strand
AGATCGATCCCGACAGAATTCATTCCTGGGCCTCCTTCGGCTCTGGGGATATCAGCACCCGTGGCATATCGCCTCGGGCACCGGAGCGGCTAGGAGGCCCGCCCCTTCATGGCATCAAGGGTCCAGGGCGGTATCGCCCAGTTGTTGACGGGGTGTGTTTCTGCTCGGGTGGGCGTCGGGCGCTGCGACGACGTCGCTTGCGGTCAGTCTGATGATGCGGGGGTTGGTTGCCCCATTGCCCTGCTTGCGTCGCCGGCGTGCGCTGTCTAGGAACGGGCGTGGCCGTGTGTGGTTGCCCATAGAACAGTCGCGCGTGCCGGCAGCGTGTGGCTCGGCGCCCGCCCGAGCAGGCGGCTGTGGGTGGGGTTTAGTCGGCGATGGCTGCGGCCCAGAGGAAGCAGGCGAGCTCGCGGGCGACGGCGACGGTGGTGACGTTGCCGGGCTTGCCGCGTGCGCGGAGGCGTTGGTAGAGGCGGTGGAGGCGTCGCTGTGCGCGTAGGGCGATCTGGATGACGTGGTCGGGTTGGCCGGCGCGGCGCTCGGCGAGCGCGGGGCCGACGCTCGGCCGTGGCAGGTAGTGCCAGGCGGCCTCGACGAGGAGCCGGCGTGCGTAGCCGGAGCCGGTCTTGGTGATCGCTCCTTGGCGGCGGCTTTCGCCGGATTGGTCGAGCGAGGGTACGAGCCCGAGCCAGCCTGCGAGCTTGGCCGGCCGCTGGAAGCGGGTGAAGTCGCCGATCTCGAGGCAGAGCACGAACGCGGTCAGGGTGTCGATGCCGCGGAAGCAGCGCAGCCGCGCGACCGTCGGCCACCACTCGCCCTCGCGCGCCAGCCGCGAGAGTCGCTCGTCGAGGGCGGCCTTGCGCGCTGCGAGGCCGTCGACGGCGGCGAGCGCGTCCAGGTAGGCGAGCTCGGTGGCGGTTTGTTCGAAGCGTTGCTGCTCGAGCCAGCGGCGATGCGTCTTCGTCCAGGCGCTCCCCTCGTAGACGCGGCCATGCAAAAGCAGCAGCTTTGAGACGCGGTGGCGGCAACGCATCAAGTCGCAGCGCACCTGCTCGCGTGCGCGGGCGAGATGGCGTGCAGCCTCGAAGGCGGGCGGCGGCACCGCGACCGGCTTCAGCTGCCCGGCCAAAAGCAGTCGCGCAAGCAGCTCCGCGTCCTTGCGGTCGGTCTTGATCCGATCGCCGGCAGCGCGTGGCGTCTTCGAAGGCGCAACGACATCGAGCGACAGCCCGGCCGCTTCAGCAGCCCGGTAGAGCGCGAAGCCGGACGGACCCGCCTCGTAGCAACCACGCAGCGGCTGTGGCAGCGTCCGCAGCCACGCGATCACCTCCTCGTCGCTGCCGCCGAAACGAGCACGGCGCAACTCACCGCTAGCGACGTCGATCGCGGCGGCATGCGTCGAACGAGCGTGGACATCAAGGCCCACGTACGTCATCGTTGTGGTCACGGCCGGACCCTCCTTCCATTGCATGGGGTCAGCCGGAGCCAGTCTCCGGCCAGACAAACCCCCGAACTGCAAAACGGAGGATCCGGCCTTCAAGCGCTCGCGGCTACTCAGCCGCCATAGGGTCTAGTCGAACCGGGCGAGCAGCTCCGCCGGCGGCAGCTCGGCCAGCGAGCCGAGCAGCAGGTCGGCGTCCGCGAGGCCGAGATCCCGCGTCGCCTCGTTCGGCACGGCGACGCAGAGGATCCCGGCCGCCTGCGCGGCGCGCACCCCGTTCGGCGAGTCCTCGAACGCGACCGCCTCCGCCGCGCCGACCCCGAGGAGGGCGAGCGCATCGAGGTAGAGGTCGGGTCGCGGCTTCGCACGAGAGTCGTCGTGGTCGGCCGCGACGATCGCATCCCAGCCGACGTCGCGCTCGAGCCGCGCGAGGTGCATGTCGATCCAGTCGCGTGAGCCGCTGGAGACGATCGCGCGCTTGATGCCGCGCCGCTCCGCCTCCGCCAGGTAGTCGGCGATCCCCGGCCGCAGCTCCTCCGCCTCGACGAGCGTGAGCTCGTGCGCGCGCTGCCGCTCGATGATCCGCTCCCGCTCGAGTGGCGAGCCGACGAGCTCCTCCAGATGGTCCATCGGCTCGAAGACGCCGCGCGTGCCGATGCCGAGCGCCCACTGGTCGAGCGGCAGCTCGTGCCCGTGCTCACGGTAGATGCGCTGCCACGCCGCGCGCGACGGGACCTCGGTGTCGAGGATCAGCCCGTCGAAGTCGAAGAGGAAGGCGCGGATCGGCACGGCCCCATGGTGCCCGGAAGTAGGCTCGCGCCGTGTCGGTTCTCGGCATCGACGTCGGCGGCACCTTCACGGACGCGGTCCTGCTCGACGGCGGCCGCGTGCGCACGGCGAAGGTCCCCACTGCCGTGCGGCAGGAGGAATCGGTCCTCGCGGCGGCCCGCGCCGTCAGCGCGAGCGGGGTCGAGCGGTTCGCCCACGGCACGACGGTCGCGACGAACGCGCTGCTCGAGCGGCGCGGCGCGCGCACGGCGTTCGTCTCGAACGCAGGCTTCGAGCATCTCCTGCACCTGCGCCGCCAGACGCGGGCGCACCTGTACCGGCTCTGCGCAGCGCACCCGGAGCCGCTCGTGCCGCTCGAGCGCTGTCACGGCGTGCGCGGCCGGCTCGGCCCCGGTGGCGAGCTCGAGCCGCTCGACCCCTCGACGCTGCCGGACCTCGGCGACGCGGAAGCCGTCGCCGTGTGCCTGCTGTTCGCCTTCCGCGACGCGTCGCACGAGGCCGCGGTGGCGGAGGAGCTGCGCCGGCGGCATCCCGGCGTGCACGTCGTCGCGTCGCACGAGGTCGCGCCTGAGTTCCGCGAGTACGAGCGCGCCTCGACGACTGCGGCGGACGCGTACCTCGCGCCCCTCGCGGCGCGGTACCTGCACGCGCTCGCCGAAGCTGCGCGCGCGGCGGGGCTGCCCGCGCCGCTCGTGATGCTCTCCTCGGGCGGCGTCTCGTCCGTGGACGAGGCTGCGGCGCATCCGGCGACGATCCTCGTCTCCGGCCCCGCCGCCGGCGTCGTCGGCGCCGGGCTCGTCGCGCGCCGCGCCGGCTTCGAGCACGCGATCGCCTTCGACATGGGCGGCACCTCGACAGACGTCTGCCTGCTCCCCGGCGGCCGGGCCGCGCGCGTGTCGGAGCGCGCCGTCGGCGGCCTGCCGATCCGGCTGCCGGCTGTCGACCTGCACACGGTCGGGGCCGGGGGCGGCTCGCTCGTCCGGCGCGACGCCGGCGGGGCGATCCGCGTCGGGCCGGAGAGCGCAGGTGCGCATCCGGGTCCCGCTTGCTACGGAGCGGGCGGCGGCGCGACGGTCACCGACGCGAACCTGCTGCTCGGACGGCTGCCGGCGGAGCTGCCCGGCGGGCTCGTGCTCGATCGCGGCGCTGCGGAGGCCGCGTTGAACGGCGTCGACCCGGCCGCAGTCGTCAACGTCGTGAACGCGGAGATGCTGCGCGCGCTGCGCGTCGTCTCGGTCGAGCGCGGGCACGATCCCCGCGAGTTCGCGCTCGTCGCCTTCGGCGGCGCCGGACCCCTGCACGCGTGCGCGCTCGCGGAGGAGCTCGAGATCGAGGCGGTGCTCGTGCCCGAGGCGGCCGGCGTCCTCTCCGCGCTCGGCCTCGTCGCGAGCGACGAGCGGCGCGACCGGGTCGTCTCGCACGTCCGCCCGCTCGCGGAGGTGCACGACCTGCCGGCCGAGGGCGAGGCCGACCTGCGCTACCGCGGCCAGTCGTTCGAGCTGACGGTGCCGCTCGAGCCCGACCTCGCGGCCGCGTTCCATCGCGCGCACGAGGAGCGCTACGGGTACTCAGACCGCTCCCGCGAGCTCGAGCTCGTCGCCGTCCGCACCGCGGAGATCACGCCCGGCCCGGACATCACCTTCCAAGTAACAGACTGTTACGAGGTCCGGGGGCCGCAGGTGCTCGAGCTCCCCGGTGCGACCTGCTGGGTGCCGGACGGCTGGCACGGCGAGACGAACGACGACGGGACGCTGGTGCTGAGGCGATGAACGTCGAGCTGCAGGTGCTCGGGAGCGCGCTGCGCGCGATCGCGGACGAGATGGGCGCCGTGCTGATCCGCTCGGCCTTCTCCGCCAACATCAAGGAGCGGCGCGACTGCTCGACGGCGATCTTCGACGAAGGGGGCCGGATGATCGCGCAGGCCGAGCACATCCCGGTCCACCTCGGCGCGATGCCGGACGCCGTCGCGGCGGCCATGTCCCTGGGTCTGACCCCGGGCGAGACGTGCATCCTCAACGACCCGTTCACCGGGGGCACGCACCTGCCGGACGTGACGCTCGTCTCCCGGACGGTGCTCGGGTACGCCGTCTCGCGCGCGCACCACGCCGACGTCGGCGGGATGGAGCCGGCGAGCCTGCCCGCGTTCTCGCGCGACCTCTACCAGGAGGGGCTGATCCTGCCGCCCGTGCGCCTGACTGACGAAGTGCTGACCCTCTTCGTCGCCAACGCGCGCAACCCCGACGAGCGGCGCGGCGACCTGCGCGCCCAGATGGCCGCGCACCGCCTCGCCGAGCGGCGGATCGACGAGCTGTGCGCGCGCCGCGGTCGCGAGCACGTCGCGGCGGCGATGGACGAGCTGTACGCCTACTCGGAGCGGATGGTGCGCGCCGCGATCGCCGCGCTCCCCGACGGGCGCTGGTCGGCGGAGGACGTCGTCGAAGCGGTAGAGGGCGAGCTGGCGCTCCGCTGCACCGTCGAGGTCGACGGCGACGCGATCCGGATCGACTTCAGGGGGACCGCGCCGCAGCATCCGGGCAACCTCAACTGCCCGCTCTCCGTCACGCGCTCCGCCTGCTACTTCGTTGTGCGCTGCCTGACCGAGCCGGATCTGCCGGCGTCCGGCGGCGCCTTCGCGCCCGTCACCGTGACCGCGCCCGAGGGCTGCCTCGTCAACGCGCGGCCGCCTGCGGCCGTCGTCGCCGGCAACACGGAGACGTCGTCGCGCATCGTCGACGTCGTCTTCCGCGCCTTCGGCGAGGCGCTGCCGGTCCCCGCGCAGGGGCAGGGGACGATGAACAACGTCGCGCTCGGCAACGACCGCTTCACGTACTACGAGACGATCGGCGGCGGTCAGGGCGCGTGCCCCGACGCCGACGGGCCGTCCGGCGTCCACGTCGCGATGTCGAACACGCTGATCACGCCGGTCGAGGCGCTCGAGCTGTCGTACCCGCTGCGCGTCGAGCGCTGGCATCTTCGTGCAGGCTCCGGCGGCGAGGGCGCGCACCGCGGCGGCGACGGCGTCGTGCGCGAGCTGCGTGTGCTCGAGGACTGCCGCCTCTCCGTGCTCGCCGAGCGGCGCGCGCACGGCCCGCGCGGCGCGCGCGGCGGTGCCGACGGCGCGCCTGGTCGCACGCTCGTGAACGGCGAGGAGCAGCCGGCAAAGGTGACGCGGCAGCTCGCGGCCGGCGACGTCGTCCGCATCGAGACGCCGGGCGGCGGCGGCTTCGGCTAAGCGGGATCGATCGCCGGGAGGCCGTCGATGCTCTCGGCGTTCTTCTCGGCGACGTAGTCGTCGAGCCCGCCGTCGCGCATCTTCTTGTCGACCCACTGGTCGTACTGGTCCCGCACGCCGTCGAAGCGCATGATCGGCACGCCGTACCCGCACGAGTCGGCGATCCGCTCGACGTCGACCCGGATCACGGAGCGCAGCGCGTCCTCCGCCGGCTCGAACAGCGCGCGCAGCGCGTCGAACTCCCGTTCGCCGGGCAGCACGACGCTCGCCCGGCCGTGCAGGCGGACGATCCGCGGCGGCCCCTCGAACGCGCAGAACATGACGACGATGCGGCCGTTCTCCCGTGCGTGCGCGATCGTCTCGGCGCCGCTGCCGACGAAGTCGAGGTACGCGACCTCATGCGGCCCGAGGATCCGGAACCAGCGCAGGTCTCCCTTCGGCGAAACGTTGACGTGTCCGTCGGCCGCGAGCGGCGCGGTCGCGACGAAGAAGAGGTGCTGCCGCTTCATCCACGCGCCGAGCTTCTCGTCGACGCCGTCGTAGATCTTTCCCATGCCGTGAGCCTAGCGTTCGCGTGCTCTCACGCGGCCGGCGCCAGGCGGCGCAGCGACCGCAGCGAGCCGGCCTGCACGACGAGCGCGGCCGCGATCGCGCTCCCGAAGGCGGGACCGGTGCCGGTGCGAACGAGCAGCGAGCCGAGCACGCCGTAGAACGCGGTGAACGAGAAGAGCCCCACGAGCAGGCCGCGCAGCAGGCCGATCGCCGCCGCGGGTCCCTGCAGGCGGTGCGCGAACGCGGCAAGCACGGCCGAGTAGAGCGGGTAAACGGCGAGCAGCCCGGTCAGCCGCGCCCCGATCGTCGCCGCGACGGCGGCCAGCGCGAGCACGGCGCACGTCGCCGCGACCGCGCGTGCCGCGAGGTCCCAGCGCGGCGGCCGCACGGCGACCGCCGCCCGCTCGACGGGACGCGGCAGCAGGCGCAGCCCGCCGGCGAGCGCCAGGATCACCGCTGCGAGCAGCGGCAGCAGCGGCACCGGCAGGTCCGTGCCGAGCGGCAGCGCCTGCAGTGCCGCCGCCGCTGCGGCGAAGGCGGCGGACGCGGTCGCCAGGGCGACGCGCCAGCCGTGCCGCGCCGTCAGGCCGTAGCCGAGGCAGAACGCCACCTCGGCGATCGCGCCCGAGAGCGAGCCGGCCGCGGTGCGCGCTGCGAAGCGCCGTCCGTGGTCGAGCGCGAGGTAGAAGGCGAGCGGGCCCGACGTGAGCGGCAGCCCGATCAACCAGCCCGACACGGCGCCGCCCCAGCGCCGTCCCGCGAGCGTCGCGCCCACCATCACCGACGGCGTCAGCACGAGCTTGAGCGCGAGCGTCGTCACCGCGTCAACCTATCCCCAAACGTCGCGTGACTAGGCTTGCGCCATGGACCGCGCCGTCACCGCCGCGTGCGTGCAGGCCGAGCCCGTCGTCCTCGACCGCGACGCGACGCTGGACCGGCTCGCAACGCTCGCGGCGGAAGCGGCCGGCAACGGCGCGGAGCTCGTCGTCTTCCCGGAGACGTTCGTGCCCGTCTACCCGTCGTCGCGCTGGGCGAAGGCGTTCGCCGGCTGGCAGAACGCGGGCGCGAAGGAGACCTTCGCGCGGATCGCGCAGAACTCGGTCGCGGTCGGTGGCCCCGCCGAGCGGCGGCTCGGCGCGGTGGCACGCGAGCATGGCATCTGGCTCGTGACCGGCGTGAACGAGGTCGAGCTCGAGCGGCCGGGGACGATTTACAACTCGCTCCTCTACCACGCGCCGGACGGCTCGCTCGCGCTCCACCACCGCAAGCTCGTGCCGACGAACCACGAGCGCCTCGTCTGGGGCCAGGGCGACGGCCGTGGGCTGCACGCAGTCGAGACCGGCTTCGGCCGCCTCGGCGGGCTGATCTGCTGGGAGAACTACATGCCGCTCGCGCGCTTCGCGCTCTACGAGTCCGGGATGGAGATCTACATCGCGTCGACCGCGGACGACAGCGACGCGTGGCAGGCGACGCTCGTGCACCTCGCGCGCGAAAGCCGGGCGTACGTGATCGCGCCGTGCCACTTCCAGCGCGAGAGCGCCTACCCGGACGACTTTCCGCTGCGGAGCGAGATCGAGGGCGCCGGCACGATCGGCCGCGGCGGCAGCGCGATCCTCGCGCCGGACGGCTCGTATCTCGCCGGCCCGCTGTACGAGGAGGAGGGGATCCTCTACGCCGAGCTCGACCCGGCCGGGCTGCTCGCGGAGCGGCAGCGCTTCGACCCGGCCGGCCACTACCACCGGCCGGATCTGCTCAGCCTCGCCGTCAGTCCGTCAGCTCGCGCGGCCGATGCGACGTCGAGTACACGTCCTTCCGCACGATCAGACCGTCCCTGAGCGGGAAGACGTCGACGCCGTCCCACTCGAGGCGGCGCCCGTCCTTCGTGACGTTCGCCGTCCACTCGCTAACGGCGAAGTCCTCGCCGGCGTGGAAGCTGCGACTGCGAAAGCGCAGGTCGGGATGGTTGCGGAAGATGGCGGCGATGTGCTCGCGCACCGCATCGGCGCCCTCTGCGCGCTCGGCTGCCGTGTGGTTGTGGAAGACGATGTCGGGGTGGTGCATCGACGCGATCGCGTCGACGTCCTGCCGGTTCCAGGCGTCGTTGTAGCGGTCGATCAGCGTGGCGACGTCGTCGGGTGTCATGAGGCGATTGTTCCACGCCGGCGCAGCACGCGTTCGTCGCCGATGCGGCGCGTGACCCCATCGGCGTCGAAGCGCTCGAGCAAGATCTGCGCCGTCTTGCGCCCGACGCCGAGCAGGTCGCGGAAGCGGGCGAGCGTGATCCGGCCCGTCGCCTCGCACTCGCCGACGAGCGCCTCGCGGGCGCGCTCGTACGCAGCGGCGGAGATCGCCTGGCCGTCGCCGACGCGGACGAGCCGGCCCCGCTCCTCGAGATAGCGCGCGAGCGCGGCATCCGCGACTTTCACCGGCTCGAGCCCGAGCTGCGCCTCGAGCGCCGCTGCCTCGTCGGCACGCGTGCCGAGCTCGGCGGCCGCGCCCGGGCGGTACAGCTTGGCGCCGCGCCGTTCGAGCCCGAGCAACGGCACGACCGCCGCCGACCACGCCCCGTCCGGCGGCGGCACGCCCGGGTCGAGCGGGTCGGCTGCGGCGA
>JBEKEH010000132.1:0-8839 GCA_050013935.1 Gaiellaceae bacterium | reverse complement strand
ATGCCGCAGGCACCACTGCCCGCGCTACCAGGACCCCGTTGCCCCTCACCAGGAAAGAGGACGCCGGCTTGGCCGGCGTCCGCTCCGCGAAGCCGAAACTCAGCCCGGGAGAAGTGCGCAGCACTTCTCCCGGCTATGGGCCGCGCTTCGGGCCGACGATCACTACGAGGCGCTTCGGATTGTTTCCGCCGGGGAGCGGCTCGAGCGGCGCGCCGAGCTGTTTCGCCAGGCGCAGGCCGATCGCCTCGCCGCCCGGCGGGTAGTACACCTGCGTTTGCGGGTACGTGAAGCTCGCGGCGCGGCCGACGTGGACGACGCGGTACGAGAGCGCCTGGATCCTGCTGGCGACCGAGCGGGTGTAGACGATGTCGCCGCTCCCGTTGAGCACGACGACGTTGATCGTCCACGGGGCCGGCAGTGTGGATGCCGCAGGCGCGCGCGTGGACGGCTTCGCCGGGTTGCTCTTCGCGAGCACGACGGCGAGCACCGCGGCGAGGACCAGCGCGCCGAGCGCCGCGACGGCGCCCAGCCGCCGCCACGGGTTCGCGTCCAGCGGCTTCGGCGGCACCGGCAGCCCGGCGAGCTCGAGCGCCTCGCGATGGTCGATCCCCAGCGCGGTCGCGTAGAGGATGGTGACGAGCAGCGCGCGGTCGGGCGACGGGAAGCGGTAGAGGCGCCCCTGCTCGAGCCACTGCACCTCCTCCGCGGCAGTGCCGGCGCGGCGTGCGGCCTCCTCGACCGTCAGCTGCCGGTGCAGGCGGGCGCGGGCGAGCGGCGACTCGTCGCCTGCAGCCGGCGCTGCCGGATCGAGCTTGCGTACGGATTCCATTCCCGACCTTTCCCGTTCGGCGTCTCGCACGTCTGACCTTCTGCCGTCATCGGCGCAGGTCGACGTCGCCTGGAGGAGTGAGGTCGTCGCAGGCGACGAGCCGGGCCGGGAGCGCGCGGGCGCCCTCGTCGGGGACGTGCGGCCAGGCGGCGCGGGCGAGCAGGACGGGATGGAGCCGAACGTCCCCGTATGCCGCGGCGACGACGTCGCCGCCCTCCCGCCGCCAGGAGACCACGACGCGGTCGATCGCGCGCGGGTCGAGGTCGGGCCCGTCGGCGAGCACGACGACCGCGGCCTCCGCCTCCGCCGGCAGCGCCGCGAGGCCGCAGCGCAGCGAGGCGCCGGGCCCGAGCTCCCAGTCCGGGCAGTGCACCGTCGCCGCGTCCGTCTCGACCTCGTGCGCGCCGAGGACGACGAGGATCCCGTCGAGCGAGCCGCTCGAGCGCAGTCCGGCGAGAACCTGCGGCAGCAGCTCCGCCTGCTTCGGCGGCGCGTCTCCGTACCGCGACGACGCGCCGGCAGCGAGCACGACCGCGTAGATCAACCTATCGCCCGAAAGCACCACGAGGGCCGGAGGCTAACGCGCGAGCGGTAGACGGAGGCGAATCCACGCGGGCGGGGATGCCGCAGGCACCACCGCCCGCGCTCGCAGGACCCATCGCCCCGAAGCTCAAGAGGGCGCCGGCTTGGCCGGCGCCCGCTCTGCGAAGCACAACCTCCCCCAGCCGGGGAACCGGAGGTTCCCCGGCTCAGGAACAGCCGGCGAGCGCCGCCCAGCGGGCCTGGACGTTGGCGACGTAGGAGATCGTCTCGGTGGTCGGAGCGCCGCCTGCCTTGTCGACCGCCGTCGGGCCGGCGTTGTAGGCGGCGAGGGCGAGGTCGGTGCGCGAGTAGCGGTCGAGCAGGATCTTCAGGTAGCGCGCGCCGGCGAGCACGTTCGTCACCGGATTGTCGACGTCGAGCTTCAGCGACGCCGCCGTCGAGGGCAGCACCTGCAGCAGGCCCCGCGCGTCGGCCTCCGAGCGGGCGTTCGGCTTGAAGCGCGACTCGACCTGTGCGACGGCGACGAGCATCGAGAGCTGGAAGCCCGTGTCGCGGGCGGCTCGCACGAAGGCGATGCGGAACTTCGGCGGAATCGGGCAGCGGGCGCCGTGGTGAACCGGGTTCTTGGCCGGCAGCGCGGGGATCCGCGGCGGCGGCGCGGCGAGGCGCTTGCCGTGCGCGCCCGCGGCAACTGCGCCGGAGCATGCGATTCCGGTCACGGCAAGGAGTGCGATCAGCCGCATCCTCATCCGGGCCGATCTTACTGCGTCAGGAGAGTGTTTCCACAGCCCGGCGTACGAGGGCGCGGGCGACGTCCACCTTCCAGGCCGTCCGCGGGAGCGGCGTGGCCGAATCGAGGCCGGCGGGGCCGTCGAGCAGCCACGGGATCGGGGCCACGCCGGCCAGCGCGATCCGGATCTCGCCGCCGCTGCGCGCGGCGGCGACCCCGACCTGCGGGAAGGACCACCGCTGCCGGTCCATCGCCTTGAGGTAGACGCTCCCCTCCGCGGGCGGCAGCTCCAAGTCGAGGATCAGCTCCCCCGGCGCGAGCGTGGTCGTGCTCCGGTCCTGCTCGTCGGGGAGGCGGTAGAGCTCGCCGAGCGCGAGCTCGCGCCGGCTCGTCCGCACGCGTGCTCCGAGCGCGAGCAGGGCGGCGGCGACGTCAGACGGATGCGCAGACGCGCAGAAGTCGTTTGCGAAGATCGCGTGCTCGCGATGCTCGCCCTCGCGCGCGTGGCAGCGGTCGCCGCCGTGCAGCCGGCACGGGTACTGCAGCCGCCAGTACCAGCAGCGCGTCGACTGGAGGAGGTTGCCGCCGAGCGAGCTCATCGCGCGTAGCTGCGGCGACGCTGCCAGCCGGCACGCCTCGCGCAGCGCGTCCGGGATCCGCGGCTCGACCTCCAGCTCCGCCAGCGTCGTGCCGGCGCCGATGCGTCCACCGTCGACGCCGCGCGGAACGATCCCGCGCACGTCGACGAGGGTCTCGCCGTGCAGGATCCCGTCCCGCAGCAGCGGCACGACCTCGGTGCCGCCGTGCACCGCGATGCCGCCGTCGAGCTGGTCGACCGACGTTGCCCTAACGAGCTCCAATTGCCTCCTTCGCCTGCTCGCGCCCGCGCTGCTCCGCCTCGCGCAGCGCGCGCAGCATCTCTTCGCGGCTGATCGGCAGCTCGTGCACGTCGGCACCCGTTGCATCGCGTATGGCGTTCGCGATCGCGGCGGCCGTCGGGACGATCGGCGGCTCGCCGAGACCCTTCGAGCCGAGGCTCGTCAGGTGCTCGTCCGGCTTGTCGACGAACTCGCACACGATCTCGGGGACATCGGCGATCGTCGGCATCCGGTAGGAGTCGAGCGTCGTCGTCAGCACACCGCCCGTCTCCGGGTCGAGCAGGCGCACCTCGGAGAGCGTGTGACCGACGCCCTGGATGATCCCGCCCTCGACCTGGCTCTGCGCGCCGAGCGGGTTCACGATCCGGCCGACGTCGTGCACCGCGGCGACGCGCTCGACGCGAACCTCGCCGGTCTCGACGTCGACGGCGACCTCCGCCACCTGCACGCCGAAGGTGAGGACGCTCATCCCGGTCGGGTTCGGCCCGCGCGCACCCTTGCCGAGGATCTGCGCGCTCCCGAGCACACCGAGCAGCTCCTCGAGCGGGACGGAGAGGCTGCCGTCCGCGGAGACGATTGTTGCGTCGCGGATGTCGAGCGCGCGCTCCTCGACGTCGTAGCGCTGCGCCGCGATCTCGATGATCTGCCGCTTCGCGTCCGCGGCGGCGGCACGCACGGCCGGGCCGACCGAGGACAGGGTCGACGAGCCGGCCGAGAGCGTCGCGTACGGGCCGCGCGCGGAGTCGCCGTGCACGACCTTGACGCGGTCGAGCGGGACGCCGAGCTCCTCGGCGGCGATCTGCGCCATCGCGGTGCCCGTGCCCGTGCCGATGTCCTGCATCGCCGTGACGACGGCGATACGGGCGTCGGAGCCGACCCGCGTCCACGCGTAGGACGGCGGTCCGCCGCCGCCGTACCAGATCTGGCCGGCCATCCCGACGCCGTGCTTCCACGTCGCGCCGGAGCGCGCGCGCACCTCGTGGCGGCGATCCCAGTGCTTCTGCGCGAGCTCGTAGCACGCCGCGAGGTTCTTCGAGGAGTACGGCGTGCCGTTGTTCGAGTCCGCGTAGTTGCGTCGCCGAAGCTCGAGCGGGTCGAGGCCGAGCTTGGCGGCGAGCTCGTCGATCAGGCATTCCAGCCCGAACGTCCCCTCGACGAAGCCCGGCGCGCGGAAAGGTTTCATCGGCGGCGTATTGATCTTCGCGCCGTAGCAGACGGTGCGCACATTGTCGCACGCGTAGAGCATCCGCATCGGCCCGTCGGTCATCGTCGACCAGCCGCTCCAGCCGACTGCGTTCACGAACTCGCCGCCGAGGGCGACGATCGTGCCGTCGCTGCGCGCACCGACCACGAGCTTCTGGATCGTCGCGTTGCGGTTGCCCGCCGCGGTGTTCTCCTCGCGGCGAGTCAGCCCGCAGCGCACCGGCCGCCCTGTCCGGCGGGCGAGCTCGGCGGCGACGAAGGTGTACTCACCCGCGCTGTTCTTGGAGCCGAAGCCGCCGCCCATGAACTCGCACACGACGCGCACGTTGTCGGCGGGCATTCCGAACGCCTCAGCGACCTCTTCGCGAACGCCCCAGATGTACTGCGTCGAGATGTAGACGTTGAGCGTGACGCCGATCCACTCGCACACCGCCTGGTGCGTCTCCATCGAGTTGTGCAGGACGACCGACGTGCGGTAGGTGCTCTCGACGACGACGTCGGCCTCGGCGAGCGCGCGCTCGAAGTCGCCGCGCTCGTGGCGTGCCGGCTCCACCGTCAGCTGCCCGCGTGCGACGGCCTCCTGAGGGTCGAGCACGACCTCGAGCTCCTCCCATTCGACGTCGATCGCGCGCAGCGCCGCCCGCGCCTGGGCAAACGTGTCCGCGGCGACCGCTGCGACGGGAGCGCCGGCGTAGCCGGCTTCCTCCTCGAGTCCCTTCGCCTCGCCGGGGCCGAGCGCGCCGCGCACCCCGGGCGCCGCCAGGGCGCGCGCGAAGTCGATCCGCTTGACGCGCGCGTGTGCATGCGGCGAGCGCAGGACCGCGGCGTGGAGCATCCCGGGCAGCTGCAGGTCGGCGATGAAGCGGGCTTCCCCGCGCACGCGCTCCGGCGCGTCCTGCCGCACGGCCGGCCGGCCGACGACATCGCGCGGGCCTGCCGGCCATTGCTGGAGCGGATCCTCCTCGACGACGAGCCAGACCTCCTCGAAGCGGCCCTCGACCTCCTTCTCGGTGCGGATCAGCCTCGCCAATGCAGGATCGCCTCCTCGATTCTCGGGTAGGTGCCGCAGCGGCAGATGTTCCCCGCCATGTGATGGCGGATCTCGTCGGCGGTCGGCTCCGGGTTCGCGGCCACCAGCGCCGCGGCGGAGACGACCTGACCCGGCGTGCAGAAGCCGCACTGCACGGCGTCGGCGCGCACGAACGCGTCGACCAGCGGATGGTCGCGCAGCCCCTCGATCGTCGTCACCTCGCCCTCGACCATGTGCGCGAGCGTGATGCACGACAGCATCGGCACGCCGTCGATCTGGACGGTGCACGCGCCGCAGTGTCCCTCGTTGCACGCGACCTTCGTGCCGGTGAGGCCGAGCCGCTCGCGCAGGAGCTGTGCGAGGCTCATTCCGACCGGCGCGTCGAGGGAGCGCTGCTGCCCGTTCACCGTCAGCGACAGCTCAGGCACTCGTCGTCACCGCCAGGATGTCGGCGAGGTGGATCAGCCGCGACGTCGTGCGCGCGACCTGCCGCGTCTCTCCGTCGTCCTCCGCGTCGGGGAGCGTCCTCCAGAGGTCACGCGCCGCGGTCAGCAGCTCACGGATGCGGTCCATCTCCTCGGCGTGGCCGTTCGGCTCGCTGCACGCGTTGAGCGCGAGCCCGAGGGCGCCGAAGCTGTCAGCCTGCCGGGTGAAGAGGAGCGTCATCGCCATCGAGAGGTACTGGTGGACCCGGGCGAGCGCCATCGGCTGCGAGAACCGGTCGGAGCCACGCGGCTGCGACGGCGCGAGCGGAGGCGCGTCGTCGGCGATCCGGTTCGCGTTGGCCGCGAGCATCGTCCGCACCTGCTCCTCGTCGAGCCCAGCCGCGCGCGCGCACTTCAGCGAAAGCAGCAGCGAGGCCGGCTGCTGCCCGTACGGGTAGTCGGAGGCGTAGACGACCTGCTCCGGCGGCACGAGGTGGAAGAAGCTCAGCAGGTCGATCGGGCTCCAGACGGAGGTGTCGAAGAAGACGCCGGCCTTGCCGGCGAAGTGGCCGGCGAGCCCGGTGAGGTCGGCGATGCCGGCGTGCGCGATGATCAGCTGCGCCTCCGGGTAGGCGTCGACGAGGCGGTGCAGGTGGTCCGCGATCGGCGGCAGGCCGCGCCCGCCGTGGATGAGGATCGGCACGCGGCGCTCCGCCGCGAGCGCGAACACCGGCGCCAGCCGCTTGTCGTCGAGCAGGAACTTCTGCGCGCGCGGGTGGAGCTTGATGCCGCGGGCACCGAGATCGAGGCAGCGGGTCGCCTCCTCGATCGGCTCCTCGTCGAGCGCGAGCCGGACGAAGGGGATCATGCGGCCGCCCGAGCGCTCGGCGTACGCGAGCGTGCGGTCGTTGCCGGCCCGGAAGCCGGGATGCCGGTCGGGCTCGTCGAGGCAGAACACGAAGCAGCGCGTCACGCCGTACCGGTCCAGGCCCTGGTCGAGCTCCTCGTAGCGGCCGCTCATGCCGTCGATGTCGGTGCCGAGATGCGTGTGCGCGTCGAAGATCTCCGCCCCGGCCGGCAGCTCGGCGCGCAGCTCCGCCTCGAAGAGGTCGAAGAGCTCCTGGGCCCGCTCGAACGGTGCGCTCACTCCTTGGAATCTACCGAGGGCCCCCTTTCCGCGTCGTCCTAGACTCGACTCGTGAAGCAGCTCATCGAGCGTCTTGCGCAGCGGCCGGAGCCGTTCGCACCCGGCGAAGCGCCGCTCTGGACGGATCCGCACGTTTCCCGCCGGATGCTCGCGGCGCACCTCGATCCGAGTACGGACGCTGCGAGCCGGCGGCCCGAGACGATCGCACGGGAGGTGGACTGGCTCGTCCGGACACTCGAGCTCCGGCCGGGCGCGCCTGTGCTCGATCTCGGCTGCGGCCCCGGCCTCTACTGCGCCGCGCTCGCGGCGCGGGGATTCGTCCTCACGGGGATCGACATCTCCGGCAGCTCGCTCGCCTACGCCCGGCAGGCGGCGGCCGAGGCGGGCCTCGGCGTCACCTACGTCCACGGCGACTACCGCGAGCTCGACGAGCACGACACGTATGACGCTGCGCTGCTCGTGTACCACGACTTCGGCGTCCTCTCCGACCCGGACCGTGCGGCGCTGCTGCTGCGCATCAACGAGGCGCTTCGCGCCGGCGGGCGCTTCGCCTTCGACGTCGTCTCGGCCGCCGCCGACCGGCCGGAGCGCTCCGAGTGGTCGGCGAGCATCGGCGACGGCTTCTGGCGGTCGGGACCGCACCTCGTGCTCGAGCGCCAAGTCGACTACCCGGAGCTCGCCCTCTCGTGCCGCGAGCACGCGGTGGTCGAGGAGACAGGCACCGCGACCGTCTACCGCATCTGGGAGCAGCGCTTCAGCCGCGAGCGGCTCGAGCGGGAGCTCGCGGCTGCCGGCTTCGTGCTCGAGCACCTGACCGCCGACCTCACTGGCACCCCGTGGACGTCGGCCGCGGAAACGCTCGCCGTCGTCGCCCGCCGCCGCTGACGCCGCCCGGCTACTCGAACGACGGCGCGAGCACCCGATCGACGAAGACCGGCTCCCGTACGGAGCCGTCCCACTGGGGGACGCCGTTGACGACGATTCGGGGCACCGCCCAGACCTCGAGCTCCTCGGCGAGGCGCGGGAACTCGCCCGCCTCGATCGCGGCAGCGCTTACGTGCGGCGAGGCGAGCGCGAGCTTGTACGCCAGCAGCACGGTTAGTCTCGCTCGGAGAGTGATGAGACTGGCGAAATGGCCGAGGGCGCGCGCGCCGCTTAGGCCTTGGGGCGGCGCCACACGATGATAGGCCTCGGCCATTCCTGTATGCCCCAGGACGACCGGCCAGGATGGCGATGCCACCACACTCAAACGTAGGAGCGCTCAGGCACATTCCCTGGCGCCGCGAGCGGGCGAACGAGCTGGAGCTCCCGCGGTGCACGCCGGTGGGGTGCATTAACTCGGTCCGGCGTTTGGACGCGTGGCGTCGGCCATAGACTCGTGCGCCCGTCCCGCCGATCCCTAGGAGCTGGTTCTTATTCTGGTCGCTTGGCATGGCTGGCCCGGCAGCCTGCTCGAGGGTTCAGGACACGCGGCGCGTCCGCGCGTACTCGCTCACCGCTCCGCCGAACGTGCTGGTGGCAGTGCCCGGGCATTCGGCTCGCCCCGCTCGGCCCCAACTCACTCAGTCGGGCGACGTCAGGCGCGCTTGGGGCCGCCGAACAAGATGCCGGCGATTGCTAGGAAACAGAGCCCGACACTGCCGAACTCGAGGATGGCTGTGCGCCGCTGGCTCACCAGAGGTATGTGCGGGAGAGCGAGATAGAGGACGACGATCTCAGCCGCCGTGGCGGCGATCTTCGCCGGCACGCTTAGCCGCCAGAACCAGACGAGCCAGACCTTGACGAGCGTCTTGGCCCAACCCGGGACGCGGCCGAGCGCTCGGCCTGCCGCACCCCAAGTAAAAGGAAGGTTCAACACGCCCGCGGCTCCTTCTCGCCGATCCCCGACGCTAGCGCTCTGTCAAGCCCTCCGCAAACGGGTCAGGAGCAACTTCGGGTCACGTCCCGTAGCGTGGTGTACCGGCATGAGAATCAGCCTCGAGGCTCCTGATCGGAGCGTCCGGCGCGGCCGGTAGCGTCGGGGCGTTTTCCGGGACATGGGGCTTCGAGGGAGA
>JBEKEH010000131.1:0-8908 GCA_050013935.1 Gaiellaceae bacterium | reverse complement strand
CGAGGCAAGGACGCAGGGAGCGCTCGTAGCTGAAGCTACGGGCGCGACTGAGGACGCCGCATCGCGCCGCCCAGCGCGGCCAGACGGCACAGACGTCATTCTGATTCGACCTCTTAGCCGCGCGACGTGCTTGCGCACTTCGCGCGGGATGGGGTTCGGCTTCGCGGAGCGGCCGCCCGCGTTCGCTCCGGCCTCCGTGGTCGGTGCAAATGGGAGGGTTAAAGCGGCGCTCGCCGAGATCCGCGGTTTCCCCGATGGGCATAGGGCCGGCGGCACCTACGGACCGCGCCGCCTACTGAACAAGGGGGAGGTGACCTGATTGTTCACCTATATGGGGCTGATCGAGCTCACCCCGGAAGGCCGCGAGACCCTCGACAAGGCTCCCGAATACCTCGAGAAGTTCAAGAAGATCATCGAGGAGGAGGGCGGCAAGCTCGATGAGACGTTCGCGGTGATGGGGCCCTGGGACTTCCTCGCGCTGGTGCAGTATCCCGACAACGCAGCCGCATTCCGCGCGCTCGCGAAGATCGGCAAGCTCGAGGTCGTCAAGACGGAGACCTTCCCGATCGAGAAGGTCGACGTCTTCGTCAAGTCGCTGGTTTAGCTGCGAGAAGTGCTGCGCACTTCTCGCAGGTCAGGGTTGTGCTTCGCAGAGAGGCCGCCGGCCAAGCCGGCGGCCTCTTCTTCTGGCGTGAGCGTGTGGTCCCGGCAGCGCGCGCCGTGGTGCTCCGCATCCCCGCGCGCGTGCATTCGGCCCTCGCGAACGCTTCGCGTTCGCTCCGGCTTGGGCGCTCGGCGTTGGTCGAAGGGTTGAAACCTCCGCGCCGACTCAACCTCTGTGAAGAGCGTCAGCTCTTCGCAGACTCTTGTACTTGATGCGGTGCGGCTCCAGAGCTTCAGGGCCGCGGGTCTCTCTTACCCACTCGGCGTACTCGCCCCACGTGCCTTCGAACCACGTCGTCTGGCTGTCGCCCTCGAAGGCGAGGATGTGCGTCGCGACGCGGTCGAGGAACCAGCGGTCGTGGGTGATCACGACGGCGCAGCCTGCGAAGTCGAGCAGCGCCTCCTCGAGCGCGCGCAGCGTGTCGACGTCGAGGTCGTTCGTCGGCTCGTCGAGCAACAGGACGTTGCCGCCGCTCCGCAGCAGCTTGGCGAGGTGGACGCGGTTCCGCTCGCCTCCCGAGAGGTCGCCGACGCGCTTCTGCTGATCGGAGCCTCTGAAGTTGAACCAGGACACGTACTGACGCGAGTTCACCTCGCGCTTGCCGAGCTCGATCGTGTCGAGCCCGCCGCTGATCTCCTTCCAGACCGTGCCCGCCGGGTCGAGCTCGGCGCGCGCCTGGTCGACGTAGGCGAGCTGCACCGTGTCGCCGAGTCTCAGCTCGCCCCCATCCGGCGCCTCCTGGCCGGCGATCATGCGGAAGAGCGTCGTCTTGCCGGCGCCGTTCGGGCCGATCACGCCCACGATCCCGGCCGGAGGCAGCGAGAACGTCAGATCCTCGACGAGCAGCCGGTCGCCGTAGCCCTTCTGCAGGTGCTCGGCCTCGAGCACGAGGCCACCGAGCCGCGGTCCCGGCGGGATGTGGATCTCGACCTTGTCGAGCTTCACCGCCTGCTCCTCGGCGTACAGCCGCTCGTAGGCCGCCAGGCGCGCCTTCGACTTGTCGTGCCGCGCGCGCGGGCTCATCCGCACCCACTCCAGCTCGCGCGCGAGTGTGCGGCGGCGGGCGGACTCCGTCTTCTCCTCGACGGCGAGCCGCTCCTGCTTCTGCTCGAGCCACGACGAGTAGTTGCCGCGAAACGGAATGCCGCGGCCGCGGTCGAGCTCGAGAATCCAGCCGGCGACGTTGTCGAGGAAGTAGCGGTCGTGCGTCACCGCGACGACCGTGCCCCTGTACTCGGCGAGGAAGCGCTCGAGCCACGCGACCGACTCCGCGTCGAGGTGGTTCGTCGGCTCGTCGAGCAAGAGCAGGCTCGGCGAGGAGAGCAGCAGCCGGCAGAGCGCGACGCGGCGCCGCTCGCCGCCGGAAAGCGTCGTCACGTCGCGGCCCCCGTCGGGGACGCGCAGCGCATCCATCGCGTGGTCGAGATGCTGGTCGAGCTGCCATGCATCGGCGCGGTCGATCGCGTCCTGGACCGTGGCCTGCTCCGCGAGCAGGGCGTCGTAGTCCGCGTCCGGCTCGGCGAACTTCGCCGCGATCTCGCTGAAGCGGTCGAGCAGGTCGCGCAGCGCGCGCACGCCGTCCTCGACGTTGCCGCGCACGTCCTTCCCGGAGTCGAGCCACGGCTCCTGCTCGAGCAGCCCCACCGTTGCGCCCGGCGCGAGCTCCGCAACGCCCGAGGACGGCTCCTCCTTGCCCGCCATGATCCGCAGCAGCGTCGACTTGCCGGCCCCGTTCGGACCGAGCACGCCGATCTTCGCCCCGGGCAGGAACGAGAGCGAGATGTTCGCCAGCACCTGGCGGTCCGGGCCGTAGAACTTGTCGGCCCGGTACATCGTGAAGACGTAGTCGCTGCTCACCGGGCCGCCACTGTAGTCGTCGGGGATCTACGATCGTCCGCGTGTCCGGTTGCTGCACGCCCGACTGCGGGAGGTTCTTCAACCGTCGCGTCGCGGCCCGCGACGCACGGCGCTACCGGCGACGCGGCCTGAGCGAGTCGGCCCGTGCGCTCGCCGGCCTCGCCGGCGACGTGCGGGGCGAGAGCGTGCTCGACATCGGCGGGGGCATCGGCGCGATCGAGCTCGAGTTGCTCGAGGCGGGCGCCGGGCATGCGACGAACGTCGAGCTGTCCCCGGAGTACGAGGAGGAGGCGCGCGGACTGCTCGCCGAGCGCGGCCTGGTCGGGCAGGTCGACCGGCGGATCGCCGACTTCGTCGCCGAGGGAGACGCGATCGAGCAGCACGACGTCGTCGTCATGCACCGCGTCGTCTGCTGCTATCCCGACGTCGACGCCCTCATCGGCGCCGCGGCGGCGCATGCTCGCCGGCGGATGGTGCTCACCTATCCGCAGGAGCGCCGTTTCGTCCGGTTCGGCGGGCGCGTCCTCAACATCTTCCTGCGCTTATCGGGCGCGAGCTTCCGCACGTACGTCCATCCCGTCGAGCGGATGGTCGAGGTCGCGCGCGGAAACGGGCTCGAGCTCGAGACGCGCGAGCGGCACGGGCTCGTCTGGGAGTCCGCGGCCTTCGCGCGCCTCTAGGAGACCGCGGCGAGTGCCGCGTCGAGCTTCTGCTTGTCGGCGCCCTTGTAGCCGACGGCGACGATGACGACGTTGCCGTCGTGGACGCGGACCGTCGGCGAGTTTCCGGGCAGCCACTTGGAGAGTGGCACGACCTTCAGCGCCGCGGCCGCGTGCGCGTCCGTGTCGAACACCCAGCAGACGACGCCCGTGAAGCTTCCCGTCTCGCTGAGGCCCGCCTCGATCGCGGCGCGCAGCGGGCTGGTGTTCAGCTTGCCCGGCAGGAACACCGCCTGGCCGTTTACGTAGGGGTTGAACGTCTGCTCGCTCGTGAAGGGGATGCCGGCGTCGTAGAACGCCTTCGAGACCTCCAGCACGGTGTGCGACTGCCCGGCGGCCTTGCCGCCGCCGCTGGTGCCGCCGCTGCCGCCGCAGCCGGCGGCGAGCAGCGCAAGCGAGACGAGAACGGCGAGGCGGCGCACGAATCCGAGGATAGCGGCGGCCGCGGAGGCGTCAGGGCGTGAACGCGTACACCGCGCTCGTACCGCCGCCGGCGATCACGATCCGCCCGCCGACGGTCGTCGCCGTCGCGTCGCTCAGGGCCGCCGGCAGCGTCGCCGCCACCGAGACCGAGCCGGCGGCAGGGTCGATGCGCAAGACGCGCGTCCCGCCGACGAGATAGAGCTTGCCGCCGAGGGCGGCCATCGCCGCGTGGTCCTCCGGCGCGGGCAGCGTCGCGACCTGGTTCGCCGTGCCGCCGGCGAGATCGACGGCATACACCACCGAGCTCACGCCGCTCGTCGTCAGCCCGCCGGCGACGTAGATCGTCGAGCCGATCGCGGCCACGCCCGCGTAGCGCGTTCCGGCAGGCAGCCGTGCGACCGTGATCGTCTTGCCGCCGCCGCCGTACCGGAGCACCGCCGACGCGAACTTCACGCTCGTGTAGCCGCCGACGAGATACGCCTTGCCGCCGACGGTGGCTGCACCCAGGTCGGAGAGCGGCTCGTCCATGTGCCTCGCGGTCGAGACCGCACCGAGCGCCGGGCTGATGCGGAAGACGGTGTCGGTCGACGCGGCCTGCCCGCCGCCGAAGAGGTACACGGCGCCGTGGACGACTGCGGCGGCCGCGTCGTGGGTCGGTGCGGGAAGGCGGCCCGACACGCGGAGGTGCTCGGGCGTGCCGAGCAGCACCTGGTCGGTCGAAGCGCCGCCGATCTCGCCGCCCAATACCATCAGCTTCCCGCCCGGCAGCGCGACGGCAGACGCCTTCGAGAGCGCCTGCGGCAGCGAGCCGATCTTCGTCACCGTCCCCAGCGGGCGCGAGGCCCGTGTGGACCGGCGCACGTAGGCTCCCTGCGGCACCGCCGGCAGCAGATTGAGGCCGTCCGGCTTGTTGAGGTAGCCCGGCGCGCTGCCGGGCTGGTTCAGGTGGCCGTACGACCAGACGACGCGCTTCGTCTTCGGGTCGATCACGACGATGCGGTGGTGCCAGTCGTCCGTGATCGCGATCAGCCCGTTCGGCCAGCGCACAGCGAGTGACGGACGGTCGAGCGCCGCGGCGCCGGTGGGCTCGTACGTCCACACGACCTTGCCCGCGGGCGTGATCTCGTCGACGCGCCCCGGCGTGTTGAAGCCGGCGACGAGGACGTTCCCGTCCGGCAGCAGCTGCGCGTCGGACGGGTAGGAGGTCGGCGTGCGGATCGTCCAGAGCAGCTTGCCGCCCGCGCTGATCCGGTCGACCCAGCCGTCGATTTCGGTCACGAGCACGCCGCCGTCTGCGAGCGGCGTCGCGCCGTTCGGCGAGGAGAGGCCCTGCGGCGGGTTGTGGCCGCAGTTGCCGGCGTGCCCGATCTCGCGCACGACCTTGTGCGCACGGTTGATGAAGAGCACGCGGCAGTTGCGGATGTCCGCGACCATGAACAGGCCGCTCTTCAGCAGGTATGCGTCGTCCGGGCTGTCGAGATAGCCGAAGGCGGATCCCGCCACGCCGGCGTGACCGAACACCCAGACGAGCCGATGCGTCTTGATGTCGATCTCGCCGATCTGCTGGTTGTACTCCTCGTTCGTCGAGATCGCCGTGTAACCGGGCGTGAAGAACGCGTCGTCGGGATCGTGAAACGACTGGCCGGGACGCACGTCGCCCGGGCGGGGGAACTCCCAGACGACGGTGTTCGTGCGCGGGTTGACGATGATGATCCGGTTGTTGTTCCGGTCGGCGATCAGCACGTAGCCGGGGACGAGGCCGGGGCTCAGCGCCGGGAAGCCGAGACGCTGCGCGGGCGTGGGCTGCGGGGCCGCTTTCGCGACCGCGCCCGTGCAGGCTGCCGCGACGAGCGCGAGCGCAAGGATCGGCAGGGCTCTACGCATGCAGCCGTATCGTCCCCACGACACCGGAGCCGTCCTCCGCGGGGGCCCAGCTCGCATCGACCCAGCGGGCCCGGCCGCTGGGCAGCACGCAGCGGCCGGCGAAGCTCGTGAAGCCGACCGAAGTGACACGGCCGCGGCAGACGTCGCCGCTCGGCAGGTACTCGAGCTGGAGCGAGGTCGACTCGAGCGCGGTCGGTGAGACGAGCAGGTCGGCGCGGACGAGCAGCTTCTGCGGCGACTGCGCGCCGCCGACGAAGGAGACGATCTGCTTCAGAGTTGTGCCGTCGCGTATCACCTGACCCGTCAGCGGCTCGGCGACGCGCGGCGCGTTCCACGGCAGCGGGTTCTTGTGCAGCGGCCCGAGCATCAGCAGCGGCATGCCGGCAACGCCGATCAGCCCCGCGACGGCAACACCGCGCGAGCGGAGCGAGAAGCCGCCGAAGCGCCACAGGAGGATCGCGCCGACGCTGCCGACCGAGAGGGCGTAGAGCACCGCGAGCCACGTCGAGCTGCGGTCGGTGCCGGCGAACATCCCGTGGAGGGAGGCTGCCGCCCACACGGCGAAGTTGAGGTAGTGCGCGCGGCGCCAGAGGCGGTACGGCAACCGGGTGCGGTACCTGTTCGTGATCGCGAGCGCGAGCAGCAGCTCCGCGGCGAAGATCCCGAGCCCCGTCCAGAGCGGCCGGTAGGTCGACGCCAGCGGAACGACCAGCTGGCGCAGCGAGAAGGGCAGGAACGAGTCGAGCGCGATCGCCGCGACGTGGACGCCGACCAGCGAACCGACGAGCAGGCCGCCGAAACGGTGCACGTCCGTGGTCGCAAACTTCGGCCAGCGGCGGCTCTGCGCCTTGCCGCCCATCGCCATGCCGATGGCGACGGTGAGAGTGAGAACGACGTAGGCCGCGACGCCCGAGGCGCGCGCCGCGTACCAGATCGCCGGGCTCGAGGTCAGGTGCACACGACCTCCGGAGCCACGTCCCGGTGCCAGCCACCGGACGTGGCCCGGCCCCACGTGCCGTTCAGGAGCACGTCCCCGGCTGGGGTGACGAAGCGACCCGCCATGCCGCGCTCGTCGAGCCAGGCCGGCCCGTCCTCGCCGAGCAGGAACGCGGCCTTCGCAGCGACGTCCGCCGCGAGGCAGCTCGCGCCCGAGACCGTGACCTGCTGCCACCGCGTCTCGGGGCTCGGCCAGCCGGTGCGCGGGTCGATGAGGTGATGCTGCTCCTCGCCGCCGCGCAGCCAGCGGCGCGACACGACGCCGCTCGTCGCGAGGCCGCCGCGCAGGACACGCACCGCGCCGCCCCCCGGCAGGCCGACGTCGACCGGGCCGCGGACGGCGAGGTCGCCGCCCGCGGAGACGAAGCCGCCGCTGGGGAGAGCTGCAAGAGCCTCGTCGACCGCGAGCGACTTCACGACGCCGTTCACGTCGAGCTGCAGCCCCGGCGGGCGGCGGAGGATCCGCCCGTCGAGCCGCACCTCACGCAGTCGTGACGGGACTGCCGCACCGGTCGGCGCCGGATCGTCGGAGAGCAGGGGGAAGTCCCTGTCGTAGCCGGCGGCCTCGAGCGCGGCGCCGAGCGTCGGGTCCACGAGCCCGTCCGTGTCTGCGGCGGCGTCGAGCGCGACGCGGAGCGTGCGCGCGAACAGCGGCGACACGTGCAGCGCCCAGGCCGGCGAGGCGTTCACCCGTGAGAGCTCGGAGTCCGGCAGGAAGCGGCTGAACGCCCCCTCCCAGCGGGCGAAGACCTCGGCGACGGCGGCCGGGTCGGCGCCGGCGAGCACGACCTCGCAGCCCATCGCGCGGAAGCGACGTACGGCGCTCACGACGTGCTCGTCACGACGGGAGGCGGCTGGACCGGCGGCGCGATCTGGCCTCCGGCGAGAGCGCTCCGGCGTACGGCTCGTTCGAACGAAGCCGGTGCTCCGAGTGGCTTCGCGCGAAGCTTGACGTGCCCCGGCGCGTGCGACTTCGCGCCGACGAACGCCACGCCGAAGACCAGCGACGTGAGCACGCCGATTGCGACCTTCGCGCCGCGGGCGCGGGCACGGGCCCGGTCGATGCGCGAGCCCCGCTCCGGCCCCGGCCGGCGTTCGGCATGGGCGACTGCCGCCATGCCCCCAAGTGTCTGGACACCGGATGAAAGGACGATGGGAAGGTCGTTAAGCAGCGGTTGCCCGGACGGGCGCTTGAAGCCCGGCCGCGGGAATGGCTATCGTCGTTGCATGCGCCGCGCCGCCGCCGCGCTCGCGGTTTCCGTGGGTCTCGCCGCCGCTCCGGCGGCTTCTGCCTGGACAACCCTCTCCGGCGGCGTCCAGAACATCGTCGCCCCGGCGACGCTCGTCACACAGGCGGGCACGGAGCTCGTCTCCTTCGAGTCGCCCACCGGCGACACGATCTCGGTCTCGCGGAACCGCGGCGCGCCGAAGGTCGTCGTCGCCGACGACCCGAGCGCGGGTCAGACGCAGCTCGTGCAACAGCCGAACGGTGCGATCCAGCTCTACTTCCCCAATGCTCAGGGGATCGCACGGCTGACCTCGACGGACGACGGGAACAGCTGGACAGGTCCCGTCCAGACGCAATCTCGCGACGTCGGCGGAGTTACCGGTGCCGCAGTCGGACCGGACGGAACACCGGTCTTCGCCCAATGGCACACGGGGGCCGTGAACGTGTACCGCGGACTGAACGGCGAGACCGTGCAGAACGTCTACACCCCTTGCTGCGGCTACGACGTCTCGGTGGCGGTCGATACGACGGGGCTCGTCCAGGTCGCGTTCTACTCCAATGCCAACCCCAGCGGGGCGTTCATCTACGAGCCTCTCGGAGCCGACCTGTCAGCGACTGGAGCTACGCCGTTGGCCCCGAGCGCCCAGCACCCTCCGCGCGTGCCGCTGGTCGCCGACCAGAACGGCACCACATTCATGGCCTGGGCGCCCGGCTACCCTACGGCGACCGCCTTCTCCATCGTCCCGTTCCGCGACGGCCAGCCGGCCGGTGACGGCGTCACCTTCCGCGCAGCCTTCACGGGAGCCGACCCGCACATGGCGCTCTCGCTCGACTCGAGCGACCGGCTCTGGGCCGTCTGGACCGGCCAGGGCGCCGTCCACGTCGCCCGCTCGCGCACCCACGGCATGGACTTCGGCGCCAAGGCCAGCGCCGCCGTGCCCGGCACGGCGTACCAGGTCTCCGCCGTAGGGCTGCCCGGCAACCCGGGCGCGGTGGACGTGATCGTGAACACGGGCTCGAGCCTGATCGAGCAGCAGCTCCAGCCGGGCCTCTCGGTGAAGCTCTCGAAGACGACGAAGAAGGTCGGCAAGAAGACCGTCGTCACCTGGTTCGCGCAGGCGCTCGACGACGGGTTCG
>JBEKEH010000130.1:0-9048 GCA_050013935.1 Gaiellaceae bacterium | reverse complement strand
CGCCGCGGCGCCGCGGCGGCGGCGGAAAGGCCGCAACCAGGTTGCAGGACACGTCCTGCAACCTGGTTGCATCGGCGCCGCGGCGCTTGCCGGCGCGTTCGCCGGCTGGACGGCGGCGGAGCTGCCGTTCTACCCGCACGGCTGGGCGCTCGGGCTCGCGCTCGCCGCCGCCGTTGTGACGGCCCTGCGGGCGCGGCTCGGGCTTGCACTGGCGCTTGCGGTGCCCGTCCTGCCGCTCGGGAACGTCTCGCTCGGCCTGGCCCTGCTCTACGCCGCGCTCGCCGCCGGCTGGCTCGTCCTCTCCTGGCGGGAGCCCCGCGGCGGCCTGCTCTTCGCGCTGGGCCCGGTGCTCGTGCCGCTGGCGGCGCTCGGTCTCGTGCCCCTTGCCACCTCGGTGCTGCGCGCCGGCCCGCGGCGGGCCGCGCAGGCGGCCGTCGCAGTCCTCGTGTCGGGGGTCGTCGCGGGCCTACGCCACGGCTCGCTGCCGTTCACTGGCGCGCACGCGCCGCTCGGGCTCGGGATCGCCGGCGCCGCCGATCCGCTCGACGTCGCCGGCTCGCTCGCTCGCGCAGCCGCGGCCCATCCGGCGCTGCTCGTCGAAGCGGGCGCCTTCGCGGCGGTCGCGCTCATGCTGCCGTTCGCGCAGGCCCGTGGGCGGTGGGGCGCGGCGGCCCTCGGCGCCGCGATGCTCCTCGCGACCGTGCTTGCGGTGCCCTCGGCCGCGGCCGCGCCGCTCGTGGCCGCCGCCTGGCTGACGGCTGTGGTCGTCGCCGTCCGCTCCGCCAAACCGTTCTAAGTGGGCTTGCTCCGCCTCCGCCGGGGGTAATGTCAGGCGACAGCCATGGGTCTCAGGGCGATCGAGCAGAGGATCGAGGCGTTCGTCGAAGGCCTGTTCGGGCGGGCCTTCCGTACCAACGTCCAGCCGGTGGAGATCGCGCGGAAGCTCGCGAAGGAGATGGACGACCACCGGACGGTCTCCGTCTCCCGTGTCTACGCTCCGAACGAGTACACCGTCTACCTCTCCGCCGCCGACCGGGAGCAGTTCGAGGGCTACGAGAACTCGCTGCTGGGCGAGCTCGAGGAGTACCTGGCCGAGCACGCCGCGCGCGAGCGCTACGCGCTGCTGACGCCGTCGCGCGTGCTGCTGGAGACGGACGACGACCTCGCCGTCGGCGAGTTCGGGATCTCGGCGCGCATGGTGCAGCCGCGACGCGGTTCTCACGAGGAGCTTGACGAGCAGGCCGAGCCCGGCGCGACCATGGTCTATACGCCCCCTGTGGAGCCGGGCGAGGAGGAAGCGGAGCCCGGCGAGCCCGGCGTCGAGCGCAAGGTCGCGGTGCTTTCCTGGGGTGGCCATAGCCAGCGGGTCGAGGGGCTCCGGGCCGTGCTCGGTCGCTCGCGCGACTGCGACGTCCAGGTCGAGGACCCGAACGTGTCGCGCCGTCACGCGGAGCTGCGCCGGGAGGGGCCGAGCTACTGGATCGTCGACCTGGACTCGACCAACGGCGTCGAGGTGAGCGGCCGCCGCGTCAAGCGTGCGCAGCTCGATCCCGGCGACACGTTCACCGTCGGGTCGACGGTGGTGGCGTTCACGACGGAGACGGCATGATCGTCGCCTCGACGGCGCTCGAGGAGGTCCTGCTCGCACTCAAGATCGCCTTCCTCGTTCTGCTCTACGCGTTCATCTGGCGGATCGTGCGCACCGCCGGGCGAGGGCTCCGGCTGCCGCGGGAGAGCGTCATCCTGCGTCCCGCGCCCGCGGGCGCGCCTGCCCTCGTCGTGCGGCGGGGCCGGCTCGTCGTCGCGCAGAGCCCGATCCTCGACCCGGGCGCGGAGTTCGAGCTCGACTCGGTCGAGGTGACGGTCGGCCGCGGCGGGCAGAACGACGTCGTGCTCGAGGGCGACGAGTTCGCTTCGTCGCGGCACGTGCGGTTCGAGCCGCGGAGCGACGGCGTCTGGGTGCAGGATCTCGGCTCGACGAACGGCACATTCGTGAACGGGGCCCGCATCGACGAGTCGTGCAGGCTCGACCCGGGCGACGTCGTCCGCGTCGGCGAGACCAACCTGAGGTTCGAGGTATGAGCCTCGGCAGCTACGCGGGCGCGACCGACACCGGGCACAAGCGGCGGCGGAACGAGGATTCCTACGTCGTCGCGCCGCCCCTCTTCGCCGTCGCGGACGGGATGGGCGGCGCGCAGGCGGGCGAGGTCGCGTCGAAGCTCGCCGCCGGCGCGCTCGAGGGGGTCGACCCGGGCTCGCTCTCCGGCCCGGATCGCGTGACCTCGCTCATCCAGGAGGCTAACCGGCGCGTCTACGAACGGGCCAGCGCCGACCCCACGATGTCGGGAATGGGCACGACGATGACGGTCGCGCTCCTCGAGGGCGCGGAGGTGACGATCGGCCACGTGGGCGATTCGCGCGCCTACCTTGTCCGCGACGGGGAGTTGAAGCAGCTCACGGACGACCACTCGCTCGTGAACGAGCTGCTGAAGAGCGGCAAGCTCTCACCGGAGGAGGCGGAAACCCATCCGCAGCGCTCGGTGATCACGCGTGCCCTCGGCACCGACCCCGACGTCGACGTCGACGCGTTCACGATCGAAACGCACGCAGGCGATCTCTTCCTGCTCTGCTCCGACGGACTGACCTCGATGGTCGACGACGAGGAGATCCTCGAGCTGCTCGAGCACAACCGCGACGACCTGAAGGGTGCCGCGAAGTCGCTGCTCGCCGCGGCGAACCGCGGCGGTGGCGAGGACAACATCACCGTCATCACGTTCGCGATCGCGGCCGAAGGCGGCGACACGGCGACGATGCCGGTGGTCGGCCGCGAGGACGACACGCTGCACGGCATCCCGGCGGTGACCGCCGACACGTTGTCGATCCCGGCCGAGACGGTCGAGAACGTGCTGGAACTCGAGCCCGACTCCCCAGAGGCACAGGCGGCGGTGCGGCGGGGGCCGAGCTCTCCGACCGCCCGCGCGCGACTCGTGCTGACGATGCTCGCACTGCTCGCCGCCGCCGCGGTGCTGCTCGTCTGGGGGCTCGTTCGCTGACACTGACCAACCGAAACCGCGAGCTGCTGTATCTCGTCGTCGTCGGCGTTCTCACCGGCATCGGCTTCGCGAGCGTCTACATCGCGCGCAAGTCGCAAATCTCCGCTGCGTCGCTGACGTACGCGGGTTTCTTCTTCGCCCTCTACCTCGCCGCGCATCTCGTCGCGCGCATCGCGGTCCCGCGTGCCGACCCGTTTCTGCTGCCGATCACCGGCCTGCTGACGGCGGTCGGGTTGACGGAGATCTACCGGCTGGGCCCGTCCGACGCGTTCAGGCAGGGCCTGTGGATCGTGATCGGCGTCGCGGTGTTCGCCGGCACGCTGCTCGCCTTGCGGCGCGACTACCGCCTGCTCGAGAACTACAAGTACCTCTTCGGTCTCGGCGCGATCGCGCTGCTGTTCATGCCGCTGCTGCCGGGGATCGGGCAGACGGTCAACGGTGCGCGGCTCTGGGTGCACGCGGGCCCGCTGCAGATCCAGCCCGGCGAGCTGGGGAAGATCGCGCTGATCGTCTTCCTCGCCGCCTACCTGCGCGAGAAGCGCGAGGTGCTCGCCCAGGGGCGGGTGAAGGACTGGGGGCCGCTGCTCGTGATCTGGGGCGCCGCGATGCTGGTGCTGCTCGTGACGGACGACCTCGGCAGCGCGCTTCTCTACTACGGGATCTTCCTCGCCATGCTCTACGCGGCGACCGCGCGGCTGACCTTCGTCACCGTCGCGCTGGGGCTCTTCCTCGCCGGCTCGGTCGTCGTCTACCAGGGCACGCCGCACGTCCGCGAGCGCGTCACGAACTGGCTGCATCCGTGGACGACGCACACGGTGTTCTGCCCGCTCTCGGGGACCATGACGCTGCGCCAGGAGTGCACGAGCTACCAGGAGGTGCAGTCCCTGTACTCGATCGCGCACGGCGGCTACGGGGGCACCGGCCTTGGCGCGGGCACGTTCACGAACGCGCAGGGGCACCAGCTGATCCCGTACCTCAACACCGACTTCATCTACTCGGCGCTCGCGCAGGAGATCGGCCTCTCGGGCGCCGCCGCGCTGTTGCTGGTCTACATGGTGTTCGTGCTGCGCGGCTTTCGCGTCTCCCTGCTCGCGGGCGACGGCTTCTCGAAGCTGCTCGCCGCAGGGCTCACGTTCGGCTTCGCGCTGCAGACGTTCATCATCGTCGGCGGCATCCTGCGCGTGATTCCGCTGACGGGCATCACGCTGCCGTTCGTCTCGTACGGAGGCTCGAGCATCGTCTCGAACTTCGTCCTGCTCGCAGGGCTGATGCTCGTCTCTCACCGTGCGAACGCGGAGAGCGGCTCGTGAACCGCCAGCTCACGCGGCTCGCGCTCGTCGCCGTCGTCCTGCTCGCGTCGCTCGTCGTCGCGACGACCTACTGGCAGGCGTGGGCTGCGGGCGGCCTTCAGGACAGGCAGGACAACGCGGTCGAGCTCGTGGCGCAGCTCCAGGTCGCGCGCGGGCTCATCCTCGCCGACAACGGCCAGACGCTGCTCGCGGCGAACCACAGGGAGCGAGAGAACGGACAGACGCTCTACCTCCGTCGCTATCCGCAGAAAGGGCTCGCGGCGCAGACCGTCGGCTACTCCACCTCGGCGCGGACGCAGACCGGCCTCGAGGAATCGATGAACGACTACCTCACCGGCGCGAACACGAACCTCAGCAACGCCATCCGCCGCCAGCTCAACCAGCTCGGCGGCGCGACGGTGCACGGGAACAACCTCGTGCTCACGCTCGATCCGGCCGCGCAGGCGCTCGCGCTGCAGCAGCTCGGCGACCGCTGCGGCGCCGTCGTGGCGATGAACCCGAGGACAGGCGCCATCCTGACGATGGCGTCGACGCCGACGTACGATCCGAACCTGATCGAGAAAGCGGGCGGCTACGCGAAGATCGTGAAGCTGAAGGGCGCGTGCGGTGACGGGTCGGCGCTGCTCAACAACGCGACCGCCGGACTCTTCACGCCGGGATCGACGTTCAAGATGGTCACCGCCGCGGCCGCGCTCGACACCGGCGCCTTCACGCCGAAGTCGACCTTCAAGGATCCGGGCTACTGCACCGAGTACGGGAAGCCGGTGTACAACGCAGGCAACCCCGATCAGAACGGCCCGGAGGCGTACGGGCAGGTGACGCTTGCGCAGGGGTTCCAGCACTCGATCAACTCCGTCTTCTGCAACGTCGGCAAGAAGATCGGTGCGGCGACGATCCTCGAGTACGCGAAGAAATTCGGCTTCTACTCGACGCCGCCGCTCGAGACTCCCGCGAACGAGCGTGCGCCGAGCGGCCTCTACTACAACCGCAAGATCGAGTATCCGAGGCATCCGGACACGGCGGTCGATCCCGGCCGGCTCGCGTTCGGGCAGGAGCATCTCGCGGTGACGCCGCTCCAGATGCTCATGGTCGCCTCGACGATCGCAAACGGCGGCCTCGTGCCCCGGCCGTACCTCGTGCAGAGGATCGTCGGCCCCGACGGCTCGATCGTCCGCGCGACGAGGCCGGACAACCTCGGCCGGGCGATCAAGCCGCAGACGGCCGCCGACCTGACGCAGATGATGATCTCGGTCGTCCAGGCGGGTACGGGCACCGCCGCCCAGATCCCGGGGATCGACGTGGCCGGGAAGACCGGGACCGCCGAGACCGGGGTGCCGGGGGTCTACACGGCCTGGTTCGTCTGCTTCGCGCCGGCCGACGACCCCAAGGTGGCCGTGGCGGTCGTGCTCGAGAAGCAGCTGAACGGATTCGGCGGCGCGGTAGCCGCCCCGATCGCCAAACTCGTGCTGGAGAAGCTCCTCCATGGCTGAGGCCAGTACCCTCTAGGGACTCCGTGGCCGTTTCAGACATGCTCATCGGCACCCTCTTCGACGGGCGCTACCAGGTACTGCGCAAGCTCGGCGCCGGCGGCATGGCGAACGTCTACCTCGCCGAGGACCAGGAGCTCGGTCGCAGGGTGGCGATCAAGATCCTCAACGAACGCCATGCGAACGACGAGCAGTTCGTCGAGCGCTTCCGCCGTGAGGCGAAGAACGCGGCTGCGCTCTCGCACCCGAACATCGTCTCGATCTACGACCGGGGCGAGGCCGAAGGCACCTACTACATCGCGATGGAGTACCTCGAGGGACGGTCGCTCAAGGAGCTGATCGTGTCGCGCGGGCCTGCGCCGATCAACGTCGCCGTGGAGTACGCGCGCCAGATCCTGTCGGCGCTCCGTTTCGCGCATCTGAAGGGGATAGTCCACCGCGACATCAAGCCGCACAACGTGCTCGTCGCCGGCGACGGCCGCGTCAAGGTGACGGACTTCGGCATCGCGCGTGCGGGCGCGAGCCAGATGACGGAGGCGGGCTCGATCGTCGGCACCGCGCAGTACCTCTCGCCCGAGCAGGCGCGCGGCGCCTCCGTCGACCAGCGCTCCGACGTGTACTCGCTCGGCATCGTGCTGTACGAGTTGCTCACGGGTGCGGTGCCGTTCAACGGCGACACGCCGGTGGAGATCGCGATGAAACACCTGTCGCAGCCGCCGGAGCCGCCCTCGGTGAAGCGGCCCGAGATCCCGCGTGAGCTCGACCTCGTCGTCATGCGTGCACTCGCGAAGGACCCCGACGACCGCTACCAGAGCGCCGAGGAGATGGAGGCCGATCTCGAGCGCGTCGCACGCGGGGCGGGCGTCTCGCAGGCGACCGAGGACTCGGCGACGCAGATCATGCGCGCGCCGACGGCGCCGCTGGCGGTGACGGCCGCGACGATGATCGCGCCGCCGCACCGGGTCGCGCCGATCCCGCCGCTGCCGCCGCCGATCTACTACGACATCGAGGAGCCGATCCACCGGCGTCCGATCTGGCCGTGGGTGGCCGCGCTCCTGTTCGTCGCCGCCGCGGCCGTCGGCGGCTGGTTCCTCTACCACCAAATCTCGAACAAGCTCGCGAGCAACGCGCCGGTCGCCGTGAACCTGTACCTCAACGAGCAGGAGGCAGACGCTCGCGCGAACATCAAGGCCGACGGCTTCGTTCCGGTCGTGAACACGCACGCCAGCAAGACGACGGCGGCCGGGCTCGTCTTCAAGCAGGACCCGACGGCGGGGAACCATCGGCCGAAGGGGAGCACGGTGACGATCTGGGTCTCGACGGGCAAGCCGAAGGTCGTGGTGCCGACGCTCACGGGCATGCAGTCGACCGACGCGGAAGCAGCGCTCACGCAGCTCCATCTGAAGCCGGACGTGCACTCGGTGCCCGGGGGCAAGAAGGCCGGCGTGGTGACCGCGCAGGCTCCGGCGGCCGGGAAGAAGGTGGTCGAGGGCGCCCTGGTGCGGATCAACGTGGCAAAAGGCCCGACGCCGATCGCGGTGCCGAACGTCGTCGGGCAGACGATCGACGCCGCGACCACGACGCTGCAGCAGCTCGGCTTCACGGTCAACCCGACGTTCGTCGACTCGCAGAAGCCGAAGAACACGGTGATCGACCAGAGCCCGTCCGGAGGCACGGCGGCGAAGCGCTCCGCGATCAGCCTCACCGTCTCCAACGGCCCGACGTCGGTCGACGTGCCGGAGGTGACCGGTCTCGACTACGGCTCGGCGACGCAGGAGTTGCAGAACTCGAACCTGCTGTTCAAGGTCGTCTTCGAGACCGTGTCGGACCCGAACCAAGAGGGGATCGTGCAGGCCCAGAGCCCGCTCGGCGGCGTCCTGGTCAGGCCCGGCGCGACCGTCGTGCTCACCGTCGGCCGCTACCAGGCCAGCACGACGACCGCGACGACGACCACGGCGACGACCACGGCGACGACCACGGCGACGACCACGGCGACGACCACCACCACCACCACCACCACCACGACCCCGCCCCCGTGAGCCGGCGCCTCCGTGTCGCGCTCGTGGCCGGCGGCCGCTCGAGCGAGCATGAGATCTCGCTCGCGTCCGGCCGCTCGGTGCTCGAGGCGCTCGACCCGGTGCGGTACGAGGTGGTGAGCGTCGCCATCGGCCGGGACGGCCGCTGGGCGCTGGCCGCCGGCGCTGACGCGCCGGCAGCTATCGGCAGCTCGTCCGCTGAGACCCTTCCCGTTCCCGCGGGAGCGGCCACGCTCGCGGCGCTCGGCGCCGTCGACGTCGTGCTGCCGATCCTGCACGGGCCGTTCGGCGAGGACGGGACGGTGCAGGGCCTGCTCGAGCTCGCCGGCATCCCGTACGTCGGCGCCGGCGTCGCCGCCTCTGCGCTCGCGATGGACAAGGACCTGTTCAAGAAGGTGATGCGCGCGAGCGGCATCCCCGTCGCGCGCCACCATGCAATCCGGCTGGGCGATCCGGTCGACAACCCGTTCGGCTATCCGGTCTTCGTGAAACCGGCGCGACTCGGCTCGTCGGTTGGCATCTCCAAGGTGCACGACGAGGCGGAGCTCGGACCAGCGGTGGAGCTTGCGCGCCGCCACGACGAGAAGGTGCTGGTCGAGGAGTTCGTGCGCGGCATCGAGGTCGAGTGCGGCGTGCTCGGGAACCTCCGGCCGCCGCCCGTTGCGTCGCTGCCCGGTCGCATCGACACGCTCGAGCACGAGTGGTACGACTACGAGTCCAAGTACGACGAGGGCGGGATGGAGCTCGTGATCCCGCCGGAGCTGCCGCCGGAGACCGTTCAGCTCGTGCAGCAGCGCGCCGTCGACGCGTTTGTCGCGAGCGACTGCGAGGGGATGGCCCGCGTCGACCTGTTCGTCCGCGAAGGCGACAACGAGGTGATCGTGAACGAGCTGAACACGATCCCCGGCTTCACCGCGACGAGCGTGTACACGAGACTGTTCGAGGCGTCCGGCATCGCGTACCCGGAGCTGCTCGACCGTCTGATCGAGCTCGCGCTCGAGCGCGCCGAGCGGCGCGCGCAGCTTCAGTATTAGTGGACGATGAGTGGACGCGGCCATAAGTTCGTTCGTGTCTGGCGGTTCGCAAACCAAGCAGGCCTAGGACGCAGGGAGGCCGCATACCCGTAGGTATGCGGCCGACCGAGGACAACGGCATGCGCCGC
>JBEKEH010000129.1:0-9216 GCA_050013935.1 Gaiellaceae bacterium | reverse complement strand
CGTCGATCCGCTCGATCATCTCGTCGGTGAACGTGTCGCCGAGCTGGTCGGCGCGCTCGTGCGCCTCCGCGGCGGTGTAGCCCATGAAGTCGGTCAGCAGCCGCTCGATCAGCCGGTGCTTGCGGACGACCCGCTCCGCGCGCTCGCGGCCCGGCGCGGTCAGCAGCGCCTCCTTGCGGGCGCCGCGCTCGATCAGGCCCTCGGCCTCGAGCCGCTTGAGCATCTCGCCGGCCGAGGCTCGCGAGACGCCGAGCATCTCGGCCACGCGCGAGGCGAGCGGGGGCGAGCCGGCCCCGCGCGGCACGTACTCGCCGATCGGGAAGGCGAGGAAGTAGATCGTCTCCAGGTACTCGTCGACCGAGTGGCCCTGCGCCATTTGGCTATATTGCCGGTTCTCGGCTGTAAGGCGACCCTTACACCGCGGAGTCGAATCTCTCAGTGTCCACGGGCCACATCCTGCTGCTCGGCGCGATCGCGGGCGCGACGATCTTCCTCGGCCTGCCGGTCGGGCGAATGCAGGGCCTGGGCTCTCCGATGCGGGCCGCGCTGAGCGCGCTCGCCACCGGCATCCTCGTCTTCCTGCTCTGGGACGTGCTCTCGAACGCGATCGACCCGATCGACTCCGCGCTCCACGCGCACCACTGGGGCCGCTTCTCGTGGCTCGCCGCGCTCGGCCTCGGCGGCTTCACGCTCGGCCTGATGAGCCTCGCCTACTACTCCGAGTGGATGAAGAAGCGCGGTGGCCGGAGGGCGACGACGCTCGTCGGGCCCGGCGCCGCCGCGCTCGACGAGTTCGAGCACCGCACGTGGATCGAGGGCCTGTCGCCGGGCAAGCAGCTCGCGCTGCTGATCGCCATCGGCATCGGCGCGCACAACTTCGGCGAGGGCCTCGCGATCGGCCAGGCCGCCGCCGCGAGTCAGATCAGCCTCGCCGTGACGCTGATCATCGGCTTCGGGCTGCACAACGCGACCGAGGGCTTCGGCATCTGCGGGCCGATGAGCGGCGAGGGGACGCGCCCCAGCTGGGCGTTCCTCGGCCTGATGGGGCTGATCGGCGGCGGGCCGACGTTCCTCGGGACGGTGCTCGGTCAGGCCTGGTCGAGCGAGGCGGTGTCGGTCGTGTTCTTCACGGTCGCGGCCGGCTCGATCCTCTACGTCGTGCAGGAGCTGTTCGCGGTCAACCGCAGGTTCGACCAACCGCGGGTGGTCACGTGGCTCGTGCTCGCCGGAATCGTGCTCGGGTTCGCCACCGACTTCGTCGTGACGGCGGCAGGCGTCTAGCACGAACGACCGCGAGGTCGCCGTGCGTCCACGTCGCCTCGGGATCGAAGCCCACCTCGCGCAGCCAGGCGAGCAAGTCGTCGAGCCGGTCGGGCAGGTCGTAGTCCGGCGTGAGGGGCGTGAGCGCGTCGGCGGGATCCTCGGGGACGATCACGTCGCCGAACACGAGCCACCCGTCGGCGGAGAGGACCTCGGCGATGCGGCGGAAGAGGTCGCGCTTGCCCTCGCCGTCGAGGTGGTGGATCGTCAGGCACGAGACGACGAGGTCGAACGGCCCCTCCGGGAGCGGGTCGACGAGCTCGCCGCGGCGGAACTCGGCGCCCTCGATCTGGATCGCGGCGAGCATCCGCGAGCTCCCGTCGATGCCCACGAGGTGCGCGCCCGGATGCCGCGCGAGCACGCGGCGCGTCGTCTCGCCGGTGCCGAAGCCGAGCTCCAGGATGCGCGTCGCCTCGACGGCCTCGGTCGCGCGCGCGGCCGCGTCCTCGAGCTCCTCGTAGCGGGGGATCTCGTGGTGCATCAGCTCGAGGAACTGCTCCGGCGTGAACTCGGACTCGTCCACGGCACCGACCATACCCCCCGCTAGGCTCGATCGGTGAGCCGGCTCGCGTCCGTCTATCCGCTCGTGACGGCCCGCGCGGTCGCGCGGCCGTTCACCTACGAGGTGCCGGACGAGGCCGGGAAGGGGGCGGTCGTCGAGGTGCGCTTCGGCAACGCGCGGCGGCGCGGCGTCGTCACCGAGGTGGGCGTCGAGCTGCCCGAGGGCGTCGTGGCGGCGGCGGTCGACCGGGTGGCGGAGACGCTGCCGCCGGCGCTCGTCGACCTCGCTCTCTGGCTTGCCGACTACTACGGCTCGACGCCCGCGCGCGCGCTCGCGCTCATCGCGCCGCACGCGCCGAAGCGGCGCGGCGAGCGGCGGCACGCCTCGGTGGCGGGCGCGCTCGCGGCCGAGCCGGCGCCGGCGCGGCTGTCGCTGTCCCAGGAGCGGGCCGTGCAGCGGATCGAAGCGCTGCTCGACGGCGGCGGCGGCAACGTCCTGCTCTCCGGCGCGACCGGGAGCGGCAAGACCGAGGTGTACATCCGCGCCTGCGATGCGGCGCTCGCCCGGGGCCGCGGCGCGATCGTGCTCGTGCCGGAGATCGCGCTCACGCCGCAGACGCTCGGCCGTTTCCGCGCCCGCTTCGGTGACCGGGTCGCGGTGCTCCACTCGGCGTTGACGGAGGCGGAGCGCCGCGACGAGCGCGAGCGGATCGCCTCCGGTGAGGCGCCGGTCGTCGTCGGCGCGCGCTCGGCGGTGTTCGCGCCGGTGCCCTCGCTCGGCGTCGTCTGCGTCGACGAGGAGCACGATGCGTCGTACAAGCAGGAGTCGGACCCGCGCTACGACGCGCGCACGGTGGCGGCGAAGCGCGCCTCGCTCGAGGGCGCGGTCGCGGTGTTCGGGTCCGCAACGCCCCGGCCGGAGTCGTGGGAGCGGCTGGAGCGGCTCGAGCTCGGCGGCCGCATCGCAGCACCGCTACCGTCGGTGCGCGTCGTCGACCTGCGGCGCGAGGCCGGCTATCCGCTTTCGGCGCCGCTGCTCGCGGCGCTCGGTGCGCTCGCTGAGCGCGGCGGCAAGGCGATCCTGCTCCTGAACCGGCGCGGTGTCGCGCCCGCCGTGCACTGCCGCGCGTGCGGTGCGACGCGCCGCTGTCGCAACTGCGACGTCGCGCTGACGCTGCACGAAGGCGGCTCGCTCCGCTGCCATCACTGCGGACATGCCGAGCCGATGGGGGAGACGTGCCCCGCCTGCGGTTCGGCCGAGCTCGCGCGCATCGGCGCGGGCACGCAGAGGCTCGAGCGCGAGCTCGCGAAGCACGTCCCCGAGCTGGAGCGGATCCGTCTCGACGCCGACGCGATCAAGAAGCCGGAGCAGTTACGCGATGCGCTCGAGCGGTTTGCGCGGTCGAACCGGGCGGTGCTCGTCGGCACGCAGATGGTGGCGAAGGGCCACCACTTCCCCGGCGTCGAGCTGGCCGCGGTCGTGGACGCGGACACCGCGCTCGGGCTGCCGGACTTCCGTGCCGAGGAACGGACGTTCCAGCTGCTGACGCAGCTCGCCGGCCGGAGCGGGCGCGACGCTCCCGGGCGCGTGATCGTGCAGACGTTCCAGCCGGACGCGCGCGCGGTCGTGTACGCGGCACGGCACGACGTGCGCGGCTTCCTCGACGGCGAGCTCGAGCGGCGGCGTGCGCTCGGCTACCCGCCGTTCCGGCACCTCGTGCGCATCGTCGTCTCCGGCCCGGAGCAGGCCGACCCGCTGCGCGCGCTCGAGGAGCTGAAGGCGGAGCTCGGCGGCGACGAGCTGCTTGGGCCGGCGCCGCTGCTGCGCCTGCGCAACCGCTACCGCGCGCAGTTGGTCGGCAAGACGGAGCAGCCGCGCGCGCTCGCGAGCCGCGCCGCCGCGCTGCTCGCGGCGGCCGCGCCCGCGATGCGCCGTGCCGGCCTCACCGCGGTCGTCGACGTGGATCCGCAGAGCGTCTAAACGTCTGCAACCAGGTTGCCTATGGCAACCTGGTTGCAGCCTTTGACGCCGGCCACCGCGCGAGGATCCACGTTGCATCCAGCGGCTCAACGGTGTACGGGCGGCCGTTGATCCTCACGAAGTCGCGCGTGCGCGGGTCCATCGGCAGGCGCGCCTCCGCCGGAAACCAGCGGTTGTGTCGCGCGATCAGCTCGTTCACCTGGGCGAAGCTCCAGCGCCGCGCCGTCTCCTTCCACGCGCGCGCAAACACGGCGGCGTCGTCGACCTCCGCGGCGAGCTCCCGCCACGCCTCCTCGAGCTGTCGCTCGTGCTCGCCGAGCGCATCCTCGATCGCGCGCAGCCGCCGCATCCAGATCGTCGGCCCGCCGAGGGCGCGCACCGCGGCGTCCGGGTCCGGCCGGAAGTTGCGCGGCCGCTCGGGCAGCGGCTGCCCCTTCACGGGGCTCTCGGCGAGGTCCTCCTCGAGCACCCGGCGCTCCTCGCGGTCGCGCGGCGTCTCGGGGCGGACTGCGCCCTGACTCATGATCGCGTTCAGCTCTCGCGGATCCACACCGTGGGTAGTGTGCCGACTGCATGGCAGAGGTCGAAGGACAGGTTCGGGAAGAGGAGCTCGACCCGGAGCACGAGGCGCTCCGGCGGATCGCGCTCGCCCAGATTCGCCAGTACCCGGACGCCGCGCTGAAGCTGAAGGCGCGGCCCGTGGAGGAGTTCGGCGACGAGCTGCGCAGCCTCGTCGAGCGGATGAAGCACCTGATGGTCGACGCGAACGGGGTCGGCCTCGCCGCCACGCAGGTGGGCGTGCTACAGCGGCTGTTCGTCTTCCAGCCGAATGCGGACGATGACGTCGCCGCCGTCGTCAATCCCGAGATCGTCGAGCGCAGCGAGGAGACGGAGCTCGCCGACGAGGGCTGCCTCTCGATCCAGGGGGTGCTCGTGCCGGTGGAGCGCGCGGCGACGGTCACCGTCGCCGGCCGCGACGAGAACGGCGAGGAGGTGCGCTTCGAGCTCGACGACGTCTACGCGCGCGCCGCGCAGCACGAGTGCGACCACCTCGACGGAGTCCTGACGATCGACCGCACCACGCCCGAGGCGCGGCGCGAGGCGCTCGCGATCCTGCGCCCGCGCGTCGTTCTCCAGTAGATGGCCCGCATCGCGGTTGCTGCGACCGCGCCGTTCGGCGCTGACGTGCTCGAACGGCTCGCGGCGAAGCACGAGATCGCGCTGCTGCTCACACGCCCCGACAAGCCGCGCGGGCGAGGGCGCAAGCTCGCGCCGACGCCCGCCAAGGAGGCAGCCGAGCGTCTCGGCATCCCCGTCGCGCAGCCGGCGCGTCTCGACGAGAGCGTCGAGCTCCCGGCGGAGACGGTCGTCGTCTGCGCGTACGGCCTGCTGATCCCCGAGTCGCTCCTCTCCCGCGCGTTGTGGCTCAACGTGCACCCGTCGCTGCTGCCGCGCTGGTGCGGCGCGGCTCCGGTCGAGCGCGCGCTCATGGCCGGCGACACGCGCACCGGCGTGACGATCCACCGCACGACCGCGGAGCTCGACGCAGGCCCAATCGCAGCCCAGGAGGCGTTCGAGATCGGGCCGGAGGAGGATGCGGCCGCCGTCTACGCGCGCGCCGCGGAGGTCGCCGCGCGGCTGCTCGACTCCGTGCTCGTGAACCCGCGTTTCGAGCCGCAGCCCAGCGAGGGCGTCACATACGCGGAGAAGATCACCGCGGCCGACCGCGAGCTCGACCTGACGCTCCCGGCGGGAGAGCTCGTGAACCGGATCCGCGCGCTCTCCCCGCACATCGGGGCGCGCGCGATCGTCGACGGCCGCCCGCTCGTGATCTGGAAGGCGCGCGTGGCCGCAGACGGCTCGCTCGAGCTGCTCGAGGTGCAGCCCGAGGGGAGGCGCCGGATGACGTACGCGGAGTACCTCCGCGGCGTGCGATGAGCGTCTCGCCTGCGCGGCGCGTTGCGTATGAAGTACTGCTGCGCGTCTTCGAGCAGGACGCCTACGCCGACCGCGTCTTCCGCAGCGCGGCGCGTGACCTCGACGGGCGCGAGCGCGCGTTCGCGCAGCGGCTCGCGTACGGCGCGGTGCAGCGCGTGCGCACGCTCGACCACGCGATCGAGACGCTCGGCCGGCGGCCGGTGCGCAAGCTCGACCCGCCCGTGCGCGCGTCGCTCCGTCTCGGCGCGTACCAGCTCGCCTACACCGACACCGCGCCGCACGCGGCGGCGAACGAGTCGGTCGAGCTCGTGCGTCGCGCGCGGCTCGAACGGGCGGTGCCGTTCACGAACGCCGTGATGCGCCGTCTCGCCGACGGCATCCGCCCGCTCCTCGACGCGCTGCCGGACGGCGCGCTGAAGGAGTCGTACCCGGACTGGATCTACGAGACCTGGGTGCGCGATCTCGGCCGCGACGACGCGCTCGCGTTGATGCGCGCCGGCAACGAGCCGCTCGAGACCGTCGTCCGCCTGGTCAGCGGCGACCCTCCCGGCGAGCCGACCGACGTCCCCGGCGCCTACCGCGTTGAGCGCGTCGACGACCTCGCTGTCGCAGAGGGACGGATCTGGCCGCAGAGCCGCGGCTCCCAACTCGCCGGCCTCGTCGTCGGCTCGCAGGACGGGGAGCACGTGCTCGACCTCTGTGCCGCGCCGGGCGGCAAGACGACGCAGCTCCGCGGCGAGGTGACCGCGGTCGAGCTCGACCCCAACCGGGCGCGCGAGCTGCGGGGGAACCTGGCCCAGCTCGGCGCCGTGAACGTGACCGTCGTCGAGGCCGACGGCACCGACCTGCCGCCCGAGCTCACCGGCTTCGACCGGGTGCTCGTCGACGCTCCCTGCTCCGGCCTGGGCGTGCTCTCGCAACGGCCCGACCTGCGCTGGCGCGCCGAGCCGCTCCCCGAGCTCCAGCTCGCCCTGCTCCGCAGCGCCGCCGAGCGGGTGCGCCCGGGCGGGACGATCGTCTACGCCGTCTGCACGATCAACGCCGACGAGAACGAGGCCGTCGTCGAGGCGAGCGGCCTGCGCGTGCTCCCGCTCGGCCCCGAGTGGTCGCAGTTCGCCCATCCGCACCGGCCGGAGTTCCTCCTCACGCTGCCCCATGTCCACGGTACGACCGGCTTTTTCATCGCCCGGCTTCGAACCTGAGAAGTGCTACGCACTTCTCAGGTGAAGGTTACGGCTTCGCGGAGCGGACGCCGGCGGAGCCGGCGTCCTCTTGTCCGGCGCGGGCCCTGGCTTCGAGTAGCGCGGCCGGTGGGGCTCCGCCTCCCCGTCCGCGAGGATCCGCCTGCGGCCAACGCGCCTGCGGCCGCGTTGGCCTCCGGCCTGGACCGCTCGACGAGCGACGGTTTCGGCCCTGTCCAGGTCAAACCCTGAATCCACGCGCGCGGGATGGCGCAGCCACCACCGCGCGCGCAACGGAACCCGTCGTCTCGCAGCCCAAGAGGACGGCGGCTTTGCCGGCGTCCGCTCTGCGGAGCACAATCATCACCAATGGAAGTGCGCAGCACTTCCATTGGAGAGATGGCCTGGGAGGATTGGATCCGGACGGTTGAGATCGAGCCGTCGCTGTACGCGGCGGACTTCGCCAACCTCGGCGAGCAGATCGACATCCTCCTGCGCACCGGCGCGCGCGTCTTCCACTTCGACGTCGGCGACGGCCACTTCGTCGAGCCGATCACGATGGGGCCGATCGTCCTGCGGGCGGTCGCGCCGCTCGTGCATGCGCTCGGCGGCGCGATGGACTGCCACCTGATGGTCGACAACCCGACGCGCCACTTCCCGCAGATCGCAGAGGCCGGCGGCGACAGCGTCACCTTCCACTACGAGGTGGTGGACGACGTGCCGGGGACGATCGCGGCTGCCCGCGAGCATGGGCTCGAGGTCGGCGTCGCGTTCAATCCCGAGTCGGAGCCGGAGGACGTCGCCGCGGTCGCCGCCGAGGCCGACCTCGTCCTCTGCATGAGCATCCACCCGGGCTACGGCGGGCAGGAGTTCATGCCGGAGGCGCTCGAACGGATCGAGCGGACTCGCGCCGCTCTGCCGGATTCGGTGCACGTGCAGGTCGACGGCGGCATCGACAACGAGAACGTGCGCTCCGTCTACGACGCCGGCGCGACGCTCATCATCACCGGCACCGCGATCTTCCAGCGGGAGGATCTCCCGCGCGCGTACCGCCGCTTGGTACAAGCACTGGCGTGAGGTACTTCGAGCGGGCGCTGGAGCTCGCGGAGCGCGGCCGCGGCAAGGTCGAGGACCATCCGCTTGTCGGCGCCGTGCTCGTCGCCGGCGACGAGGTCGTCGGCGAGAGCTGGTACGAGTACGCGGCCGTCGAGCATGCGGAGGCGGTCGCGCTTGCGCAGGCGGGCGAGCGCGCACGCGGCGCGACGCTCTACGTGACGCTCGAGCCGTGCACGCACCACGGACGCACGCCGCCCTGCGCCGACGCAGTGATCGCAGCCGGCGTCGCGCGCGTCGTCGTCGGCGCGCTCGACCCGAACCCGAAGGCCGCGGGCGGGCTCGAGCGGCTGCGCGCAGCGGGCCTGGAGGTCGAGCTGCTCGACAGCCGCGAGGCGCGTCGCCAGAACGAGGCCTGGCGAACGTGGACGGCGCTCGGGCGCCCCTTCGTGACCTACAAGGTCGCGGTGACGCTCGACGGTCGCGTCGCGGTCCCCGGCCGCCGCTGGGTGTCGGGGGAGGAGTCGCGGCGGCTCGTGCACCGGCTGCGTGCCGCCTCCGACGCCGTCGCCGTCGGCATGGGCACCGTACGCGCGGACGCGCCCCGGCTCGACGCGCGCGATGTCGACGCGGCGAGGCAGCCGCGCCGGCTCGCGTTCGGGCGCGGCCCGCTGCCGGAGGGCTCCGAGCTCGAGCTGCACAGCGGCCCGCTCAACGAAGAGCTGCGCGCGCTCGCGGCGGAGGGCGTGCAGTCACTGCTGCTGGAAGGCGGCCCGACGCTGGCGACCGCGTTCCTCGCCGCCGGCCTGGTGGACAAGCTGCTCCTCTTCGTCGCACCGGTGGCGGGCGGGGACGGGCCACACTGGCTCGGCGAGCTCGAGACTCCGTTCGAGCTCTCGGACCTGCGGGCGACGCGGGTCGGCGAGGACGTGCTCCTGGAGGGATACGTCCACGAGCCGTGAGGGCCTGAGGCGACGGTCTCAAAGGCTGCAACCAGGTTGCGACTACGTCGCAACCTGGTTGCGGTCGTAGCCGCTCGCCGCCCGCCCGCGCCCCGGAACCGACCGCCCCTCGTCAGCCAAGAGGACGCCGGCTCCGCCGGCGTCCGCTCTGCGGAGCACAACCTCGACTCCTGAGAAGTGCGCAGCACTTCTCAGGAGAGGAACGAGGAAGGGCGGCTTGCGCCGCCCTTCCCGCGGTCCGCAGGGAGTCGCTGCTGCGGACTGCGCGACCGGCCAGCCC
>JBEKEH010000128.1:0-9221 GCA_050013935.1 Gaiellaceae bacterium | reverse complement strand
TGAACATCCCGACCGCGAACGCAATCGCGAAGATGAACATCAGGGCGATCGCCCAGCGACCGAGCTCGACGCCCTCCTCTCCTTCCTCGCCTTCGGCCGCGTACTCGGTGGAGATGGCGAGCGCGCGAAAGCCGATCGCGAGTGACTCGCCCAGCGCCATCACGCCTCGGATGATCGGCAGCCTGAAGATCAGATGCCGCTTCATCAACGAATCGATCGGCCGCCAGACCTCGGCCAGCTCACCGTTCGGCTTGCGTACCACCACCGACCAGAAGGAGGGGCTGCGCATCATCACGCCCTCGATTACCGCCTGGCCGCCGTACATCGGCGTCGCCGCCCTGGCGACTAGGGGCAGGTGAAGGAGCCGCCGCAGGAGCCTCCTCCGGGGCTTGTCCGTCGCCGCGCAGAGGCCGCGCGAAGAGAGCATGCTCGACCGCCCTGGACGGCTTGAGCGGGGAGCGCGGCGAAACTAGGCGATCGAGAAGGTGACGGACCTGGTCATCGACCGGAACCCAGCACAATGATGCCGCGCGTTCCCCTACTGGTGATCTTCCTCCCTGGGCGCAGTGAGATATCCAGGCTAAGCATTTGCCCCGCAACACCGCTTATATTTCCTTCCGCTGCCGCAGGGGCAGGGATCATTCCGCCCCAGGTGCGAGCGCGGTTCCGCTCGCTGTCTGTGCGGTTGGAACATCTGCATGACATTGGCCGGCGGCCGGCCTTGCCGGAGTTCGGAAGCCATGAACTGCATGTAGAGGTCGATATGCTTGAAGAACAGCCTGTAGCCGGCACACAGATAATTGAGCCCCCACTCACCGGCCGGCGTTCTTGTGAATCGGCGCTTCGGGCATTCACCGTTGCATGCGAAGCGGACTTCGCACTCCTGGCAGTATCGCGGCAGGGCATCGCGCTTGTCCAGCCCGAACCGGCGCTGCTGCTCTGAGCTGACCAGAGTCGCGAGTGAGTGTTCCACGATATTCCCCAACCGGTTCTCCGGATATACGTAATGATCGCAGGAATACAAGTCTCCGTTGTGTTCTATGGCCATAGCTCCGCCGCAGGTTTCCCGAAATACACACAGGCTCTGCGGCGTCCCGACCCAACTTTCCAGTGCGGCATCGAAGATCTGAACGAAATACCGCCCCACATCGCGACGCACCCATTCGTCGAAGATCGCGCACAAGAACTTTCCGAACTGTAACGGCTCCACGGACCATTCGGAGACCGCAGCCTCCCGGCTGGAGTGGGGACCGATCAAAATTAGGCCATGACGGTCTGGAGCTTCAGCCACTCTTTCCACGATGGGAATGAATTGCATAAACCCACTCCCCACCTCCTTCAGAAAACGGTAGACCTCAAGCGGGTGGTGGGAGTTTTTGCGGTGAACCGCGGTGAGCGTATTGAACTCCACCCCGTGCTTCTTGAGATAGCCGAGGCCGCGCAGGACCAGCTTGAAGGTGGGCTGGTCTCCTTTGTTGATGCGGTAACAGTCGTGAAGTTCAGTAGGTCCGTCAATGGAAAGCCCGATCAGGAACCGGTTCTCCGCCAGAAATTCGCCCCACGCGTCGTCCACCAAGACGCCGTTCGTCTGGAGAGTGTTTTCAATGCGCTTGCCGTTCGAATACCGCTTCTCCATTTCGATGATCTTGCGGAAGTAATCGACGCCCAGTAAGGTTGGTTCTCCGCCTTGCCACGCGAAGCTGATCGTGGACGCCTCCTGCGCCTCAATGTACTGGGGGATGAATGACTCCAGCAGGTCATCGGGCATGGCCCATGAAGACGTTGCAGGATAGAGATTTTCCTTTTCCAGGTAGAAACAATACCTGCAATTCAGATTGCAGATCGGCCCCACCGGCTTTGCCATCACGTGAAATCCGGGCAGGCGTCCAGGCTCTTCAGACGGCGTTGAGCCGGAGCCGGTAGATTCGCTCGCCATATTATCCAAATGATTCGACATGCGGTAACCGCGCCCCCGCCCCCGGGCAAAGCCACCGCGGGTCTACGAGCCTGGCCGCGGTCGCTCAGTGGGAGGAGGTTCTTCGTAGATGTAGTGGTCGTCGGTTTCTTCGCGAAGTTCGCGGACACGTTGGCGAAGATCTCGTGTCAGCGTCAGGTAGCGCGGGTCGCCATAGAGGTTGTGCAGTTCACCCGGATCTTCCTTGAGATCGTAAAGCTCCAGTTCCTCCGGAGCCTCATAATAGTGGATAAGCTTGTATTGCTCGGTGCGGACGCCGCGATTCCTTCGCACGTTGTGCGCCCCGGGGTACTCGTAGTATTCGTAGAGCCAGTCTTTGCGCCAGGATTTTGGTTCTTCTCCTTTCAAGAGTGGAACCAGACTCTGGCCCTGCATCCGTTCGGGAATTTTGATTCCGGCCAGTTCGAGGAAAGTGGGTGCAATATCCGTATTCAAGGCCATCTTGCTCGCGGTGGAACCGGGGCGGATCAGGCGGGGGTACCGAATGAGCATGGGGGTGCGGATTGAGGGTTCGTGCATGAACCGCTTGTCGTACAGTCGCCATTCTCCAAGGAAGAAACCGTGATCCGAACTGAACATCATCACCGTATCATCGAGCTGGCCGATATGACTAAGAGCCTGGAAGACCTTCCCAAGGTTGTCATCGACTGCCGCCACGCCGGCGTAATAGTCCTTGACGAGCTCTTCCAGCGACCTGGCGCGATTGCCTTGCGTCTCACTGTCATTGGTGTAGGGCCCTCCGATTTTGTTATCCGCGTCAGCGAAGGCCCTGGGCTTTCCGGGGTATCCTTTCAAATCGTCATCAAAGGTAGCGGGCTTGGGAATGGCAACTCCGTTGTAGAGATCCAAATATCGTCGCGCCCGGAAAAAAGGAGCGTGCGGTGACTGAAACCACAGGATCAGGCAGAATGGCTTTTCACGCTTCTGCTTAAGCCACTGAATGGCACTTTCCGCAACGAGGTCGTCAACATACCCTTCGTAGGTTCGGGTCGAGTCTATCTTTCCGTGTGATCCATTTTGAATCCGTGGCCAGAAATAGTCCGCGGCTGCTCCGGGGAAGCCAAAATAGTGGTCCCACTGCCGCTCTCCGAGTCGCCCCACGTGCGCTTTCCCAAACAGCGCGACTTCGTAGCCTACCTCGCGCAAGAGCTCGGTAAATAGCGGGACCTCGGCGGGAATCACCCGGTCCTTGTTGTCGACGCACCCCGTGTTGTGGGAATAGAGTCCGGTCAGCGCTGTGGCGCGGGATGGCAAGCAGAGGGCGTTGACCACAAACGAATTCTGAAACTGAATACCCTCGCGCCCAATGCGGTCAATGTTGGGAGTCTGGACAATGCGATTCCCGTTCAAGCTGAGGGCCTGAGGCCGGTGGCCGTCCGTGGTTACAAAGATAAAGTTCGGAGGGGGTGATTGCGGATTAGTCCCCCCGGCAGTCTGAGGCGAAACTGATCCAAGCGCAATCGCACCCATTGCGCCGGCCCCGGCCATCAAAAAAGCCCGCCGAGATGATTTGCATCCTCTTTCTTCCATGTTTCCTCCAGTGGACGGCCTTCGTTAATTACCACCATTGCGTAGCCTCTTAACGGGGCGGAGCGAGAGCCCTTTGGAATCTGTGGATCTGGGAATGGACGGTGGTTAGTTCTTGGAACACAGCACGCATTGAGCGGCACCGATCCCTCGGAAAGTGTCAGGCTCCGCTGTTCCGTGACCGAATTCGACATTGCGTGAGATGTCATACTTTGACATTGCGACAAAAGTCTAGATTGCTGGTGGCTAAGTCCTATTTACGCTGACCTGCACGAAACCGATCCCCGCCCATTAACGAAACCGGCGGCGAGGCGGGCTGGCAACCCGCCGGATTGTAACGATTTCTTCTGTGTCCAGCAACTTAACACCCCAGTTCTCTCTGGTCCGGCTCTTCCACTCCCGAATAGTCGGCAAGCACTGGCTGTGGTCGGTCCGGTCACTCCTGGCGATTGTCTTTGGGTGAGCGCGCACTCGAAAGCACCGCACTCGGTTGCGTAGCCCCTTAGCCTTAGACTCCAGATTTCTACTCTTCTTTGCCCTGAGTTACTTGTCAAGCTCGGTCCGGGCCATCAACTCTTGCTTCGTTGGCTCTGCCATCGGAAGCATCCTTCTGGTGCCGACGTAGCGGCGAGCCACAGTTGACGGGTAGCCGACTAGAACGAAGAAGCTGGCGCCTGACTGGCCACCTAGCCGCCTGACTTGCACAGCGTGCCCAAAAAACCTGTTCATCGAATCGTCGTAACTGTCTGATCCTGGTGTGCCGAGCCGTACCCTACGGGTGGCTACAACCCGTCGGAGAATTCCAAAAACTTAAGACTGCATGGCGGAGGGAGAGGGATTCGAACCCTCGAGCCCCTTTCGAGGCTAACGGTTTTCAAGACCGCCGGTTTCAACCGCTCACCCATCCCTCCAGCCCTTTTCTTTCAGTAACTTACAACCGCAGATGACTTCTTGTCACCGCTTACGGCAACACTTGCGGCAACATTTGCAGGATGTTTCTTCGTCCAGCCAGCGAGAAATTCACTCTGAATCTTTGCTGCTTTTCTGGCTGCTTCCTGATCGCGCTCAAGGTACCAATCAGCGGTGGTTTGGTACTTGGAGTGTCCGAGGCGCTTTTGGATCACCTTGATCGGCACTCCGGCCCGATAAAGCATCGACGCACCCCAATGGCGCAGCTGATGCCAGGTGACGTGCAAGCCGACCTTGGCGGCTGCCCGCTGCAAGGCCGATAGAGCCAAGTCGTCGGTCATGGCCCGCTTCGCATCCTTCGGGTGAGGAAAGACTAGATCTCCCTCGGTCACCTGCGGGGTGCGCGCCTTGTATTCCAGCAGGCGGGCGATCTCCTCATCCATTAGGACGACGGGTTCCTGGCTACGATGACCTTTGGTCAAGTGCTCTTCTCCGAGGTAGCGTGCGGTCAGAAACCAGACCAGTTTGTCCTCGAAGTTAATCGCACCCCACTTCAGTCCCAGGGCCTCTCCGATCCGGCGCTGTCGGAGGCAACCGAAAGGCCCGCGACGACGAGCCACCGTGCGCGAGCTCTGGCGACCAGGTATGGCGTGCGAGCAGCTCATGTACGGGAGATCGGCGCTATCTACAATCTGGGCGGACGGAATGCGCGATAGAGAGCGCCATCTGCGGGTATAGGCCCGTGCGCGAGCTCGAGCGCTTGTCCGTTCGATCGGGGCGGTGGTGGAGGATCGTCACCATCTCACGTGCACCACACGTCGCATACTCGGCGGCAGGTGGCTAGCCGACGCTCGGCGTCAGCGCGGTTGCGCGCTCCCACCGTCACCCCCGCCGTCAGGCAACGCAGGCGACCCAAGCCGTGCCAATGGCTGACAGGCCGTCGACGAAGGCCGATCGCATGGCCGCGAAGCCCCTCCGCTGCTCTGTCTGCAAGCACCCGGTCGCACTGCATGCCGGTGAGGGCTATCGTCGCGCCGCGCTCATCGAAGACGGGCTGACGCTGTGCGACGTGTGTGCGCCAGCGGGCAACGGCCAGCCGGTCCGCCTAGAGCCCTAGTTCGCCCGCTCAACCGAGCCGAGAGGTCCGCGGCTCAGAACTCCCTTAGGGCACCACGGCTTCGACGCGGTAGGGACCGGCCTGCACTACGAACGGAGTGCCCTAACTCCCGCCACTAACAAGCCATAGGGTCCAGACTCCCGTGATCCGGCTCTGCAGACGCGGGCCCACTGGCGATTGAGTGGTCAGCCGGCGATCGATTCCGGGCGCCCGAATAGGTAACCCTGCGCGAACTCGACACCCAGCCGTCGCAGCGCGGTCGCCTCGTCCTCCGACTCCACGCCCTCGGCGATGAGATGGCAGCCGCTCCTGAGCGCGAAGTAAACAAGACCCGCCACAAGCGCCTGGCGGAGCTCGTCGGCGTCGATCCCCTGGACGAGGCTGATGTCGACCTTCGCAAACGCCGGTCGCAACTCGAGGATATGGCGCAGGCTCGCGTAGCCCGCCCCGGCGTCATCGACTGCAACTTCCACATGGCCAAGGGCCGCGATCGCCTTGCGGAGCGCCGCGTAATCGTCGATCGAGACGTGTTCGGTCAGCTCGAGGATGAGTCGCCGAGTGGTCGCCTGGATTACCTTTCGAAGCCGACGACCGCTCTCGAGCACAAGACCGGGCGACATGTTTAGGGTCAGGAACGCTTCAGTGGGCAGGTGTGACGCCGTCGCGAGCGCCGCCTCGATCGCCGCGAGCTCGTAGTCGTGCCCGAGCCCGACGGAAGCCGCTTCGGTGAACCGCACGTCTGGCCGGATGCCATCGGTGAACCGGGTCAGTGCCTCATAACCGACGATGGCGAGCGACTCGAGGTCGACGATCGGCTGGAAGACGGCATGGAATTCCAGTGCGGTGAGGGCGTGCTTGAGCCGTGATTGCGTTGCCGCGATATCGCGCCGATCGGCGAGGGCCGGTCCTGCGACGGCGCTCAGGATGCTCGCGTAGTCGATTGCGGCGGCGAGCAGGCTCGACTTCCGAGCCAGTGTTGGCCGCTGCCCTCGGCCATTGACGCCGAGCCAGAGCAGGCCGACCAGCTCGTCGCCAGCGTAGATCGGCGCGCCGGCGCCGATGTCGATGTCGGCTGCGATGAATGCGGCCGTGTGCACGGTTTCATCGGTCAGTGCGACATCCTCGGCCCACGGACCCCGACGCGCACGGGCCACGTACTCGCGCGAGAGGTTCGGACCGAGGAGCGTCCCACCACGCCGGACCCCGGCAATCGGGTTGTAGGTCGCGAGCTCGCGCAGCCGGTCACCGCCACGCAGCTGGGTCACCGAGATGAAATCACACGCGGTTCGTCGCGCGAGTTCAGCCACCACCGTCTCGGCGGCATCCTCGGGTATCGGCGAGAGCGCCAGATGGCCAAGGGCCTCAACGACCGCCGAACGGCTGCGAAGCTCCTCCTCGACCGCGCTAAACCATGCCGCGTGACTCCGCAGGTGCGCTCGGACGCGCGCGACGAGCTCGTCGAGCTGGACTGGCTTCTCGAGGTAGTCGTCGGCCCCCGCGCCGAGACTTGCGACGAGCGGGTATTCGTCCCCTTTGCCGGTCAAGACGATGACCGGCAAGGTTGCCGTCTGCGGTCGCTCGCGGAGCGCGCGGACGACGTCTGTACCGGAGATGCCCGGCAGGCCCACGTCGAGTACGACAAGGCTGATGGTTTCGTCCTCGACGACGCCGAGCGCGGCCTCGCCGCTCGCCGCCTCGAGGACGTCGAAGCCTGCGCGTCGGAGGCGGATCGCCAAGAGCGCGCGTGTGCCGGCGTCGTCGTCGACGACGAGGATCCGAGCTTCCGTGTCGGTTGAGGGCACTGTCACTGGAGGGTCACTGACTTCTGGGCGTCGTAGGTGACTGGTCCGCTCTGTCGGGTTGGCTTGCCGCAAAGCGGGCCTGCTGAACCGCGACGAGGAGCTGCCCTGATGTGACGGGCTTCGGCACGAACGTCGCGCCTCGAGCTGTTACCCGTTCGAGGTTGAGCGTCTCGGCCGTGTACCCCGAAAGGAGCACGACCCCGACGTATGGATACCGATCCATGGTCCATTCAGCGAGCTCGATGCCGGACATGTTGGGCATGACGACGTCGGTGATGAGCACGTCGATAGGCTCGTCGAGTCCCACCAGCCGGATCATCGCCTCGGCGCCACCGGCAACCGCGATCACCTCGTAGCCGGACCGGGTGAGCAACTGCGTCGTCATGTCGCGGACGACGCGCTCGTCCTCGACGACAAGGACCGTGCCGGCTCCGACGGCAGGGGTAGCGGCGATCGTCGGCAGTTCGGTCGTTACCGCAGCGTCGACTCTCGGGAAGTGGAGCTTGAACGATGAGCCGATCCCCGGCTCCGAGTAAACCCAGATGTGGCCGCCGGCCTGACGGACGATCCCGTAGGTCGTGGCCAGTCCGAGGCCGGTCCCCTTGCCGAGCTCCTTCGTCGTGAAGAAGGGCTCGAAGATGTGTTCGCGCGTCACGCGGTCCATTCCCACGCCGGTGTCAGTGACCGAAAGGAGGACATAAGGCCCGGGCCTCACATCGAAATGCGCGATCGCGTACGGCTCGTCGACCAACACGTTCTCGGTCTCGATCGTCACGGTTCCGCCGTCGGGCATCGCGTCGCGAGCGTTGACGACGAGATTGACGAGGATCTGGTCGAGCTGCCCTGCATCGCCACGGATGTAACCGGCGTCGTGGTCGAGCTTGACGACGAGCCGCATGTTTTCGCCGATCAGCTGACGCACCATCGGCTCGAGGCCATCGATGGCGGCATTGAGGTCGAGCACGCTCGGGCTGATGACCTGTTGGCGACTGAACGCAAGCAGTTGGGCCGTCAGCGTCGCTGCGCGCTCGGCTGCCTGGCTGATCGCGTTGACGCTGAGCAGCGCGCTGTCAGGATCGAGGCGAGCCCGATTCGTCGAGGCCAGATCGTCGGTCAGGAGTTCCGCGTAACCGTGGATCACGAAGAGCATGTTGTTGAAGTCGTGGGCGATCCCGCCCGCCAATCTTCCGATCGACTCGAGCTTCTGCGCCTGGAGCAGCTGGCTCTCCGCCTCCTTGCGCACACTGATGTTGCGGATCGCCGCAGTCACGAGGATTCCGTCGGCGCTCTCGAGCGGGCTCAACATGATCTCGATCGGAAACTCGGTGCCGTCCTTGCGCCGCCCGACGAGCTCGATCCCCGTCCCGATCTGCTGTGCTAGCGCGTCGGCCGCGGAGCGCAGATCGTCGGCGATCAACCGTTCCGCGAAGCCTTCGGGGATGATGTTCTTGACCGGCTGGCCGACGAGCTCGTCGCGGTGGTAGCCGAACTGCTTCTCGGCCTGGAGGTTCAACAGGACGATCTCGCCGGCCCCGTTGACCACCACCATCGCATCCGGAGCCGCTTCCAGCAGCCCGCGGTATCGGCCCTCCATCTGCGCCAGATGCTCTTCCGCCTCCTTGCGCACACTGATGTTGCGGATCGCCGCAGTCACGAGGATTCCGTCGGCGCTCTCGAGCGGGCTAAGCATGATCTCGATCGGAAACTGGGTGCCGTCCTTGCGCCGCCCGACGAGTTCGATCCCCGTGCCTATCTGCTGTGCCAGGGCGTCGGCCGCGGAGCGCAGATCGTCGGCGATCAACCGTTCCGCGAAGCCTTCGGGGATGATGTTCTTGACCTGCTGGCCGACTAGCTCGTCGCGGTGGTAGCCGAACTGCTTCTCGGCCTGGAG
>JBEKEH010000127.1:0-14813 GCA_050013935.1 Gaiellaceae bacterium | reverse complement strand
GGCCGCTGGAGATCGATCCCGCCCGGGCTGTTGCACCACGCGGCCGGCGGACGGCTGCCCATTGTAATGCTCAACGCCAACCGGGCCTTGTCCCCGCCTTGGAATCTTTACTGCGACCATACCGATTCCCTTTCCCAACGCGACACAGGCTGGATTCAGTATTATTGCCAGGATGCACAGGATGTACTGGACGCGACTCTCATCGCCTACAAGTTGGCCGAACAGGTCATGCTTCCGGTCATGCTCAACCTGGACGGCTTTTATTTGACCCATACCTCGGAAATCGTGGATGTGCCGGATCAGGCCGATGTGGACGCATTTCTGCCGCCGTATCGTCCCGCGGAAATGGTGGACCCGGACCGCCCTTCCACGTACGGCGCGGTTTGTGGGACGGACCTTTATGCCCCACTGAAATTTCGCCGCCAGCGCGACATGCTTGGCGTCGGCGTCGAGAAACACCGAGACCTCGGCAACGCCAGAGTGCTTGGACGCATTCGCCATCGCCTCGCGCGCGGCGAGCACGAGGGCGCGCGTCCGTTCGTCGAGCGGAGCGTCGCCGGTGCGCACGACCTCGACGCGGACGCCGTGCAGCTCCTCGATCTCGGCCGCGGCCGTGTCGACGGCGTCCGCGAGCGTTCCCTCCGCGGCGGGCTCGCGGTCGGGGTAGAGCCACGCGCGAAGCTCGCGCTCCTGCCGCCGGGCGAGCGTCGCCACGCGGCGAGCGTCGTTCGGCTCGCGCTGAATGAGTGCGAGCGTCTGCAGGACGGAGTCGTGCACGCGCGCGGCCAGCTCTTCACGCTCCTGGGTCCGGATCCGCGCCGCGCGCTCGGCGTCCCGCTCGCGCGCGAGCCGGAACGCCCACGGGCCGAGCACGAGGAGCAGCGCGACTGCGACCGCGCCGGGGGCGAGCAACGTCGTCGCGCTCCCGCGCGTGTTCTCCCCGAGGAAGACGACGACGCCGGCCACGACGAGGATGGCGGCCGCGAGGCGCGCGCGGCGCTCGCCCAGCCCGAAGGACACGGCGCCTGCCGCGAGCACGAGCCCGGCTCCGACGAGCGCCAGCGGCCCGACGAGGCCGCCGGCAAGCCCTACGCCGCGCAGCGCGAGGACCACGGACCAGACGAGCAGGACGACTCCGGCCATCCGGCGGCGACGGGACGGCGCCTGCTCGCCCGGCTCGGGCAGCAGCGACCACGCGCCGAAGTAGGCGACGATGCCGGCGCCGCTCGCGAACGCCAGCAGCGCGGTCGTGAGCCGCACGAGCGTCGCGTCGACACCGAGCGCCTTCGCGACGCCGCTGCACACGCCTGCGAGCACGCGTCCTCGTTCTGACCGGCCGACGTTCGGGAACGTGACCGGAAGCCGGAGCGGTCCGACGCTCACCCGCGCGTCACCGTCAGCTCGCCGAGCCCCACGCGTGCGTCGAGCACGAGCACGTGCCCGCGCAGCGTGCCGGTGTCGACGACGCGCTCGTGGACGTGCGTGCCGTTGTCCTCGCGGCCGAGCAGCCGCACGTCTCCCGCGCTTGCGCGCCCGTCCACCTCGACGGACACCGACTGCGGCACGTGCACGGTCAGGTTGCCGATCCCCAGCGTCACCTTCACGGAAGTGCGACCGGCCGGGATGGCGACGTCCTGCAGGTCGACGCGGAAGTTGCCGATGCCGTGTTCGTAGCGGGAGTGGAGCGCCGCGAGCGTCGCTGGATGCTCGACCTGGTCGCCGATGCCGGAGAAGAGCGGCACCTGCACGGCGATGCTGAGCGCGAGGCCGGCGAGGACGGCGAGGCCCAGCACTGCGACCGAGCCGACGGAATGGCCGGTCACCGTGCCGAGTGCGACGAGCGCGCCGATCCCGATCGCCGCCGCGGCGAGCACGATCCGCCAGTCGACGCTGACGGCGTCGGTCGCCTCCAGCAGGCCGACGATGCCGAGGCCGCCGATCAGAAGCCCCGTCGCCGCCGGCAGCAGCGAACGGCGCCGCACCGGCGGCAGCGCGGCGGCCGTGCCGGGTTCCGCACCCTGGGCCGACTCGCGCGGCGGCGAGCGGTGGGTGCTCACCTGCCACCAGACGATCGCTGCGCCGGCGAGCGCCGCCGCGAGCCACAGGTTGCCGGGGCTCGGCCAGAAGCGCGCCTCGGACAGCGCGAGGATCGAGCCGAAGGCCAGCAGGCCGACGCCGACGAGCAGCCACGGCCGCTCGCGGTGCTGCTTGATCGCGGCAGCCGCGATCGAGTCCTCGACGTCCTCGTCGGGCATGACGAGCCACGCCGCGACGTACAGCAGGATTCCCGTGCCGCCCGCGAGCGCGAGTGCGACGAACGCGATCCTGTACACGATCGGATTGAGGTCGAAGTAGCGCCCGAGCCCCGCGCACACGCCGCCGAGCCAGCGGCCCTCGCGGCTGCGGGTGAGGCGTCTCGGCTCGGCGCCGGCCCCCCGGATGCTCTCAGTCGTCTCAGTCATTGCTCCTCCAGGTCGAATGATCAACCAGAGGATCGTCCGCGCGCGCTGCTGCGGCTATCCGGATAGGCCCGGGACGATCCCTGACTCGATCCGGAGTGTCAGTCGAGGAAGTCGACGTACGTGTCGACGGGCTCGCGCTCGCGCGGCGACGGCTCGCGGGCGGGTGCGCCGAGGTGGATCAGCCCGAGCACGCGCTCGCCGCGCGGCACGCCGATCGCCTCACGGCCTCGCGCCGTCCGCAGCACACCCGGCGTGCGCCAGTAGGAGGCGAGGCCGCGCTCGGTCGCGCCGAGCAGCACGAGCATCACGGCGGCGGCCGTCGCGCAGACGTCCTCCTCGTCCTGCACCAAGTCGCCGGAGAGCGCGGCCGACGCGACGACAAGCGTCGGCGCGCGGTCGAGCTTCGCCGCCTCGGCGGGGCCGGCCGCCTCCTTCAGGCGCGTGAGCACCTTCGGGCCGAGCACTCGAAACCGCCACGGCTGGGTCAGGTGGTGATTGGGCACGTACCGCGCGAGAGCGAGCAGCTCGAGCAGCTCGTCGCGCGGGAGCGGCTCCGGGCCGAACGCCTTGTGCGTGCGCCGCGCGGCGGCGAGCTCCGCGAGCTCCATCCCGCTCAGGCGAGGCGTGCGGCGACGGTGACGGTCGCGCCTGCACGCCGGAGCAGCGTCGAGAACGGACAGCCCTCGTCCGCCTTCGCAACGGCGGCCTGGAGGCCGGCGTCGTCCAGCCCTTCCGCCGCCGCGACCATCTCGACATGCGAGCCGACGATCTGATGGCCCTGCCCTTCGACCTCGTCCATGACGATCCGGCAGGTGCACGCGAGCCTGCCGGGCGGCGCGCCCGCCCCGGCGAGCTCGCCGGCGAGCGACATCGTGATGCAGCCACCGTGCGCCGCCGCGAGCAGCTCCTCCGGGCTTGTCTTGCCCTCCGGCTGTCCGATCCGCGTCGGCAGCGAGTAGCCGAGGCCGGAGAAGGCGCCCGAGCCGGCGGAGATCGTGCCGCCGCCGCGCGCGACGTTCCCCTCCCAGACGATCTCGGCGGTACGCGCGATCCGCGGCACTAGTACTGGGCCCGCGTCCCGTCGGGGTAGTACGCCTCCGCGGGCGAGCCGGCAGGGCGGAAGACGCCGAGCACCTGCATCTCGCCCGGGCCCGTGTTCTCGAGACAGTGCACGAGCCGCGCCGGCAGGTGCACGGCGGAGCCGGGTTTGAGCGCGGCTGTCTCCCCGCCGATGTGCAGTGCTCCTTCGCCCTCGAGGACGTAGACGACCTCGTCGTAGGTGTGGAAGTGGTCGGGTGCACGGCCCACCGGGATGTAGCCGACGAACTGCGTCACGGAGGTGCAGCCGACCTCGGGCGTCGCGAGCAGGCGGAACTGCCGGCCCGCCGTCGCGCTGTCTGCCGCGCTCTCGGCGACGTCGAGGACGGCATGACCCTGCGCGGGAAGCGGCTCCCGGATGAGCACCGACAGAACGACGAGCCTGTCCGCGCCGTCGACGCGCCACGAAGTTCCTCGCGCGACGAAGGCCGCGGTGCCCGGAGCGAGCTCCGTCCGCGCCTCGCCGAGGGTCGCGGTGCCGCTCCCGGAGAGCACGTACAGAACCTCGTCGTCATCGGCGTTCACCCGCTCCTCGGACGCCTCGGAGAAGCGGAGCACACGCTGCTCGAACTCCGCGCAGTCCCGTTCCGCGCCGAAAAGCGGTGTCTCTCCCGGCTGAAGGCAGTACCTCAGGCCGGGCAGCGTACCTGCGTAGTCGAGCAGCGTGGGTTACAGTCTCACACCCGATATGGGCGAGTGGCAAACCGCCCAGCCTGGCGGGCGTCTATACCGGGGCGACATCCCAAAGGAGGACTTGATGTTCAGGAGGGTTGGACTGGTCGCGATCGTCGCCGTTGCGGCGACGCTTGCGATCGTCGCTTCCGCCGCTGCTCGGCCGGCTTCCCCGGCGACGGCGTCGGCGTCATGCTCGAGCCCCGTGCAGATCGGCATGATGGCGCCGATCACCGGGCCTGTGTCGTCGATCGGCGACGATCAGCTGCACTGGGCCCTGTTCGCGGTGAGCCAGTGGAACGCGAACAAGGCGAACAAGGTCAAGCTGAAGATCGTCCAGGGCGACACGCAGCTGCAGGCGTCGCTCGCATCGACCGTTGCGCAGCAGTTCGCGTCGAACGGGTCGATCATGGGCGTGATCGGTCCGGCGGGTAGCGACGAGGTTCAGGCTGTGGCGCCGATCCTCAAGAAGGCCGGCCTGGCGTTCGCCTCCGGCTCGGCGACCCGTGTCTCGCTGACGTCCGGCAGCGACAAGGGCTACTTCTTCCGCGACGTGCCGAACGACGGCGTCCAGGGCCCGACGGACGCCGCGTACATGACGTCCAAGCTCGGCGTGAAGTCCGGTGACACCGTGATGATCGTCGATGACCAGGAGTCCTACTCGACCGGTCTCGCCGACATCGTCGGCCCGGCGCTGCAGGCCAAGGGCGTCACGGTCGACCGCGAGTCGGTGAGCCAGAAGGCAACCGACTTCTCGGCGCTGGTCGCGAAGATCACGAGCAGCGTGAAGGTCGTCTTCCTGCCGTTCCAGGTCGCCTCGGAGGCTCAGCTCTTCGCGCAGCAGGCGCAGGCGCAGGGCAAGACCGCGGTGGTCTTCGGGAGCGACGGTACGTTCGACTCGAAGAACTTCACGGCCGGTAACTACGTGTCGTTCTTTGCCCCGGACGTCACGACGATCGCTGCGGACAACGCGGTCGTCACCGCCTTCAACAAGAAGTTCCCGGGCGGCACGAGCCCGTTCGGCGCGCCGAACTACGTTCTCGCGCAGATGTACGGCGCCGCCGCGACCAAGGCGTGCACCGCGGAGAAGGGCAAGATCACCCGTGCGGCGCTTCGCAATGCGTTTCTCGGTGGGCCCGGTGAACTGGAATTTCCTCCTCACGGAGCTGGTGAGCGGCATCACGCACGGCAGCGTGTACGCGCTGATCGCCCTGGGCTACTCGATGGTCTACGGGATCCTGAAGCTCCTCAACTTCGCGCACGGCGACATTTACATGGTCGGGTCGTTCATCGGCTTCGGGCTCATCACGGTCTTCGGAGGAGCAGAGGCGCTCTCGACCTCCATCTGGCTGCTGCTCTTCCTGATGTTCTTCTGCGCCATGCTCGGCGGCGGCCTGCTCGGCGTGCTGATCGAGCGGTTCGCGTACCGCCGGCTGCGCAACGCTCCGCGCATCGCACCGCTGATCACCGCGCTCGGCGTCTCGTTCTTCCTCGAGAACGCGGCGCTGCTCGTGCTCGGCGCCCAGTACCAGAGCTACGACACCTTCGCCTGGAAGGGCGGCGAGCTCTGGCGGAAGGGCTTCACGCTGCCTGCGGGCGTGCACGTCGCGCTCGCGCAGATCATCGTCGTGGTCGGCGCGGTCGTCCTGATGGTTCTTCTGACGCTCTTCGTTCAGCGCACCCAGCTCGGCAAGGCGATGCGCGCCACGTCGTTCGACCGCGAGGCGGCGGCGATGATGGGGATCGACGTCGACCGCGTCATCGTCGCGACGTTCTTCATCGGCTCCGCGCTCGCCGGGGCCGCCGGCGTCTTCAACGGCCTCGCGTACCAGCAGGTTTGGCCGTACATGGGCTTCCAGGCAGGGCTGTACGCGTTCATCGCCGCCGTCGTCGGCGGCATCGGCAACCTGCCGGGCGCCGTCGTGGGGGGGCTCGTGATCGGGCTGGGGCAGGCGTTCAGCATCGGCTACGTCTCGTCGACGTTCAGCGATGCGATCGTGTTCGCGATCCTGATCGTCGTGATGGTCGTCAGGCCGAGTGGCGTGCTCGGCCGCGCGGCGGTGCAGAAGGTGTAATGGACGCCGGTTCGGAGATTCCGCCCGTCCCGCCGCGCCCCGACGAGGCGCAGCCGCGCATCGGCGCCGACGAGTGGGTGGCGTCGGTCGAGGCGCGCCGCGATGCCGCCTCCGGCGTCGTCGGGCGCGTGCAGAACGAGTTCAAGCGGGTCCCACGACCGGCGTTCTACCTCGCCTTCGGGATCGCCGCGGCGTTCCTGCCGGTGGTCACTAACAACGGCTACGCCATCCGCGTCGGCTTCAACACGCTGCTGTACATGCTGCTCGCGCTTGGCCTGAACATCGTCGTCGGCTATGCGGGGCTGCTCGACCTCGGCTACGTCGCGTTCTACGGCTTCGGCGCCTACGGCTACGCCATGCTCGCGTCGCCGAAGTTCGGCATCCACTGGGACACGCTCGCCGTCATCCCGGTCGTTGTGGTCGCCACGGCGCTGCTCGGCTTCCTCGTCGCGCTGCCGTCGCGCCGTCTCGTCGGCGACTACCTTGCGATCGTCACGCTCTTCTTCGGGCAGCTGTTCGTGACCGTGTACACGAACGGTGAGCGGATGTCGTTTCTCGGCTTCACGCGCTCCTACGACGTCACGGGCGGCCCGAACGGAATTCCGAACGTCGACAACTTCAACGCGTTCGGCTACAAGATCGAATCGCTTCAGGCGTACTTCTACGTCGCGCTCGTGATGTTCCTCGTCGTCATCGGCGCGGTGTACCTCGTCGAGCGCTCGCGTACCGGTCGTGCCTGGATGTCACTCCGCGAGGACCCGCTCGCCGCCGAGCTGATGGGGATGCCCGTCAACCGGCTGAAGCTGGTCGCGTTCGCCGCCGGCGCGGCGATCGCAGGATTGACCGGGACGGTCTTCGCAGCGCTGAACACCGCGGTCTTCTCGGCGGACTTCGACGTCCCGACGCTGATCATCATCTACGCGATCCTGATCCTCGGCGGCGCCGGCACCCTCGGCGGCGTCATCCTCGGCGCGCTCGTGGTCGGCGTCTCGCTCGAGGTGCTGCGCACGCCGGGCCACGCTACCTGGATCTTCTACACGCTGATCGTGGCGACGCTCGTCGCGAAGCTCAGGCCCTGGCGCTGGCTCGGCGCCGTCGTCGCCGGGACGATCGGCTTCGGCTTCGCCGTGCACGCGATCGTGGCCGCGACGTGGACCGCCGGCGTTGACGGCCAGCCTGCCGTCGGCGGCATCCTCGGCAGTGGCCTTCGGCATTGGGTCGTGCTGCCCGCGAATCCGCGAGTGATCGGGAACGTCGCGTTCGTCGGCCTCGTCTTTGCCGTGCTGCTGCTCACGACGCTGCAAGGCGCGATCCAGAAGGTCGCCCTCATCCCGACGCTCTACTTGACGGCGTTCGTCTGGGAGAACCGGCTCGTCGTCGAGCCAAGCATCACGCGCTTGATCCTGATCGGCGTGATCCTGATCGTCCTCATGAACGCACGGCCGCAGGGCCTGCTGGGCTCACAACGAGTGGAGATCGTCTGATGGCTCCCCTGCTCGAGCTGAACGCGGTCTCGAAGAGCTTCGGCGGCCTCAAGTGCATCGAGGAGCTCGACCTGCATGTCGACAGGGGCGAGATCGTGAGCGTGATCGGGCCGAACGGGGCCGGCAAGACGACGCTGTTCAACCTCATCACAGGCGTCTACGCGCCTGACGCGGGCGACATCCGCTTCGAGGGCGAGAGCCTGCTCGGGCTGGAGCCGCACGAGATCACCGCGCGTGGGATCGCGCGGACCTTCCAGACGTTGCGGCTCTTCTTGAACCTCACTGTGAAGGAGAACGTGATGGCGGCCGCGTACTCGCACACGCGTGCCGGCATTGTGCGCTCGATCCTGCGCACGCCGGGCATGCGCCGCGAGGAGCGGGAGATCGAACAGCTCGCGGAAGAGCGGCTCTCTTTCTTCGGGCAGCGGCTGATGGGCTACCGCTGGAACCAGCCCGCGTACAGCCTCTCGTACGCGAACCGGCGCCGGCTCGAGATCGCGCGCGCCACCGCGACGAAGGCGCGGCTGCTGCTGCTCGACGAGCCCGCCGCCGGCATGAACCCAGTCGAGACGCACGAGATCACAGAGCTCATCGGACGCCTGCGCGTGGAGGCCGGCTACACGATCCTCGTGATCGAGCACGACATGCACGTCGTCGAAGGCATTTCCGACCGCGTCATCGCGCTCGACCACGGCGTGAGGATCTCGGAGGGATCGTTCGAGCAGGTCGCCACCGACCCGCGCGTCGTCGAGGCGTACCTCGGGACGAAGGCGGCGACGACGAAGTGAGCGCGGCCGGCGACACGTCGGAGCCGCTGCTTCGGCTCGATGCGGTCGACACGTACTACGGTCCGATTCACATTCTCCAGAACCTTTGCCTGGAGGTGCACGCGGGCGAGCTCGTCTGCCTGCTCGGCGGCAACGCCTCGGGCAAGTCGACCACGCTGAAGACGGTATTGGGGATCGTCCAGCCGCGCAACGGCTCGGTCCGGTTCGCCGGCGAAGAGGTGACGCGCCGCTCGACGAGCTACCGGATCCGCAAGGGGATGGCGATCGTGCCGGAGAACCGGCGCCTGTTCGCTCCCATGAGCGTGCTCGAGAACCTGCAGATGGGCGCCTACCTGCACGGCGGCGGCAGCAAGGAGGACTTCGACCGGGTCTACGAGCTGTTCCCGCTGCTCCACGACCGGCGCTCGCAGCTCGCCGGCACGCTCTCCGGCGGCGAGCAGCAGATGGTTGCCATGGGCCGCGCGCTCATGGCCAAGCCGAAGCTGCTGCTCATGGACGAGCCGTCCATGGGTCTCGCGCCGATCCTCGTCGAGCGCAGCTTCGAGATCATCAAGCAGGTGCACGAGTCCGGGGTCGCGATGCTGATCGTCGAGCAGAACGCCAACGTCTCACTCGCGATCGCCGACCGTGGTTACGTTCTCTCCACCGGACGGCTCGTGCTCGAGGGCAAGGCTTCCGAGCTCGTCGAGGACGAGGACCTCCGCAAGGCGTACCTCGGCAGGTAGCAGTAGCTACATTGCCACCGTGAAGGAATTGCTGCCCGACATCGACCGCTGGCGGGAGCGGGGCGAGAAGGTCGCGATCGCGACCGTGGTTGCGACCCGCCGCTCGGCGCCGCGCCCGGTCGGCTCGAAGCTCGCGGTCAGCGAGAGCGGCGAGCTCGCCGGCTCGGTGTCCGGCGGCTGCGTCGAGAGCGACGTCTGTCTGATCGCACAGGAGGTGCTCGCGGGCGGGCCGCCGCGGCTCCTCACGTATGGCATCACGGACGACATGGCACTCGGCGTCGGGCTGCCCTGCGGCGGCGAGATCGACGTCTTCGTCGAGCCGCTCGAGTGACCGTCTTCGACGAGCTGCACCGTGTCATCGAGGAGGGCGGCCGCGCCGTGGTCCTCACCATCGTCGCCGGACCAGACGCGGGGGCGAAGCTGCTCGTGCACGAGGACGGAACGACCGTCGGCGACGGGCCCGCCGAGCTCGCCGAGCTGGCGCACGAGGCCTTGCGCCGCGGCCGGAGTCACGTCGTCGAGCACGGTGAGGCGACGGTGTTCGCGGATGTCTTCGGACCGCCCGCGCGGCTGCTCGTGATCGGGGCCGTCGACACCGCTGAAGCGCTCTGCAGCGCGGCGAAGCTGCTGGGCTGGACGACGATCGTCGCCGATGCCCGCGCGCGCTTCGCCACTCGCGACCGGCTCCCGAGCGCGGACGAGCTGCTCGTCGCCTGGCCCGAGGAGGCGTTCGCGCAGGTGCAGCCTGACCTCGGTACCGCCGTCGTCGTGCTCACGCACGACGACAAGTTCGACCTGCCCGCGTTGCAGGCGGCGCTCGCGAGCGAGGCCTTCTACGTCGGCGCGCTCGGCTCCCGGCGCAATCAGGAGCGGCGGCGCGAGCGGCTGCTGGAGGCCGGCGTCGCCGAGGCGGCGCTCGACCGCATCGCCAGCCCCTGCGGCCTGGACGTCGGCGCCGAGTCTCCCGCCGAGACGGCGTTCTCGATCCTTGCCGAGATCCTCGCCACGCGGGCCGGACGCTCGGGCGGTCCGCTGAAGGAGGCGCGGACGCGCATCCACGCCGAGCCGGCGCAACCCGCCGTCCGGCCCGGCTGAGCGCCGCCCCGAGAAAATAAAATACGGCTTGCGAAGCCGTTAGTGCGGTGAATAGGATCGCTCCCGTGCTCCTGCGCGAGGTCGAGTACGCCAAGCCGTCGTCGGTTGCCGAAGCGCTGGCGATCCTCGTGGAACACGACGGCGCCCGCGCCCTCGCGGGCGGCCAGACTCTGATCAACGTGATGAAGGCGCGCGCGGCGTCACCGGACGTGCTCGTCGACCTGAACGGGATTGAGGCGCTGAAGGGGGTCGAGCTCGCTCCGGACGGCACGCTCTCGATCGGTCCGATGACCACCTGCTCCGAGCTGATCGCGTCGGCCGAGGCGAAGGCGCGCCCGATCCTCGGCGAGGTCTGCGCGCAGATCGCAGACGTGCAGGTGCGCAACCGCGGCACGATCGGCGGCAACATCTGCTCGAACGACCCCACGAACCACCTGCCGCCGCTGCTCGCGGCGATCGGCGCGCAGATGACGGTTGCCGGCCGCGACGGCGAGCGCGTCGTGCCGGCGGAGGAGTTCTTCCTCGGCGTCTATCTCACAGCTGTTGGCCCAGGCGAGCTGCTGACGAAGATCACGATTCCCGCCGGCAAGGGCGACGGCTTCGCCGCGGTGACGGTCGGCGCCGACGGCACATGCCTGGTGAACGCCGCCGCAAGCGTCAACGGCGCGGTGCGCGTCGCCCTCGGCTGCGTCGCGGCCGCACCGGTCGTCCTGCGGCCCACTTCCGGTGACGATGAGGCCGTCCGCACCGCCGTGCGGGCGGCGGGCCTGTTCCCGCCGGCCGACGTGCACGCGTCGAGCGAGTACCGCACGCATCTGGCCGAGGTGCTGGCGGTGCGAGCCGTCCGCACGGCCGTGGAAAGGAGCTAGGTGAGCGCCGTTTCGTCCTCGAAGACGATCGCGGTGACGATCAACGACACCGTCTACGAGCGTGAGGTAGAGGCGCGGAAGCTGCTCATCCATTTCATCCGCGACGATCTCGATTTCACCGGCAGCCACATCGGCTGCGACACCGGCAACTGCGGCGCCTGCTCGGTGATCGTCGACGGCGTGCTCGTCAAGAGCTGCATGATGCTCGCCGTCCAGGCCGACGGCGCGACGATCGAGACGGTCGAGGGCCTCGCCGAGGGCGGCGAGCTCACGGCGCTGCAGCAGTCGTTCAGCGACCACCACGCGCTCCAGTGTGGCTACTGCACGCCGGGCATGCTGATGAGCGCGACGGCGTTGCTGCGCACGAATCCGAACCCGACCGACGATCAGATCAAGAAGGCGCTGCAGGGCAACATCTGTCGTTGCACCGGCTACTGGAACATCTTCGAGGCTGTCAAGGCGGCAACGGCCGATATGGCGTGAGCGGCACGACCGTCATTCCCGAGCGCGTCGAGACGCAGAAGCCGCAGAAGGGCTGGGCGGGTCAGAGCGTCCCGCGCAAGGAGGACAAGCGGCTCGTCCAGGGCGAGGGCGTCTTCGTCGACGACATCAAGCGGCACGGGATGGGCTACATCTTCTTCGTCCGCTCGCCCTACGCGCATGCGCACATCACTTCGATCGACGTCTCGAAGGCGGAGGCGATCAAGGGCGTCTACGGGACGCTCACCGGCGAGGAGGTCGCGGCGCTCACCGATCCGTTCTTCCAGCTTTCGACGCCGCCCGGCGCGCACCTGAAGGACTACGCACTCGCGGTCGGCAAGGTGCGCTACGTCGGCGAGGCGGTCGTCGCGGTCGTGGCCGAGACGCGGGAGCTCGCGCGCGACGCGTCGGAGCTCGTCGAGGTGGAGTACGAGCCCCTGCCGCCCGTGACGGATGCGCGTCGCGCGGAGGACCCGGAGGCGCCGATTCTGCACGAGGACAGCGGCTCCAACCTCATGTGGGAGGGCGTCTACGAATGGGGCGATCTCGACGCGGCGTTCGCCGAGGCGGACCGCGTCGTCAAGATCAAGGAGCTCCACTTCCACCGCTTCAACTCCACGCCGCTCGAGACCAACGGCGCGCTCGTCGAGTACAACCGCGGCACCGGGCAGTGGACGATCCACACGAACAACCAGTTCCCGGGCTTCGCCGCGATCATGATGGGGCCTGCGATTCGCTGCGGTCTCGACAAGCTGCGCTTCGTCACGCAGGACATCGGCGGCGGCTTCGGCAACAAGATCACGTCGCATCCGCAACTCGTCGTCTGCTGCCTACTCGCGCGCAAGCTCAACCGACCGGTGCAGTGGACGGAGTGGCGCACGGACTTCCACCTCTCGATGTCGCACGGGAACGAGCGCTGGTTCCACGACACCGAGGTCGCGGTGAAAGAGGACGGCACGCTGCTCGGCTTCCGGACTTGCGCGCTCGACGACGCCGGGGCGTGGCTCCGCTACGAGCCGCTCGGCGGCGTCATCTGGGCGCAGGTCACGCCGGGCATGTACCGCTGGCGCAACATCCGTCTCGAGTTCACGCAAGTGGCGACGAACAAGGCGCCGGTTTCGCCGAACCGCGGCTACTCGCGGATGCAGCACCTCTGGTTCACCGAACGCGTGATCGACATCGTCGCGCACGAGCTCGGCCTCGACCCGGTCGAGGTGCGCAAGCGCAACTACGTCCGCGCCGAGGACATGCCGTACGAGACTCCCAACGGCTGCGTCTACGACTCGGGCGACTACGCGCAGATGCTCGACGTGGCGCTCGACCTGATCGGCTGGAGCGGAGCTGAGGAGCGACGGCGCGACGCCGCAGTTAGGGGCAAGCTGCTCGGCGTCGGTATCGGCTCCACCCTCGATTCCGGAACGAACAACTTCGGCCAGGCGCGGATGATCAACCCGGAGTTGCAGTTCTCCGGCAACAACGAAGTCGCGACCGTCAAGCTCGACATCTTCGGCGAGATCGTGGTCACGCTCGGCACGACGCCGCAAGGCCAGGGACACGAGACGACGGCGGCACAGATCGTCGCCGACATCCTCCAGTGTTCCGTCGACGACGTGCACGTCCGGGCCGGCCACGACAGCTACTGGAACTCACACGCCGGCTTCTCGGGCACATACGCGAGCCAGTTCGCCGTCACGGGCCTGAGCGCGGTGAAGAGCGCGACAGAGATGCTCGCGGCAGAGATCAAGAAGCTCGCCTCGGCGATCTTCGGCGGCGTCCCCGTGGAGGCGCTCGAGCTCGCCGAGGGAAGCGTCCGGATCAAGGACAACCCCGAGGTCGCGCTGCCGTTCATGGCGTGCGGCGCGATCATCAACGCGAACAACGCAGGCCTGCCCGAGGACCTCGACGTCACGCTCAACTGTCGCTACGTCTACCGGCCGCCGTTCCAGGTGCCGGACATCGAGCGGAAGTTTGGCAACCTCACGCTCACCTATGCGGCGCAGGTGCACGCCGCGGTCGTCGAGATCGACCCCGAAACGGGCTACTACGAGATCGTCGACTACGCAGCCGTGGACGACTGCGGCAAGCGCATCAACCCGCAGATCGTCGAGGGCCAGGTGATGGGCGCGACCGCGCAGGCGCTCGGCGCCGCGATGCACGAGGTGTTCGAGTACGACGAGGACGGCAACCTGCTGACGCCCAACTTCTACGACTATCACGTTCCGCACGCGCTCGACATGCCGCCGCTGCGCACCGGCAACATCGAGAGCCCGTCGCCCTTTACGCCTCTCGGAACGAAGGGCATGGGCGAGGGCGGCGGCGCGGGCATCCACGCGGTCTGCGCGGCGATTCAGGACGCGCTCCGCGGGCACGGCGACGCGATCGTCTACGACAGCTGCAATCCGTATCACCGCGTGTGGGACATGCTGCAGCATCCCGAGCGGACGCGTGAGCTCGTCGAGGTGGTGCAGGCGTGAACGTCCAGGGCGAGCGCACGTTCGCTGCTCCGCGCGCGACCGTCTGGCAGGTGCTGAACGACCCGACGGCGATGGCGAAGACGATGCCCGGCGTGGAGAGCTTCGACGTGCACGACGCCCAGCGCTGGACCGCGAACGTGAAGATCCCGCTCGGCCTCGGCGGTCTCCGCATGAAGGTCGACATGGAGAAGTCCGAGGAGCGCGAGCCGGAGTTCGCGAAGATGGCGATCAAGGGCACCGGCGTCGGCCTGCGCGAAATGGGGCGCGTGGCGATCGATTTCTACACCGAACTGAAAACTGTTTACGTCGACTATTCGCGCAAGCGCGGTTGAGATGCGCGACGCCGAGCATCGCCGGGAGATGACGTTGCGTTCGCATTTCTATTTCTTGACCGTCGCGCAGACGATCGCGCTGGCCGGAGTTTTCTCGTTTTTCCTCGCCTGCAGTCCGCTCGCGCGCGCGGCGGACAAAGTCGAATGGAAGCCCGTCCCCGAAGCGCTGCTCCGCGTGGACGACCATCCGCCGAAGGACTGGAATCTGTACTCGGCGGAAAAGAAAAACGATCGGCTGATGGTACAGATCGGCGGCAGA
>JBEKEH010000126.1:0-11934 GCA_050013935.1 Gaiellaceae bacterium | reverse complement strand
GGCGTGATCCAGGACATCGAGCTCGCCGCGACGGAGGAGGGGAAGCTGCGCGGCGTGCGCGTGAAGCTGCTCGCCGACATGGGCGCGTACTACCAGCTCGTGTCGCCCGGCATCCCGCTGCTCGGCGCGTTCCTCTACGGCGGCGTCTACGACGTCGAGGGCTACTCGTTCGAGTGCACCGGCGTGCTGACGAACAAGACGCCGACCGACGCCTATCGAGGCGCCGGGCGGCCGGAGGCGACGTACGCGATCGAGCGGGCGATGGACGCCCTCGCGCACCGCGTCGGCAAGGACCCGGCGGAGATCCGGTGGCTCAACTACATCCCCCCGTTCGACCAGCCGCACGCGATCGCCGCGGGGCTCCAGCTCGACTCCGGCAACTTCGAGGGCGGGCTCGACCGCGCGCTCGAGATCGTCGGCTACGACGCGCTCCGCGCCGAGCAGCGGACGCGCCGCGAGAGCGGTGACCGTATGCAGCTCGGGATCGGCCTCTCGAGCTACATCGAGATGTGCGGCCTCGCGCCGTCACAGGTGCTCGCCGCGCTCAACTACGTGGCCGGCGGCTGGGACGCGGCGACGGTCCGCTGCCATCCGACGGGCAAGGTCACCGTCGTCACCGGCACCTCCCCGCACGGGCAGGGGCACGTCACGACCTGGGCGCAGATCACGGCCGACAAGCTCGGCGTCTCCTTCGACGACGTCGACGTGCTGCACGGGGACACCGCGATCTCACCGCTCGGGATGGACACGTACGGCAGCCGCAGCCTCTCGGTCGGCGGCGTCGCGCTTTGGCATGCCACCGAGAAGGTGCTGGCGAAGGCGCGCCTCATCGCAGCGCACGAGCTCGAGGTCGCCGATGCGGACCTCGAATGGCGCGACGGCGCATTCCGCGTCCGGGGCGCGCCCGATCGCGCGAAGACGGTGCCGGAGATCGCGTTCTCCGCCTGGACGGCGCACGCGCTCCCGGAAGGCGTCGAACCGGGGCTCGAAGCGACCGCGGTGTGGGATCCGCCGAACTTCACCTTCCCCTCGGGGACGCACGTCTGCGTCGTCGAGGTGGACACCGAGACCGGCGAGACCGACATCGTCCGCTACGTCGCGGTGGACGATTGCGGCACGGTCATCAACCCGATGATCGTCGACGGGCAGGTGCACGGCGGCATCGCGCAGGGGATCGCCGAAGCGATGTACGAGGAGGCGGTCTACGACGAGCACGGCAGCCTCGTGACGAACTCGATGCTCAGCTACCGCGTCCCGTCGGCCGCTGAGCTGCCGAGCTACGAGATCGAGCGGACCGTGACGCCGTCGACCACGAACCCGATGGGAGTCAAGGGCATCGGCGAGGCGGGCACGATCGCCTCGCCGCCCGCCGTCGTGAACGCGGTGGCCGACGCGCTCCTGCCGCTGGGCGTCACCACGATCGAGAAGCCCGTCACGCCGGAGCGCGTCTGGCGTGCGATCCGCGACGCGGAGGAGGGGCGATGATCCCGGCCGAGTTCGACTACGAGGCTGCCGAGTCCGTCGAGCACGCGATCGAGCTGCTCGGCTCGCACTCGGACGCGAGGCTGCTCGCAGGCGGGCAGTCGCTCCTGCCGCTGATGAAGCTCCGGCTGTCGACGCCTGCGCTGCTCGTCGACCTCGGCCGCGTCGGCGGCATGGCCGGCATCCGGGAGGACGGGGATACGCTCGCGATCGGCGCGCTCACCTGCCACGCGGACCTGCACCGGGACGACACGGTGGCCCGCCGCTGCCCGCTGCTCTCGCACGCGGCCGGCGAGGTCGGCGACCCGCAGGTGCGGCACCGCGGCACGATCGGCGGCTCGCTTGCGCACGCAGACCCGGCCGGCGACCTGCCGGCGGCGCTGCTTGCGCTCGAGGGCGAGCTCGTGCTCCGCGGGCCGCAAGGTGAGCGGACGGTGCCCGCGCGCGACTTCTTCGCCGGGACGTTCACGACCGCGCTCGCTCCGCAGGAGGTGCTGACCGAGGTGCGGGTGCCGGCGACGGACGGCGCGCGCTGGTCGTACCGCAAGTTCCATCCGCGCGCGCAGGACTGGGCGATCGTCGGCGTCGCCGTGCTTGCCGCCGCGGACCGGCCGCGCGTCGCGCTCATGAACATGGGGCGGACGCCGCTCCGTGCTGCAGCGGTCGAGGCGGCGCTCGCCGGCGGGGCGGATGCGGCCGCGGCGGCGGAGAGTGCGCTCGAGGGAACCGACCCGGTCGACGACGCGTTCGCGAGCGCGGACTACCGGCGGCATCTCGCCCGGGTCCTCGTCCGGCGGGCTCTGGAGGAGATCGGGTCCTAGTGGACGCGGTCATAAGTTCGTTCGTGTCAGGCCTAGGACGCAGGGAGGCCGCATACCCGCAGGTATGCGGCCGACCGAGGACAACGGCATGCGCCGCGTTTGCGGGCCGCCAGACGCACAACCGTACTTGTGGCCGCGTCCACTAGCTCCTCACGCAGGAGGGCCCCGACGAGCGGGGCCCTCCGAGCGTGCGTTTCCCTGGCCCGCGCTACGTCGAGGCCGGCTCGTCACCTGCGGGGAACGGCGAAGGCTCGACCGGGCTCGGGATATCCGTGCCCAGCTCGCCGACGGTTTCCGTCGCAGGTGCGATGGGAGTGATCGCGCCGCCGGGGGTGCCGGCGGGTGTGCCTGTCCGGCTCGTGCCGGTCCGCGCGCGCGTGCTCGAGGTCACCCCCGTGGAGGGGGCTGCCCCGGTGCGAGCCGCGGTGCCCGTCTTACCCCCGGCCGCGCCCGTGCGACGGGTGGTCGTGCGTTTAGTCGCCCGGGCGCCGGTACGGCGAGCCGGGCTGCGCTTCGCCGTGCTGCGCTTTGCCGTGCTGCGCTTTGCCGTGCTGCGCTTTGCCGTGGTGCGCTTGGCGGCGGTGCGCTTCGCGGGGCTGCGCTTGGCGGCGGTGCGCTTCGCGGGGCTGCGCTTGGCAGCGGTCTTCCGCTTGGCGGTGCTGCGCTTTGCCGTGCTCCGCTTCACCGTGCTCCGCTTCGCGGTGGTGCGCTTGGCGGCGGTGCGCTTCGCGGTGGTGCGCTTCGCGGTCGTCCGCTTGGCAGCGGTCTTCCGCTTGGCGGTGCTCCGCTTGACGGTGGCGCGCTTCGCGGTGGTGCGCTTGGCGGCCGTCTTGCGCTTGGCGGTGGTGCGCTTGGCGGCGGTGCGCTTCGCGCCCCCGCTCTTGCGTGCCGAGGTACGACTCGCTGCTTTGCGCGAGCCTGCCCCGGTTCTCTTCCGTGGTGTCGCCATCTGCCTCCTCCTGGTCGGCGAGAGTTAGTGGCACCGACTTTGTTCTAGTCAGTATGCGTGCTGCATCGGCCGGATTCACCCAAGACAGCGATGTTCCTTCGCTATTTCGACATGATTTCAGTCGAATGATGAGTGCCCGAATGCGATGCTGCACATGACACCGTACTCGATGTCGTCGCTTGCGCGTGCGATTCGCGAGCTCGCGCTGTCGTTTCCGCAGACGTACGAGGATGCGCCGTGGGGTTTTCCCGTCTTCAAAGTCGGTGCGAACAAGTTGTTCGCATGGATGATCGAAGAGGAAGATCGCGTCGAGTTGACCGTCAAGCTCACCGCCGAGGAGCGTCAGATTGCCGAGCTGCTGCCCTGGGTGCGGCGTGCGAGCCACATCGGCCGCTACGGGTGGATCACCGCCGAGGTGACCGACGACGAAACCCTCGCAGCGGCGCTCGAATGGCTGCGCGAGAGCTACTGGCTGAAGGCGCCGGCGGCTGTGCGCGAGGCCGCCTTCGACGGCGGCTGAGCGCGGGATTGCGGTGCGGCCGGTCGTCGAGGACAATGTGCCGCGTGACCATTCGCGGAAGACCCTGATCCGCCGCCGGTAGCGCCGCGCGACTCGTCGCAGCGCTGCTCGCAATCGAGCTGCTCGACGAGCTCGTTGGAGGAACCCGCGCCGCGGCGTGGCCGCTGATCCGGCACGACCTCGGGCTGAGCTACGCGCAGATCGGGCTCGTGCTCGCAGTGCCCGGCTTCGTCGGCAGTGCGCTCGACCCGCTGATCGGCGCTGCCGGCGACACGACACGGCGTCGGACGCTGCTCTTCGGGGGCGGGATCGCGTTCGCATTGTCGGCGGGGCTCGCAGCCGGCTCAGTCGGCTTCTGGACGCTGCTCGTCGCGCTCGTGATCGGCAACCCGGCGGCGGGTGCGTTCGTCTCGCTCGCCCAGGCGACGTTGATCGACATCGACCCCGACGGGCGGGAGCGCAGCATGGCGCGCTGGACGCTCGCGGGATCGTTCGGCTACGTCGGCGGGCCGCTCCTGCTCGCGCTTGCTCTCGCGGCCGGGTTCGGCTGGCGCGGCGCGACGGCCGCGCTCGCTGTCGTCGCGCTGCCGCTCGCGCTCGAGATGCGCCGGCTGCCGCGGTCGGCTCCGGCCGACGGCGAGTCGCTACGCGCGAGCCTCGAACACGCGCTTTCTGCGCTGCGCCGGCGTGATGTCCTGCGCTGGCTCGTGCTGCTCGAGAGCGCGGACCTCCTGCTCGACGTGTTTCACGGCTTTCTTGCCCTGTACCTCGTGGACGTCGTCGGGGTCTCGGGCGCGGAGGCGGCGCTCGGGGTGGCGGTGTGGACCGGTGCGGGTCTCGTCGGAGATTGGCTCGTGCTGCTCGTGCTGCGCCGCGTCGACGGCCTTGCGTACCTGCGGGCCAGCGCGGCCGTTTCGCTGTTCGTCTATCCGGCATTCCTCGCCGTGCCCGGGCTCACGGTGAAGCTCGTGCTGGCGGCGGCGCTCGGGTTGCTCAACTCGGGCTGGTACGCGATCCCGAAGGCGAGGCTGTACGGCGCGCTGCCCGGGCGGAGCGGCGTCGCGGTTGCGGTCGGCGGAGTGGGTGGGATCTTCGGCGCCGCGGTGCCGCTTGCGGTGGGCGTTGCGGCGGGCACCGTCGGGCTCGCGCCGACGATGTGGGCGCTGCTGCTCGCGCCGGTGGCGGTCCTCGCCCTCGTCCCCGGCCGTCGCGCGCGCGTGTGACTACACACGCGGCTAATGTCTGGAGGATGAAGGTCGTTCTTCCCGACAGCTCCGAGCTCGAGCTTCCCGACGGCGCCACCGGCCTCGACGCGGCGCGCGCGATCGGGCCGAAGCTGGCCGAGCAGGCCGTCCTCGTGCGCACGAACGGGCGCGTGCAGGACCTGCGCCTGCCGCTCGGGGACGGCGAACGCGTCCAGATCCTGACGACGCGCGACAAGGACGATCCCGAGGCCCTCTACGTGCTCCGCCACTCGTCCGCGCACCTTCTCGCCGAGGCCGTTCGCCGCCTCTACCCCGGCGTGAAGATCGCGATCGGGCCGCCGATCGAGAACGGTTTCTACTACGACTTCGACTTCCCCGAGCCGATCCGCGAGGAAGATCTCGAGCGGATCGAGGCGGAGATCAACCGGGAGCTGAAGGAAGGCCGCGAGTGGACGCGCGAGGAGATCTCGCGCGAGCAGGCCGTCGCCCGCTTCGAAGAGGAAGGCGAGCCGTACAAGGTCGAGCTCGTCGGCACCGCCGAGGGCGACATCAGCCTCTACACGCAGGGCGACTTCACCGACCTCTGCCGCGGGCCGCACCTCCAGAACTCGAAGCCGATCAAGGCGGTCAAGCTCACCGGTCTCGCCGGCGCGTACTGGCGCGGCGACTCGTCGCAGCCGCAGCTGACCCGCATCTACGGCACCGCCTTCTATGCGAAGGAGGATCTCGATGCGTACCTCGAGCGGCTCGAGGAGGCGAAGCGGCGCGACCACCGGGTGCTCGGGCAGCAGCTCGACCTCGTCCACTTCGATGAGCACTCGCCCGGCTCGCCGCTTTGGCACCCGAAGGGGATGGTGGTTTTCAACGCCCTCGAGGACCTGCGCCGCCGCGAGAACGGGCAGCGCGGCTACCTCGAGGTGAAGACGCCGCTGATCTACGACAACGAGCTCTGGGTGACCTCGGGCCACTGGGAGAAGTTCCGCGAGCACATGTTCCTCATCCCCCCGGGCGAGGAGGACGGCAAGACGTACGGACTGAAGCCGATGAACTGCCCGGGGCACATGCTCCTGTTTGGCAGCCAGCTCCGCTCGTACCGCGACCTGCCGATGCGCTTCGCCGAGGCGTCGACGCTCCACCGCAACGAGCTCGCCGGTACCCTGCACGGGCTGCTCCGCGTGCGGCACGTCACGCAGGACGATGCCCACATCTTCTGCACGCCCGAGCAGATCGAGGGGGAGGTCTTCGCGTGCCTCGACTACGTCAAGTTCCTCTACGACCTGTTCGGGATGGAGGCGCGCTTCGAGCTGTCGACGCGGCCCGAGAACAAGCTTGGCAGCGACGAGGAATGGGACTTCACCGAGGGGGCGCTCCGCTCGGCCCTCGACCGCCGAGGGATCGTCTACGGGGTGAACGAGGGCGACGGCGCCTTCTACGGGCCGAAGATCGACCTGCATATGACCGACGTTCTCGGCCGCTCGTGGCAGATGGGGACGATCCAGCTCGACGCGCAGATGCCGCAGCGGTTCGGACTCAGCTACATGGGGGCCGACAACCGGGAGCACACCCCGTACGTGATCCACCGTGCCCTGCTCGGCTCGCTCGAGCGGTTCATCGGCATCCTCATCGAGCACTACGGCGGCGCCTTCCCGTTCTGGCTCGCACCGGTCCAGGTGCGGGTGCTGCCGGTGGGCGAGGCGCACGGCGAGGCCGCCGCCTCGGTGGCCGCCCGCCTGCGCGAGGCCGGCTTCCGGGCCGACGTGGGGGAGGCGACGGAGACGATCGGCAAGCGGATCCGGAGCGCCGAGCTGGAGAAGATCCCCTATGTGATCGTCTACGGCGACCGGGAGTCGGACGCGAGCCTGGCCGTGCGCGAGCACGGCGGCGGGCAGGAAACGCTCGGCCTGATGGATTTCATCGCCAAGCTTGCTACCCTTGAGACCTGAAAAGCAGGAGCGGACCCGTTCCTCACCTCCCGGGCCGAGCGCCCGCGTGGGGTTCAACCGAGTCGGAAGCGACGAGGATCGGGGCCGCTGCATGGCAGCGGCTTCTTGCTTTTCCCCGCACCGTAAGCGATTTGAGGAGGAGTAAGCCCAACTTGGTGATCAGCCTTTGAGGCCCAGACGCCGGCCGATCGAGCACGTCCGCCCTGCCAATCGCGACACGACGCGCATCAACGACGCCATCCGCGTCCCGCGTGTACGCCTGATCGACAGCGACGGGGCACAGCTCGGGATCAAGACCACTGACGAGGCGCGCGACTACGCCTACGGCAAGAACCTCGACCTCGTCGAGGTGGCGGCCCAGGCCGACCCGCCGGTCGCCAAGGTCATGGACTACGGCAAGTACAAGTACGAGCAGGAGCAGAAGGCGAAGCAGGCTCGCAAGCATCAGAGCCAGATCCACGTCAAGGAGATCAAGCTCCGCCCGAAGATCGGCGTCCACGACTACAACACCAAGAAGGGTCACGTAGAACGGTTTCTGAACCAGCGCGCGAAGGTCAAGGTCACGATCATGTTCCGGGGTCGGGAGACAACCCATCCGGAGCGGGGGCGGGACCTCCTGATGCGACTCGCCGACGACGTCAAGGAGATCGGGCTGATCGAAGCCCAGCCGATCCTCGACGGCCGCAACATGGTGATGGTGCTCGCGCCGACGAAGAACGCAGGAGTGAAGAGAGATGCCGAAGGTCAAGACACGACGCGCAGCGAAGAAGCGGTTCAAGGTGACGGCAACGGGACGCCTGCTGAGGCGGGCGACGATGCGGGGTCACAAGTTGGAGAAGAAGTCGTCGAAGCGTAAGCGCGCCTTCGGGCGCGACTTCGAGGTCGCGCCCGGCGACACGAAAGCGCTGAAGAAGATGCTGAGGATTCGGTAGCCATGGCGCGAGTCAAGCGTGCCGTCCACGCGCAGAAGAAGCGCCGCAAGGTTCTCGAGCAGGCCAAGGGGTACTGGGGCTGGAAGCACTCCCACTACCGTTACGCGAAGGAGCAGGTCGAGCACTCGCTCGTCTACGCGTACCGTGACCGGAAGAACCGGAAGCGGATGTTCCGCCGGCTCTGGATCACCCGGATCAACGCCGCGGCCCGTACGCACGGCCTCTCCTACAACCAGTTCGTGAACGGACTCGGCAAGGCCGGCATCGAGCTCGACCGGAAGGTGCTCGCCGACCTCGCAGTCAGCGACCCGGCCGCATTCGGCGCGATCGCCGAACGGGCGAAGGCCGCGCTCGAAGCCTGATCACCTCGCGCGATAACGAGCGGCTCAAGCTCGTCCGCAAGCTCCGGGACCGGCGCTGGCGTGACAAGCTCGGGCTGTTCGTCGCCGAGGGCGAGGACCTGGTCGCGGCTGCCGCCGCGACCAGGGTGGAGCCCGTCGAGCTGCTGATCGCGGGGGAGAATGTCGCCTCCGAGCTCCTGGCGGAGGTAGCGACGCTCGCGCACGCGCCGCGCGTCGTCGGCGTCTACCGGCGCGACGACCTGCCGCGCGGGACTCGGCCGGTCACGCTCGCGCTCTGGCGCGTCGCCGACCCGGGCAATGTCGGGACGCTGCTGCGCTCGGCGGACGCGTTCGGCGTGGGTGTGGCGCTCTCGGCGGGTTGCGCCGACCCGACGGGGCCGAAGGCGCTGCGCGCGTCGATGGGTGCGCTGTTCCGCGTGCCGCTCTGCGGCTTCGAGGAGGCTCCGGGACGCCGCGTCGCGCTCGTGCCGCGCGGCGGCGAGCCGCTGCCGGAGGTGGATCTCTCCGGCGAGGTCGTGTTCGTGCTCGGGGCGGAGCGGGAGGGGCTGCCGGCAGAGGTGCTCGAGCGTTGCGACGTGCGTGCGTCGATCCCGCAGGCAGGCGAGGCGGAGTCGCTCAACGTTGCGATGGCGGGGACGGTGGCGCTCTACGAGTGGAGCAGACGGCTGCAACCTGGCTGAAGCCAGGTTGCGGAGTCACCGAAAAAAGGGAAAAAGATTCACCGAGCCGGTGGCGCTTTCGTCAACCTCGTCCAACCGGCCTTCCGCCTCGGGGTTGCCCCCTCTTCGTAGAACCGCTCGGTCGGGGTTTCGACCTAGTCGCGCTCCGTACTCGGTGCAAGAGGAAACCTATGACGCACGGCACGATGGGTCAAGGAGCGTCGAAACATTTTTGTCGCAATTTGCGGGGATCAAGGTCGACGCGCGATCCAGACCGTGTCCTCGCCGCCGGCGTAGGGCCTCCGGTCGAACCAGCCGTAGCACGCGACGACCGCGAAGCCGGCCTCGGCGAGCAGCGAGTGCCAACGCTCGGGCTCGAGCCACGACAGCGTCATCGTCGACTCGCCCTGCGCGCCGCGCACCGAGAGGGTCAGCGTCTGCCGCTCGAGATCCCAGTCGGCGCGCTCCCAGATCTCCGGCTCGCGCTCGAGCCAGCGCCCGTTCGTCTCTTCGACGTCCTCCGGCGACGGGGTGAAGACGTCGAAGACGAGCCGCCCGCCCGGCTGGAGGAGTGCGCGGGCGGCGCGGAGCGCCTGGAGCCGCTCGGCGTCGGACGGGAGGTGGAGGTAGGCCCGGAAAGGACAGGTGACCAGGGGCACGTGCTCGTCCACGGGCGGCCGGCGCAGGTCGCCGAGGCGGAGGTCGAGCCGCGGCCCGACGCCGGCCTCGCGGCCCCGCTCGGCGCAGACGGCGAGCATCCCGGCCGAGGAGTCGACGCCGATCACGTGTACGCCGACCAGCGCCGTGGGGATGGCGATCCTCCCAGTGCCGACCCCGAGCTCGACCACCGGCCCGCCGGAGGCGAGCGCCTCGTCGACGTAGAACGAGATGTCCTCGATCACGCTCGCGCTCCACGGGTCGTAGAGGCGGGAGATCGGGTCGTAGGCGCTCACCCCGGCTTGCGCGCCACCCACACGAGCTCGAGCGACTCGTCCGTGAACGGCTCCTGTGCGAAGCCGCCGTACAGCGCCTCCACCTCGAGCCCCGAGACGTCGATCAACCCTTCCCACTCGGCTTTCCCCACCCACCAGGCCCGCAGGACGCCGAAGGTCTCGTCGCCCGCACCGCGCATCAGCTCGACGCGGCTGTCGGAAGGGATGTAGCGATTGACCTCCCAGCGGCCGTCCGCGTGCTCGATCCGGCGATCGTGCAGCGCCGCGGCGATGAACGGGCTGAACGCGAACGCGTTCCAGGCGAAACGTCCGCCCGGACGCAGCGCCTGGGCGACCCGCTCGAAGACGCGGCGCTTGTCCTGCCACGTCGGAAGATGGAGCAGCGAGCGGAACGGACAGATGACGAGGTCGACCGGCTGCTCCAGCTCGAAGTCCCGCATGTCGCCCTCCCGTAGCTCGACCGGCAGGCCTTGCGAACGCTCGCGGGCAAGCGCGAGCATCGCCGGCGAACGGTCGATGCCGATCACACGCTTGCCGGTCTCCCGGGCGATCGGAATCGCGACGCGGCCGCTGCCGACGGCGAGCTCGACGATCGGCTCGTCGGCCTCGCGCGCGAGGCCGACGTACCACGCGACGTCCTCGGTCATGTCGGCAGACCAGGTGTCGTAGTCGGCCGCGAAGGGGTCGTAGTCGCTCACAGGGGTATTGTGCGGAAGCGATACAGTCGCCGCCGTGGACACGCAGGCGCTCCAGCAGGAGGCGCTGGCCGCCGTTGCGGCCGCCTCGGCGGTGGCCGAGCTCGACGAGGCGCGCGTCCGGTATCTCGGCCGCAAGTCCGAGCTGAAGCTGGCGCTGCGCGACGTGCGCGACCGCGAGTCCGGGATGGCGCTCAACGCGGCCCGCGAGGCGATCGAGCAGGAGGTCGCGGCCCGCCAGGCCGAGCTCGAGCGCCGGGATCTCGACGCGAAGCTCACCTCGGAGCAGGTCGACGTCACCCTGCCGGCGGAGCTGCTCGCCCGCGGCGCAGGCAGGCCGCTGCGCCCGCGCCCGCGCGGGTCGCTCCATCCGTCGACGCAGGTACGCCGGGACGTCGAGGACATCTTCCTCGGCCTCGGCTACGAGGTCGTCGACGACCGCGAGGTCGAGACGACCCGGTACAACTTCGACGCTCTCGGCTTCCCCCCGTGGCACCCGGCCCGCTCGCCGCGCGCCTCGCTGTTCCTCGACGACGAGACCGTGCTCCGCACCGAGACGTCGCCGGCGCAGATCCACAAGATGGAGTCGCAGCGCCCGCCGATCTACATGGTCTCGATCGGCCGCGTCTACCGGCGCGACACAATCGACGCGACCCACTACCCGATCTTCCACCAGTTCGAGGGCCTCGCGATCGACAAGGGGATCACGATGGCCGACCTCAAGGGGACGCTCCTCCACGTGATGCGGGCCCTCTACGGGCCGGAGCGCGAGGTGCGCTTCCGCACCCACTACTTCCCGTTCACCGAGCCCTCGATGGAGCCGGACGTCTCCTGCCCGATCTGCGGCGGCTCCGGTTGCCGTGTCTGCAAGGAGTCCGGCTGGATCGAGATGGGCGGCTCCGGGATGGTCGACCCGTACCTGTACGAGTTCGTCGGCTGGGACCCGGACGAGTACACCGGCTTCGCGTTCGGGATGGGGATCGAGCGGACGGCGCAGCTGCGCAACGGCATCGCCAGCATCCGCCCCTTCTGGGAGAACGACCTCCGCTTCCTGAGGCAGTTCTGATGCGCGTCCCCGTGAGCTGGCTGCGCGAGTACGTGCGCGTCGACGCGAGCGCGGAGGAGATCGCGCTCGCGCTCTCGATCTCGACCGGCGAGGTGAACGAGGTCGTCCATCGCGGGGTCTCGCAGGAGAACGGCAACCTCGACCGCTTCCGCGTCGGGCTCGTGCTCGAGGCGGGGAAGCACCCGAACGCGGACCGGCTACAGCTCTGCACGGTGGAGGTGGGCGAGGACCGCCCGTACCAGATCGTCTGCGGCGCCTGGAACTTCGGCGCGGGCGCGAAGGTGGCGGTGGCGCTGCCGGGCGCGGCGCTGCCGAACGGGCTGACGCTCGAGCGGCGAGAGCTGCGC
>JBEKEH010000125.1:0-13342 GCA_050013935.1 Gaiellaceae bacterium | reverse complement strand
CGTGTCGAGCGTGAAGCTCTGCGTCCCCGACCAACCTGACAGGTTGCCGGCCGCGTCCTGCGCGCGGGCGCGCCAGTAGTGAAGGCCGTCCGCGAGCCCGCCCGGCGTCCAACTGCCGCTCGCGCCGCTCGTCAGGCCGCTCGAGGACGCACCGCTCGCCTGGACGCTGCTGCAGGCAGCGTCGGAGCAGACCTGGAAGCTGACGGTGCCGCTGTCGCCCACGTCCGTACTCGTGAACGTCCCGCTGAGGGCCGGCGGGGCGCCGAGGTAGGCGGTGTCGGCCGGGCTGACGAGCCCCGGAACGCCGGGCGGGTTCGTATCGAAGACGAAGCTCCGGGTCGCGGTCCAGCCCGTCTGGTTGCCCACGAAGTCCGTCGCACGGAGGCGCCAGTAGTAGGTGCCGTCGGCGAGCCCGCCCGGCGTCCAGCTGACAGCGGTGCCGCCGATCACAGCGGGTGAAGACGTGTTGCTCGCGAGGACGCCCGAGCAGGCCGCGTCGCTGCACAGCTGGAAGTCAACGGTGCCGCTGTCGCTCGAATCGGAGTCGACGAACGCCGCCTGCAGCTGGGTCGTGTTGACACGCGCCCCGGCTACCGGCGAGACGAAGGCCGGCAGCCCCGGCGGCACGGTGTCCATGACGAAGCTACTCGTCGCCGACCAGGCGGACTGGTTGCCGGCGGAATCCTGCGCACGGGCGCGCCAGTAGTACGTGCCGTCGGCAAGGCTGCCCGGCGTCCAGTACCCGCTCGCGCCGTTCGCGATCGCACCCGTCGTGTTGCTCTGCAGGACCGTCGTGCAGCTGCTGTTCGAACACAGCTGGAACGAGAGCGTGCCGCTGTCCGTGGCGCCCGGGTCGGAGAAGGTCGACGACAGCTGCGGCGTCGTATTGACGTGTCGAGCGTGAAGCTCTGCGTCCCCGACCAACCTGACAGGTTGCCGGCCGCGTCCTGCGCGCGGGCGCGCCAGTAGTGAAGGCCGTCCGCGAGCCCGCCCGGCGTCCAACTGCCGCCCGCGCCGTTGGCGAGTAGGCTCGCCGACGATCCGGGCGTGACGCCGCTGTTGCAGCCGCTGTCGGAGCAGATCTGGAAGAGGATCGTGCCGCTGTCGCCGTCCGCGTCGCCGCCGCTGAAGGTCGCGTTGAGCGTCGGCGGGGCCCCGAGGTAAGCGGTGTCGGCCGGGCTGTTGAGAGTCGGCGTCGCGGGCGGGTTGGTATCGATCCTGATGCTCGTGCTCGCCGAGAGCGCGCCGGGCGAGGCAAGGGTGAGGGTCGCGTTGTTGCCGGCCGGGTCGGCGAGGCTGCCGCTGTTGAGGCCGAGCGAGGTGGTGGCCGCGTAGTCGAGGTCGGCTACGTTGTCGCCTGCCTGCACCGTGTAGTCGAAGACCAATGCGCTCGTTCCTGAGCCGGACGAATAGGTCGCGTTCTCGGCCGGTGCGGTGTTGAGGGCGAGGGTCGGCGTACCCGTTACGACGACGGGCTCGCTGAAGTTGACGGTGACGGGGATGACGGTGCCGGCCTTGTACGACCCGCTCGCCTGGGTCGAGGTGACGGAGGTGACCGTGGGTGGGATTGTGTCGACGGCGATGGTCGTGTTGGCGTCGAGGGAGCCTGCGCTGCCGGGGCTGGGAAGGGTGAGGGTGGCGTCGTTATGCGCGGCGTCGCGAATCGTGGCGCCGTGGAGGACGAGCGGGGTGGTCGCCGCGTAGGCGAGATGGGTTGTGTTGGTGTCGCCGCTGCCGACGATGTAGGTGAAGGTCAGGTCGGTGCCCGAGCTGGAGGCGTAGGTGGCGGTGGCGCCGTTGGAGAGGGCAAGGGTGGGCGTGCCGCCGCTCGTGTCGACGGTGACGGGCTCGCTGAAGCGGACGGTAATCGGGACGGGCGCGCTCGCCTTGTACGCGCCGTTAGCGGGCGAGGAGGTGACGTTGGTCACCGTCGGCGCGACCGTGTCGACGGCGATGCTCTTGTTGGCCGCGAGTGAGCCGGCTGCGCCGGGCGAGGCGAGGGTGAGGGTCGCGTTGTTGCCGGCCAGGTCGGCGATCGTGCCGCCGTTGAGCGTGAGCGCGCCCGTGCCCGTGTAGTCGAGAGTGGCGACGTTGTCACCGGCCTGGACCGTGTAGTCGAAGGTCAGCGTCGAACCCGAGCCAGAGGCGTAGGCGGCCGACTCGGCCGGCGACGTGTTCAGCGCCAGCTTCGGGCTACCCGTCACGTTCACCGGCTCGGAGAAGCTGACCTGGACGTGGATCGTCTGGCCGGCCTTGTAGGCGCCGTTAAGGTTGGAAGCCGTGACGCCGCTGACGGTCGGCGGCACCGTGTCGACGGTGAAGCTGTGGATCGCCGAAGGGGCGGACTGGTTGCCGGCCGCGTCGACCGCGCTCGCCTGCCAGTAGTAGGTGCCGTCGGGGAGACCGCTCGGCGTCCAGCTCCCACCCGCGGACGAGCCGCTCTGGACGAGGGTGGTGCAGCCGCTGTCGGAGCAGACCCGGAAGTTGACGGTGCCGCTGTCGCCCACGTCGCTGCTGGAGAAGGTGGCGCTCAGCGCCGGCACGGCATCGAGGTACGAAGCGTCGGCCGGGCTCGTAAGGCTCGGGACGCCGGGCGGGTTCGTGTCGAGCACGAAGCTCCGGCTCGCCGTCCAGGCGGTCTGGTTACCCGCGGCGTCGGTCGCAAGGAGACGCCAGTAGTACGTGCCGTCGGCGACGCCGGTCGGCGTCCAACTGACTGCGGTGCCGCCGCTCACGGTGCCCGACGTGTACGCGACCGGGCTCGTGCAGTTGGCGTCGCTGCAGAGCTGGAAGGTGACCGTGCCGCTGTCGGTCGAATCGGAGTCGACGAACGTCGCGCCGAGCTGCGTGCTCTTCACGCGCGCCCCGGCTGCCGGCAAGACGAGCGTCGGCGCACCGGGCGGCACGGTGTCGACGGTGAAGCTGCTCGGGCTCGACCAGCCGGAGAGGTTGGCGGGAGAGTAAGAATCCTGCGCCTGCGCGCGCCAGTAGTACGTGCCGTCCGGGAGGCTTTGCTCGGCGGGTGTCGACGTCCAGGTCCCGTTCGCCGTCGGGTTCGGGAGCCCGCTCGCCGACGAGCCGCTCTGACAGTTGTTGGTAAAGGCGGCGTCCGAGCAGAGCTGGAACGTCAGCTTGCCGGTGTCGGAGGCGTCCGGATCGGAGAACGTCGCCGACAACGGGGGCGTCGTGTTGACGCGGGCGGCCACCGAGCTGAGCGCCGGCACGTTCGGGAACGCGTTCGCGGTCGGGTGCGTGATCTGCGCCGTGCCGTCGTAGGCGCCAAGGGTCGAGACCGTGTTGCCCGACGACGTGCCTACGGTCTGGTCGCGCCAGAACTCGACGTACAGGTGCTGGGTCCGGGCGAGCGAGAACGCAGGTACCGACGAGAACTTGCTCGTGATCGGACTCCCCGTCTTGGAGGCGAGAGCGATGTTGACGCCGCTCGCGTTCACGCCGGGGGCACCGCCCGATCCGCACGAAGCCGACGAGCAGGTCGGGTCGATCAGCGGCGAGCCGACGACGGCACCGGAGTCGTCCACCTTCCACATGCCCACGTCGAGGCTGGCGGTGCCGGAGGTCGCCGAGGTCGTGATCTTGACCGTGATCAACCATGGCGAAGTCGTGGTAGCGGCAGCGAACGAGACGCCGCCGGCGCCGTCGACGACCCAGCCCTTGCCGTCGAAGCCCTCGCTTCCGACCTTGGCGAAGTCGTTGCTGGTGGAGGAGTCGCTGAGCGCGTTACCGGGCGCGTACTCGTAGTAGCCGGTACCGTTAGTTGTAGGGGGCGGCAGGGTGGTGCGCGTCTGCGCCTGCGGCATCAGGGCGCCGAGGCTCGCGTCGCCGACGTTGTCGAGGTAGGTCGGGGAGGAGTTGTTCGTCAGCTCGACGACCCGCTTCCACGGGCCGTTGGCGCTGCTCGAGCGGTAGAGGCGGACGGTGATGCCCGTCGCGGGGAGGTTACTGACCATGATCTTCCCGTTCACTGCCGACGTCGTGTTCGAGACCGCGCTCGGCGAGGTCTCGCCGCCCGCGTCGACGAGTGTGTACTTGTACTCGTACGCAGTCGAGGAGGGGACGCCGAGGTTGCCGCCGCAGTTGGAGCAGCTGAGTGAGGACGTGGGCGCAGGGCGAGCAGTCGTGCTCGCGCCCTGGCTGCTGACGAGCTGGTAGCCCCCGCTGACGACACCCGAGCTCGCGCCCGACAGGTAGAGCGTGGACGAGTAGGTCCCAGCGTCGGCAGGCGGCGAAGCCGGTCCGAGCGAGAGGAATGCGACCGCGAGACCGGCGAGCACGGTCAGCACCCACCTCGGAGGTGGCCGGTGCAAGGGCGGGTGGGGCCGCAGATGCATTTGCATGTACGCCGAGGTGGGGATGGTCCCTACTCCGAATCCGGTATCGGCGTTCCGGCCCCCTCCCATTAGCTCTCGAACGAGCGGGGGCGGCCGTTCCGGCCGCCCCCGCTCATGCTGTTGCTCCTTGTCAACTGGAGCCTCTTACGGACTGTACGTCGCCCCGGTGTAGGTCACCTCGGTGTAGGTCGCGAGGCTCGACATCGCCGCGTTGACGCCGGAGCTCCACGCGGCCGAGCTCCACGCCGCGCTCGCCCAGGCTGCACTCGCCCACGCCGCACTCGCCCACGCCGCCGAGCTCCAGGCTGCCGAGCTCCACGCCGCGTCCGAGGACACCGCGCTCGCCCAGGCCGCCGCGTCGAACGTCGGCAGGCCGGTCGAGGGATCTGTCCCCACGAACGTGTCGAGGTTCTCGTTCGGGTTCGGCGGGTCGAACGGGAGGCTCGCCGCGGACGCCCCGTCGACCTCGCCGACGCCTGCGGACTGCCAATCAACGTTCGGCAGGTAGGCCGCCGTCAGCATCAGGGCGCCCTTTACCTCGTCCGGCGTCCAGTCCGGATGCTGGGCGAGGAGCTGAGCCGCGGCGCCCGAGACCACCGGAGCCGCGAACGAGGTGCCGGACATCCACATGTAGCCCGGTGCGACGATGCGGTCAGGCACCGTCTGCGGGATCGTGGTGTCCAGGTTCGGCACCGGCATGACCATGTAGCGACCCGGAGCCGCGAGGTCGGGCTTCGAGAAGCCGTCGGCCGTGTAGCCGTACGCCGACCACGGCGCGACCGTGTCGTCAGACGGATCCATCGTCTGGTTCTGATCCAGGGCGCCGACCGTGATGATGAACGGGTCGTTGCCGGGAGCCGCCGACATGTCGACCGGGGCGCCGTCGCCGAAGTTGCCGGCGGCGGCGACGACCGTGACGCCGGAGAGCCAGAGCTGCTCGACCGCCTGATCGAGGGGGTCGTACTGGAAGCTCGTCGGCGCCGTGCCAGCCATCGAGATGTTGACGACCTTGATGCCGTACGTGTCCTTGTTCGCGAGGACCCAGTCGGCCGCCGCGATGACGTCGCTTTCCATCGACTCGCCGTTCGCGTCCGCCACGCGGACGCTCACGATCGGCGCGTTCTGCGCGACGCCGGGGTAGTCAGGACTCGCACCCGCCGCCACACCGGCGACCATGGTGCCGTGACCCTCGAGGTCGCTCCCGGAACCGGTGTCCGTGCAGAGCGAGCAGAAGTCGGCGCTCGCGACGACACGCGACCCGAAGTCCGCAGTGTCCGCCGAGTTGACGCCGCTGTCGATGAACGCGATCGCCGGCGCCTGCGGAGCAGGACCGGTGACCTCGCCGGTGTTCGGGTCGAAGGCGTTCCAGAGCGGTGAGATGTCGGCCGAGGAGGTCCACATCGTGCCGTCCTGGTAGTCCGCCGTCTTCATCGTCTGGTTGACCGTGATCGTCGAAAGCAGATTCGGGTACTTCTGCGCGACCCTCAGCAGGTTCGTACCGCTGATCGTCACGTTGAGGCCCGGAATCGACTTGAACGGCTTACCGGTCCGACTGGTACCGACCGCGTTCAGGGCGCGGGCCAAGGCAGCGACGCTGCCGACCTTGCCCTGCAGGATCAGGTTGAACGTGTGCTTGGGGTCCGACTGGATCTGCTTGAGCAGGTCCGCCGGAACGACCGGGCCGGTCGCCCCGCCGAGGTGCGGCAGGCCGGCCGCTTTGTGGCTCGAGATGCCGAAGGCATTGGCGACCACCGAGACTGCCGAGCCGACCGCGGCACCACCGTTGCCTGCCGCGACAGCCGATCCCGGAGTGCCAAGACCAGGGCCACCATGCGATGCCGCCACACCGGCCGCCGGAAGCGCGAGCGCTGCGGCGGCCGCGAGGGCCACCACGCTCCCAACCAGCGGACGCGTGCGGCCTCGAGACCCGTTCCGGCCTCCTTTGCCCCAGAGCGCGTTGGCCCGTGAGCCGCCGCTACTCGAGCTTGGCTTCATCAAGACTCCCTTCTGCGCATACGCGCAGGCCGCAGTTGCCGCAGGAGCCGCATGGCTCCGTGCCTCACCGTATGCCGCTGGTGCGCCGCAGCATCCCCCCGTCGGGGGAAGGAGCCGAGAATCCCTCGATCAAGGCATTCCGCAGCCGGCGGGCCCGGGCGACCCCCAGGACGCCGGGGAGAGCGATTCACTCCGGGTGATGGGCCCGCCTGGATTCGAACCAGGGACCAAGGGATTATGAGTCCCCTGCTCTAACCAGCTGAGCTACGGGCCCGCTCGCAGCGCAGGGTATCGCTGCAGATTCTCTTGAGACAGGCGGTTCTCCGTTCAATCCGGGGGCGCTATGCCGCACAATGGGGCGCTGTGAAGGTCTTTCAGCACGAAAGGCGCCTCCGCACCGCCGGCGGACTGACCGTCACCGACATCACCGACGAGGTGCAGGAGGTCGTGCGCGAGAGCGGCGTCCAGGAGGGGATTGCCTGCATCTACTCGCCGCACACGACGTGCTGCGTCCGGGTCAACGAGTTCGAGACGGGCTTCCTCGAGGACTTCACGGAGCTGCTGCGCCGGCTCGTGCCCCGCGAGAGCTACTACGCGCACGACGACTGGGACCGCCGCACCGAGAACATCTGCCCCGAGGACATGGACCAGGGCAACGGGCATTCGCACTGCATGGCGATGCTGCTCGGCACCGCCGGCGAGTCGGTACCGGTGCGGGACGGCGAGCTCCAGCTCGGGACCTGGCAGCGCGTGCTCTTCATCGAGCTCGACCGCGAGCGCGACCGGCGCTGGCTCGTCCAGGTCGTCGGGAACGAGTAAGCAGTAGTAAGCAGTAGCAGTAGTAGTTACTCGCGCGCGAGCAGGCCGGCCGCGGTCGCGGCGGCGGCGCCGAGCAGCGCGACCCACATGCCGGGGCCCATCGAGGCGTGCGCGAAGTTCGAGCCCGCCGTCGCCGCCATGAAGGTGGAGCTGTAGCGCCAGCTCTTGTAGACGACGATCGCCGCACCGGCCAGTGCCGCTGCGACCGACCAGCGCCGGAGGCTCCCGTCGCCGCCGCGCAGCTCGATCACCGCGAGCAAGACCGAGACAAACGCGAGCACGAGTGCGACCTTGCCGGCGGTCGTGTCGGTCCCGTGCATGTTCGCGGCGCCCGAAACGCCCAGGAGGCTCACCGAGAGCGAGAGCCAGGGCAGGAAGCACGCCGTGCCGACGAGCCCGCCGCCCGCGAGGAGGAGAACGCCCGCCATGTCGCGGGTATCGGCAGCGCCGCCCGGCGGCTGGAGCCTACGACTGCGACCTGGTCGCGACCAGGTCGCCGCCTTTACTCGGGGGTGACGTACGCGGCGGTGAGTCCGCCGTCGACGAGGAACGTGGCGGCGTTCACGTACGAGGACTCGTCGCTTGCAAGGAAGAGCGCTGCGTTGACGATCTCGCGCGGCTTCGCCATCCGCCCCATGGGCACGTGGACGAGGCGGCGCTCGGCCGCTCCCGGCGTCTCGCTCCAGATGCGCAGCAGCAGGGGCGTCTCGACCGGCCCCGGGCAGAGCGCGTTCACGCGCACGCCCTGCCGGGCGAACTGCACGCCGAGCTCGCGACTCATCGAGAGCACCGCGCCCTTCGACGCGGTATACGAGATCTGCGAGGTCGCGGCCCCGACGAGCGCGACGAACGAGGCGACGTTGATCACCGACCCGCCGCCGCGCGCGAGCAGATGCGGGATCCCGTACTTGCAGCAGAGGTACACGCCGCGCGTGTTCACGGCCTGCACGCGTTCCCAAGCGTCGAGGTCGGTCTTGAGGATCGAGTCGTCGTCGGCCGGCGAGATGCCGGCGTTGTTGTAGAGCACGTCGATGCCGCCGTAGCGAGCAACCGTCGCGGCGTACATCTCCTGCACGGACTCTTCGTCGGAGACGTCGACCTGCACCGCGAACGCGTCACGCGCCTGCGCCGCGACCTGCTCCGCCGCCTCGAGGTTCACGTCGGCAACGCACACCTGCGCACCCTCCTCGGAGAAGAGCACGGCAGCGTCGGCGCCCATACCGCCGCCGGCGCCCGTGATCACGCACACCTTGCCCTCGAGCCGGCCCACGTCAAACCTCCGTCGCGTAGTAGACGTTCTTCACGTCGCTGTACCCCTCGAGCGCGTGCATGCCGAGCTCGCGGCCGAAGCCGCTCTGCTTGAAGCCGCCGAACGGCGTCGACACGCGCACGGACGAGTTCGAGTTGATCGAGAGCACGCCCGTGTCGATCGCGCGGGCGACGCGCAACGCGCGGCCGCCGTCGCGCGTCCAGATCGAGCCGGAGAGGCCGTAGTCCGAGTCGTTCGCGATCCGCACCGCCTCGGCCTCGTCGGCGAACGGGATCAGCGCCGCGACCGGCCCGAAGACCTCCTCGCGCGCGATCCGGTCGTCCGGCCCCGCCTCGACGAGCAGGCACGGGAACCAGAAGCCCTGGCCTTTCGGGGCTTCGCCCCGAAAGGCTACGCGGACGTCATCCGTGACGAACGAGGCCACCGTGTCACGGTGGCTCGCCGAGATGAGCGGACCCATTTCCGTGGCGTCGTCTTCCGGATCGCCGACGCGCAGCTTGCGCGTGGCTTCGACGAGATAGTCCAGAAAGCGGTCGTAGACCGGTTTCTGGACCAGTATGCGGGAGCGGGCGCAGCAGTCCTGGCCCGCGTTGTCGAAGACCGCGTAGGGCGCCGCTGCGGCCGCCTTCTCGAGGTCCGCGTCGGCGAAGATCACGTTCGCCGACTTGCCGCCGAGCTCGAGCGTGACGCGCTTGATCGTCCCGGCGGCGCCGCGCATCACCTGCTGCCCCACCTCGGTCGAGCCCGTGAAGCCGATCTTCGCGACATCGGGATGCTCGATCAGCCGCTGCCCGACGACGGAGCCCTTGCCCGGGACGATGTTGACGACGCCCTCCGGGATGCCGGCCTCGAGCGCGAGCTCGCCCAGCCGCAGCGTCGAGAGCGGCGTCAGCTCCGCCGGCTTCAGCACGACCGTGTTGCCGCAGGCGAGCGCGGGGCCGAGCTTCCAGGAGGCGATGTTGAGCGGGAAGTTCCACGGCGTGATCAGACCGACGACGCCGAGCGGCTCGCGGAACGTCATGTCGACGCCGCCCGCGACGGGGATCGTCTCGCCGTAGTGCTTGTCGACGGCGCCCGCGTAGAAGTGGAAGACCTGCGCGACCATGCCGACCTCGCCGCGGGCGCTGCCGATCGGCTTGCCGACGTTGCGCGACTCGATCCGCGACAGCTCCTCGTGGTGCTCCTCGACGAGCGTTGCCAGCCGGCGCAGCAGCCGCGCTCGGTCGGCCGGCGCCACCGCGCGCCAGGCGGGGAACGCCGCCTTGGCGCGCGCAACCGCCGCGTCCGTCTCCTCGACGCTCGCGGGCGGGATGTCGGCGAGCGTTTCCTCGGTGGCCGGATTCAGGACCGCGGTCATGCGCGATGTTCGGCGCGGTAGGTGCGCGCCTCGGCGACGAGCGCCTCGAACAGCCGCGCGTCGGCGCCGGCCTCGGGGTGCCAGAGCACGCCGAGTGCGAAGCGCTTCTCAGGATCCTCGACGGCCTCGATCGTGCCGTCGTCGGCCCACGCGACCTCGCGCAGCCCCTCGCCCACCCGGCCGAAGCCCTGGTGATGGTGCGACTTCACGGGCGCCCGCTCGCCGAGCAGCGACCCGAGCTGCGAGCCGTCCTCGATCCGCACCGGATGCTCGGAGAAGACGCCCTTCACCTCGCGGTGCACTTCGCTGCCGACGACCTCCGGCAGGTGCTGCACGAGGTCGCCGCCGCGCGCAATGTTCAGCACCTGCGAGCCGCGGCAGACGGCGAGCACCGGCATGTCCCGCGCGAGCGCCCCCTCGAGCAGCGCCAGCTCGGCACGGTCGCGCGCCGGCCGCGTCCCGTTCGTCTCGGGATGCGGATCGGCGCCGTACGTTTCCGGGTCGAGGTCGGCGCCGCCGGAGAGCAGCAGGCCGTCGAGCGCGTCGAGCGTCTCCTCCACCCCGTCCTCGACCGGACGGCTCATCCTCTTTCGAACATCCTCTCCCGCTCGTAGCACGTCACCACCTGGTCGTACAAACGCTGCTCCGTGCGAGCGTAGTTCAGGTAGTGGTCGATCACCTCGTCGCCGAAGAGTCGCCGTGCGACCTTGCCGCCTTCGAGTTCGGCGATCGCCTCGCGCATGGCGTGCGGGAACCGTTGCACGTCCGACTCGTACGCGTTCCCTTCGAAGGCCGGCCCGAGCTCGAGCCTCTGCTCGATCCCGTAGAGGCCGGCGGCGAGGAGCGCCGCGAACGCGAGGTACGGGTTCGCGTCGGCTCCCGGGATGCGCGTTTCCGCGCGCAGCGAGGCGCCGTGCCCGACGATGCGGAAGCCGCAGGTGCGGTTGTCGTGACCCCACGCGAGCGTCGTCGGCGCCCAGCTTCCTGCGGCGAAGCGCTTGTACGAGTTGATCGACGGCGCGAGGAACACCGCCAGCTCGGCGGCGCACGCGATCTGGCCGGCGAGGTAGTGCTTGAACACGTCCGACTCGCCCGCGAAAGCCGCCTTGCCGTCCTGCCACAGCGACGAGTGGATGTGGCACGACGAGCCGACCCACGTCTGGTCCGGCTTCGCCATGAACGTCACCGACATCCCACGCTGGTAGGCGATCTCCTTGATGCCGGTCTTGTAGACGACGTGGTCGTCCGCGGTCTTCACCGCGTCGGCGTAGCGGAAGTTGATCTCGTGCTGGCCCGGCCACGCCTCGCCCTTCGAGGACTCGACACGCATCCCCGCAGCGGCCATCGAGTTCCGCACCTCGCGCAGGAACGGCTCGTCGTAGCCGGAGGCGAGGATGTGGTAGTCGAGGATGTACGGCACCGACGGCGTGAGGTCGCGGTAGTGCTTCGCGTGCGCCTCCGCGTAGCTCTCGCGCAGGAGGAAGAACTCGAGCTCGGAGCCGAACATGGCGTCGTAGCCCAGCGCCCGCGCTTTCTCGACCTGCGCCTTCAGCACCTGGCGCGGCGAGGGCGCGACCGGCGAGCCGTCGTGCCAGACAACGTCGCAGAGCACGAGCGCCGTCGCCTCGTGCCAGGGCACACGCCGCAGCGTGGCGAGGTCGGGCTGGAGCCCGAAGTCGCCGTAACCGGTCTCCCAGCTGGCGAGCGCGTAGCCCGGCACCGGGTCCATCTCCATCTCGAGCGCGAGGAGGTAGTTGCAGCTCTCGACCTCGTGCCCGGTGTCGAGCTCCTCGAGAAAGAACTCGGCGTGCAGCCGCTTCCCCATCAGCCGGCCCTGCATGTCCGTGAACGCCGCGATGATGGTGTCGACGGCGCCGGTCTCGACGTCCGCCCGCAGCTCTTCGAGCGTCAACATGGCGCGACCATACACGGGCCCCGAGGGCTCAGTGCGGGATGACGAACAGCCCGGCGACGCCGAGGCCGAAGACGGCGACTGCGATCAGCGAGTCGCGCCCGAGCCGGAGAGCGCAGCCCTCGTGGCGCATGATCACCCCGAAGGCGTACACCACCGTCAGGGCGATCCCGAGCGCGGCGAGCCAGGCGTTGAGGTTCCCGGCGGTCGGCAGCACGGGCTTGCCGGCGATCAGGTCGGCGAGCAGGAACAGGACGACCTGGAACGAGTTGCCGCCGAAGATGTCGGCGATGGCGAGCTCGTTGTCGCCGAGCCGCACGGCGGCGATGCCGGAGCTGATCTCGGGCAGCGCCGAGGCGACCGCGAGCACGGTCGCGCCGAAGATGACGCCGTTGATGCCGGCGCGGTTGGCGAGGTGGTTGCCGCTCACCTCGAGCACCGCTCCGGCGACCAGCGTCACGACGCACCCGATGAGGAAGACGGTCACGGCCCGGGCCGTCGACTCCGTGATCGGCGTCGGCTTCTCGTCCGGGTGCACCTGACGGCGATGAGGGCGGCCCGGCGAGCTGCCGGGCATCTCCACCATCCACCGCGGAGACTTCCGGGCCTGGTTGAGGGCGTAGATCCCCGCGAACCAGGCCACGACGATCGCGAGCGACGCGGGACTGACGGGCCCGATCCGCGTGGACGACGGCAGCAGCGAGCCCATGAGCACGCCCGAGACGACGAAGATGACGATCAGCGCCTCGAGCACCGGCACGAGCGAGCCGACGAGAAACGTCAGCGCCTGCTTGCGCGACGCGGCTGCGTCGCAGATCACGAGCACCATCGTCTGGACGGCGACCCCGCCGATCAGGTTGCCGGCCGCGAGGGGGAGGTTCCCCTTCGCTGCCGCAGAGACGGTGATCGCGACCTCCGGCAGGCTGCCGGCGACGGCGAGCAGGACGACGCCGCCGAGCGCCTCGCCGAGACCGAAGCGCCGGTCGATGACGTCCGTCGTCTTCGAGAGCGCCGTGCCGGCGATCCAGGTCGCGACCGCACCGGCCACGAAGACCCCGAGGAGCACCGGTGTCGAGAGCGAGCCCAGGTCAACGCTCTATGTAGCGGGGGAGCCGGACGGACCCGGCTCCCCCAGTCCCTCGATACAGCGCCTACGACGCCGGCGCCGGCCTCCCGGGATGCTCGTACTGCGCCTCGATCCGCGCCAGCTCCTCCTCGGTGCCCTGCACGATCGGGCCCTTGAACCACTTCTTGGCCGACAGCAGCCACCAGCCGCCGACGAGCACCAGCGTGCCGACGACGGCGATGATCGCGTAGTTCACGTCGAGCCAGGTGAACCCCTTCTTGAACGGGATCCCGCCCGGCAGCGTCGGCAGGATGAACAGGACGGCGATGAAGCCGACCCAGGCGACGGCGATCCACCCGATCGGCTTGTACCAGCGGCCGAGGCTCCACTCGCCCGGCTCCCACGCGTCGCCCGCGCGCAGTCGCAGGTAGATCGGGATCGCATAGGCGATGTAGAGGCCGATCGTGGCAATCGAGGTGACGGCTCCGTAGGCGACGCCGCTCCACAGGGAGGGGACGGCGAGGAGGAAGGCGAACACGACGCAGAACCAGATCCCGTTGGTCGGCGTCCTCGT
>JBEKEH010000124.1:0-9711 GCA_050013935.1 Gaiellaceae bacterium | reverse complement strand
GTGTCGCCGGAATCGGCGCCGACATCACGCGCTACAAGGTCGGCGATCGCTTTCTCGTCCAAACCGACTACCGCTGGCTACCCACGGCCAGCTCGAACGCCGCGTTCGGCTACAACTTCTGCAAGTGAGGATACCTCTTTCGCAGGGAGACACCATGGCGGCCAAATTTGTTCAAGAGTTAAGGAACAGCAGCAATGTGCGCAAGAGTACCGAGGCGGCACTCGCAGCAGGCGGAGGTCTGCTGAGGCTGGCCCCCTGCTGGGTGCCGCGGTCGTTCCTGCAGCCAGGCAAACGCCTGAAGCTCCATCCTGCTGATCTGTATGCCTTCGGGCTCGATCGCGGGGGAATCGACGAGCGCTGGTTTGCTTCAACAACGCCGGCGGCGAATGAAAACCGCACTCCCGATGAAGGGCTGAGCTATGTGGTCAATGGCTTTGAGCGCTTTACTTTGAAGGATGCCGTCAGTGAGCTCGGCGAGGAGCTCATCGGCAAGGCCATGTGGACTCAGTATGGCAAGTGGCCCGTTTACTCCAAATTCTTTGACAACATGGGACCCATTCCGCATCACCTGCATCAGTCCACGGAGCAAGCGGCCCTCGTCGGACAGGAAGGCAAACCCGAATCCTATTACTTCCCACCGCAGCACAACGCCCTCACCAATAACTTTCCGTACACCTTTTATGGCCTGAATCCGGGTACGACTAAAGCGCAAGTACGGAAGTGCCTTGAGGATTGGAATAAAGGAGATAATGGAATCCTAGATTTGTCGACCGCATATAGGCTCAAACCCGGGACCGGTTGGCTGATGAGCCCGAGCATTCTCCATGCGCCGGGATCTCTTTGCACCTATGAGCCGCAATGGGGATCCGATGTGTTCGGGATGTATCAGTCTCTGGTCGAGGGGCGTGAGGTGCCGTGGTCACTTCTAGTGAAGGATATACCGCGGGATAGACATCAGGATCTCGATTTCATTGTTGATCAGATCGATTGGGAGGCAAATGTCGATCCAGCTTTCAAAGAGAACCATTATCTCGAGCCTATTCTGGTGGCCGATACCAACCAAGATGGATATGTGGACCGGTGGATCGTCTATGGGCGAATTCACGGTGAGCAATACTTCACCGCCAAGGAGTTGACGCTCGACCCCGGTGTGAAGTGCACGATCCAGGACAAGGGCGCGTACGGCTTGATCGTGGTGCAAGGCCAGGGGCGAATTAATAGCCTCCGGTTGGACTGCCCGACAGTGATCGGTTTTGGCCAGCTTACCGAAGACGAGGTGTTCTGCACGGAAGGCGCGGCCAGGGCCGGTGTGATCTTCGAGAATACCTCTGCAACAGAGCCGCTCGTGACTTTGAGGTATTTCGGGCCCGACGTGAATCCAGACGCGCCTGCGGTCGGTGAATATCGCACGTAAATAGGAGTGAGGAGAGCGCTATGGTCAACAATTTCCCCAAGCTTCACAATGCCGCTTGGCCCGGCCTGGTGGGAAAAGGCGGGCCCGATGCCGAACCTCCAATCGATCTCGACACGATGCTCGACGTCACTGCATCGGCCGAGGTGGACGGTGTGCGGTTCGACGGTATCGACCTCTTTCTCTGCGACCCACACGTCAGTATCGACTCGAGCGCAGACGATGTGAAGCTGTTGGCAGAGAAGGTTCAGGCGAAGAACCTCGTGATCGGATCGGTGGTCGCACCGGTTTGGCCGCCGACCGGAGGTGGCTCGGCGATGGGCAGTTCGGCCGAGCGCAAGCTGTTCGTGACGCAGGTCCGCAAGGCATGCGACATCGCCCGGCAGTTACGAGAGTTGGGCGTTCGGCCGTACGGGGTCGTCCGAGTGGATTCGGCCGCCAGCCCGACGGAGTGGGCAGCGGATCCAGAGGCGAACACCCGCACGATCGCAGAAACGTTCCGAGAGGCGTGCGACGTGGCTGCCGATTACGGCGAACGCCTGGCGGCGGAGGGAGAGATCTGCTGGGGTGGCATGCACTCCTGGCGCGAGATGGTCAAGCTTCTGGAGCTCGTGGACCGGCCGACATCCATCGGTTTTCAGGCTGACATGGCTCACACGTTGCTGTACACGCTCGGCTATAACGCGCCAGAGGATTCTCTCCTGCCTCCCGATTACGACTGGAGTGACCTCTCTCTGCTCGATGAAGCACTGAAGAAGATGACCGCAGCGTTGCGCCCGTGGACGATCGACTTTCATGTCGCCCAGAATGATGCAACCGTCAAAGGTTCAGGCTCTCACGACAGAACAGGCCGCCACTGCCTGCCGACCGATCCGAACGGGAAGCTCGACATCCCACGGCACGCCGGGTTCTGGCTGAGAGACGAGGACGGAAACCTTACCAAGGCATTCCGCCACATATGCTGGGACGGCTGCATGTTCCCCAACGAAACCATGGTGCAACCGAAGACCTGGACTGACGTTCTATCGGTGATGATCGCAGTGCGAGATGCCCACGGGTGGTACGAGGACTAAAGGACGGCTCCTATGAAGAATCTTAATGTAGGTCTCATCGGTTATGGATTCATGGGACGTGCACACTCCAATGCCTATCGGCAAGTCAACCAGTTCTTCCGACTCGATCATCGTCCCGTCCTGAAGGCTATCTGCGCACGCAAAGCAGACCAAGCCGCCACCTTCGCCGAAAACTGGGGATATGAGTCTGTGGAGACAGACTGGCGCAAGCTGGTAGAGCGAGAGGATATCGACCTGATCGATATCTGCAGTCCGAACAACACGCACCTGGATATCGCGGTGGCGGCAGCCGAGGCCGGCAAGATGGTTCTGTGCGAAAAGCCCTTGGCGATGAATGCGGACGAGGGCGCCAAGATGGTCGAGGCGGTTGCCAAGGCGGGCGTGGCGAACATGGTGTGGTTCAACTATCGGCGCGTGCCGGCAGTTTCGCTCGCCAAGCAAATCGTGGAAGAAGGCCGCATCGGCCCGCCATTCCATTACCGCGCCCAATACCTCCAGGACTGGACGATCGCGGAAGACGTTCCCCAAGGTGGGGCGACGCTTTGGCGGCTGGACATCGATGTGGCGGGATCCGGAGTAACCGGCGACTTGCTCGCCCATTCGATTGACACGGCAATCTGGCTGAACGGCCCAATTGTCGCTGTCTCAGCTGCGACGGAGACGTTCGTCAAAGAGCGCGTTCACCAGGAAACAGGCAAGAAGCAACCCGTGCGCATCGATGACGCGGTCATGGTCCTTGCGAGATTTGCCAATGGATCCATGGGAACGTTCGAATCCACGCGATACGCCCGGGGTCGAAAGAACTACCAGACCTTTGAACTGAACGGCACCGATGGCTCCATCTTCTTCGATCTGGAGGACGCTCATCGGCTCGAGTACTACGAGTATCGGAAACCGGGCATGAAGGAGAAGGAGCCCTCCCACCTTGCGGGCTGGCGGAGCATTCACGTAACAAATCCCGAGCATCCGTACATGGACAAGTGGTGGGTGCCTGGATGCACGATTGGTTACGAGCACACGTTTATCAACGCACTGGCCGATTTCCTCAGAGGAGTCGAAGAGGGCACGCCGGCCATGCCGGACTTCGCAGACGCGCTGCGAACGCAACTGGTCTGCGATGCCATCTTGCGATCGGCCAAGAGCGGAAGATGGGAGGAAGTGCCGTCTGGAGAATGACCGATGACGAATTCCGTCGGCGACGCGCCGATCGGTAACGGAAAGGTAGAACTCGCGATCTTCGGGCGGCGGAGGCCGGCTTGTCTGACCTCTTCCGCCCGGTCATCACTGGGCAGGCTATGTCTCGCCAGCGGTGGAAGCTGTCACATGTACAGCCTTCCCTGAGGAGGATGAAATGGATATCGGCAAGCGCCGTTGGTACGTCCCGGATGGATGGCTGCCCACAGATTCGTCGCATGACGTCGTCAGTCACGAGGCGGCATGCCTGCTCAATGCTGGCGACCATGATGCAGAAGTGCTCTTCACGTTCTTCTTCGAGAATCAAGATCCCATCGGGCCTGTCCCGGTGAAGCTCGCAGCGCGTCGTACCCTGCACGTCCGCCTCGACGATCCGAACGCGATCGGTGTCGAGTTACCCCGGGGGGTCCCCTACGCGTACTCTGTCGAGAGCGACGCACCGGTGGTCCTGGAGCACTCCAGACTCGACACGTCAGCCGGAGGCTACGCGCTGTTCACGACAATCGCCTACGGCGAGTGAGGCGCTGCTCAGAGGGCAGCCAGCCGTCTGTATGAAGGGGGAGAACTGCGACTGATCGGGCAGGTGCGGAAACCAGCCCGGCAGCACCCGCTCGACCAGGCCGATGTAGTCGTCGGCGAAGACGTACGCTGCAACGACAAGGGCTTCCAGATCGGTCATCTCGAGCTCCTATCTCGAGGGACACCTGTCTAGAAGCCCTTCGTCTTCCCCCGGCGGGTCCCTGCCGACCCACCGACTTTCACATCAACCCTCTAGCAGGGCTTGTCCCGGCGCCGATCAGGGGAGACACGGATGGTGGCCGCGCCCACCGCGGCGACGATGCGCGCGACGCCCCAGGGAGCCCCCATGCCCGCGAGCCTGTCCCGGCCGCATCCGGCCGTCGTCCTTGCCGTCCCCGTCCTCGTCGGCCTCATGCTGACGCTCTTCGCCTGGCCGTCCGCGCGGCTCGCGCCGCGCGACCTGCCGCTCGGCGTCGTCGGCCCGGTGCCCGGCTCCCTCGCGGCCGGCGGCTCCTTCTCCGTCCACCGGTACGCGGACGCGGCGGCCGCGCGGCACGGGATCAGGCAGCGCGAGGTCTACGGCGCGGTCGTCGGCTCGTCGCAGGGGACGACGCTCTACGTTGCCTCGGCGGCGAGCCTGTTCGTCGCGCAGCTGCTCGAGCACGCGTTTGCGGCGCCTGCGGCGTCCGGCCCGCAGGTGCGCGTCGTCGACGTCGTGCCCGCCGACCCGCAGGACCCGCGCGGCGCGGCGCTTGCCTCGTCGGTGCTGCCGCTCGTGCTCGCGGGCATCGTCGCCGGGTTCGCGCTCGGGTTCGGGCTGCGGCCCGGGGTGACGCAGGCCGCCGGGCTCGTCGCCGCGTCGGTGCTGGCCGGTCTCGTCGCGATCGGGATCGCCCAGGGCTGGCTCGGCATCCTCGGCGGCTCGTGGGCGGAGAACGGCGGCGTGCTCGCGTTGACGGTGCTGGCGATCAGCGCGGCGATCGCCGGGCTCGGCGCGCTGCTCGGCCTGCGGGGCTTCATCCTCGGCGCCGGGCTGATGATGGTGATCGGCAACCCGTTCTCGGCCGTCTCCTCCGCGCCGGAGTTGCTGCCCAAGCCGGTCGGCCTGATCGGGCAGCTGCTGCCGCCCGGCGCGGGCGGCAATCTGCTGCGCTCGACGGCGTTCTTCGACGGCGCGGGCGGCGCTCGCCACCTCGCGGTGCTGCTCGCCTGGGCGGTGCTCGGCCTCGCCGCGGTCTGGGCCGGCGCGCTCCGGCGCCGACCCGCATCAAGCCTCTAGCAGACGGCTACGGTTGTGAGTTGACAGAAGAGCCGGGCGACTAGCTCGTCAGAGCCTCTGCCGTCGCCCGGAGCGGGGGACGCGGTACCGGGCGAGGATGCGTCCTGGTCGGGGGCGAAAGCGTCATCTCCGCCCGGGCGCGTGCCCGTTCTCGCGAGGGAGTGGTTGCCGGGCGGAAGCGTGGCGGCCTCGGAGCGCCGAGAGCAGGGCTGCTGCGGCCATGAAACCCATCGAGGCGTAGAAGGCGGCGTGGGCGCCGCTGGCAAACGCGCTCGCCAGCCGCGGTTGCAGCGTTCGCGAGCCGACGAAGATCGCGAACGCCGTCGAGCGGGTCACCGCGTGGGCGGCGATCAGGATCGCGATCGAGTAGGAGAAGACCATGCCGGTGTTCGCGAAGGTGCGAAGCATGCCGGAGGCGACACCGTACTGACGTTCAGGGGCGACCCGCATCACGGCGGTGTTGTTGGCGGGGAAGAAGCCTCCCGCGCCCAGTCCGTTGACGACGCTTCCGATCACGACCACCGCCAGTGACGTGCCGGTGCCCAGCTGGGCGTAGATCGCGAGCGCCAGCACCTGCACCGCTAGTCCGGCAGTCGCCGGCCACACGGGTCCGACCCGGTCGGCGAGCCGTCCCGCGAAGGGACCGACGGCCCCGCCGACGAGGTAGCCGGGCACCAGCAGCAGCGAGGCATGCAGCGGGCTGAGACCCCGGACCCCCTGCAAGTACATGATCAACAGGAACAGGACGGCGAAGTTCGCCACACTCTGCAACAGCGCGGCCAGCATGCTCGGCGTCATCGTGGGAATGCGAAACAGCGACAGGTCGAGCATCGGCTCCTCGTGGCGGGCCTCGACAACCAGGAAGCACGCGAGCAGGACGACCCCGCCCAGGAGGTAGCCGACGAGGGTCGCGTCGACGGGGTGGGTCGCCAGATGGGTGACGGCCCAGAGGATGGCGAACAGGCCCGCACCGAGTAGGACGATGCCCCCGGGGTCGAGACGATGCTGGAGTCGCTCGGAGCGCTCGTGCAGCACGCGGAGTGCGACCAGCAGAGCGGCGGTCCCGATAGGGAGGTTGATCCAGAAGATCCAGCGCCAGGACACATAGGTCGTGATCGCACCGCCGAGCAGCACCCCGAGAATCGCCCCCACGTTCCAGCCGACGGCGTTGAACCCGTAGGCCTGGCCACGCCGCTCGGGCGGGAAGGTGTCCGCGATCACCGCGCCGCTGTTCGCGGTGATGAGCGCCCCGCCGACGGCCTGCAGGACGCGAAAGCCGATCATCGTCGCCTCACTCGTCGCCAGCGCACACAACAACGAGCCGAGCACGAACACCGCAAAGCCGGCCTCGTACATCCGCACCCGCCCGAACATGTCGCCCAGCCGCCCGACCTGCGTGGCCAGCACGGTGAGGACGAGCAGATAGCCGATGATCACCCAGACCACGCCGGAGACGCCCACGCGCAGCGTCCGCTGCATCTCTGGCAACGCCAACACCACGATCGTCGTGTCGACGGCCGTGATCAGCACCCCGGTCACGATCACCAACAGGGGCAGCGTCGTCGACCGGCCTGGCTCCTCGGCCGCCCGCACCAGCGCACTGGACCGGCTCCCGTACCGCCACCGGCGCAACCGGATCAAGACGTGCCGTGCCACTCGCACCAGCCTTGCCCACCCGTCGGCCCCACCGCCTCCGCGCAAGCACCGATCACGAGCTCCTCGTCCCCACCCGCAGCGGATGGTTGCCGCTTCGGCCGAGGGCCGCGGTCCGACAGAATCGGGGTTGCAGACAGAATCGGGGTTGCACCGTGTTCCGATCCCTTCGCGCTTCCGCCGGCGGCCGGTTTGGGCTGCTCGTTCTCGTCGGCGTCTGCGTGGGGCTCTTCGCGACGGCGGCGCCGGCCGGCGCGAAGACGGTTCCGGGGTCGCCGCCCTTCCGGGTCCTCGTCTTCGACCGTCTGAGCCCGGGTGCGTTCAAGCGCCTCGCGGCGCACGGCGCGGTTTCGGCAGCCGCCGAGCCGGCCGTGGCGACCATCGCGGGTGGGGGCTTCGCCGGTTACGAGCTGCTCACCAACGGACGCGTGTGGGCGTGGGGCGACGACCTCGAGGGCCAGATCGGAAGCGCAGGAGGGTGGCAATGGAGCAGCACCCCCGTCGCGGTTCCCGGACTCGCCGACATCGTCGCCGTCGCCGGCGGCGCGAACACCGCCTATGCCCTAGAGCGCGGCGGCGCGGTGTGGGCGTGGGGGGATGACGGCCAGGACGAGCTCGGCGATGCCGGCTATTCCCCGCGGGAGACCCCGGTGCGAGTCCGCGTCCCCAGTGGGATCATCGCGGTCGCGGCAGGCACGTTCACGGCCTACGCGCTCCGACGGGACGGCACGGTGTGGGCGTGGGGCAGCGACAGCTGGGGTCAGCTGGGGACCGCAGGCGCGCAAGTCACGCGCGGCACCCCGCGGCCGGTGCAACGACTTGCCGGCATCGTGGCTGTCGCCGCAGGCGCCGGCGACGGATACGCCCTGCGCCGGGACGGCACCGTATGGGCATGGGGTGACGGCACCCTGGGACAGCTCGGTGACGGCTGCACCGCCTCGCAGGTGGCGGCGCATCGTGGCTCGCCGTGCCCGGCGGCGAGCGTCCCGGTCAAGGTGCGCGGCCTCAGCGGTGTGACGGCGATCGCGGCGGGTGCCTTCACGGCCTACGCGCTGCGCCGTGACGGAACCGTCTGGGCGTGGGGCGACGACAGCTTCGGCGCGCTGGGCAGCCGCGTGCGACGCTCGTTCGCCGGCGAGCCGGTCCGCGTGAGCGGCCTCGAGCACGTCGTCGCCATCGCCGCCGGTTCCTACAGCGCCTATGCCTTGCTGCGTGACGGCACTGTGTCGGCGTGGGGTAGGGGCGTCGACGGAGAGCTCGGCGACGGCAGTGCTGCCAACCGCGCCGTGCCGACGCAGGTACTGAAGCTGACCGGCGTCGTAAAGGTCGCGGGAGGCGGCGGCATGGCCTACGCGCTCGACTGGCGCGGGAAGCTCTGGGCATGGGGCAGCGGCCTCTACGGGCAACTCGGCAACGGCTACCTGCAGAGCCTCGACGAGCCGACACCCGTGCTGAACGTGGGTGTCGCGGAAACCGTGAGTCGGCGCGAGCAGCGCCCGCCGCAACGCCGTCAGCTCGCGAGGTAGCCGCCGCTGCACTTCGCACGGCCCGCCATACGACGCCGATGACGACGCTGAGCCTCGGGCGGTCCCGCGCGCGGAGTGCAAAGCAGAGCGCGTAGCGGCCTGGGATATCTGATAGGCTATCCGATATGCAAGTCCCTCAGCCTGACCAACGACGCCAGACGGGGTTGTTCGTCCGCCTCCCGGACGACCAGGCGCGACTTCTCGACCGGGCGGCGGCGGCCGTGCCGGCACGGAAGAAGGACCTGATCTCGGGTCTCGTGGCCCGCCACGTCGATCCCGACAGCCCGGAGGGATTGGCGGCGTTGCGTGAGATCGCCTCGTCGACGGCAAATGGGCCACGGCGGGTCATCATCGAGGGCGACGAGCCGCGGTTTCAGCCAGGGTTCGGCGCCTTCTCCCCGGCGCTCGCTCCGGAAGTCCTCGACCCGCCGGGAGCAGCGGAGTTGCTCGCTGTCGATGTTCAGACCCTGCTCGAGCTCGCCGAGAAAGGCGAGATCCCCGGCCGGCGGATCGGCGACCAGTGGCGCTTCGCACGGCAAGGCCTTCTCGACTGGCTGGCGCGAACGTAGTGCCGACACCCTTGGGCGACTCGCAAAGGATCTTGGAGGCAATGACACATCCGTCGAACCTCGTCATCCCGTCCGTCATCGAGCAGACCTCGCGCGGCGAGCGCTTCTTCGACATCTACTCGCGGCTGCTGAGCGAGCGGATCATCTTCCTCGGGACGCCGATCGACGACATGGTCGCCAACCTGATCGTCGCCCAGATGATCCACCTCGAGTCCGAGGACCCCGATGCGGACATCAACCTCTACATCAACTGTCCCGGCGGGTCGGTGTACTCCGGCCTCGCGATCTACGACACGATGCAGTTCATCCGCCCGAAGGTCGCCACCTATTGCATCGGAGTGGCGATGTCGATGGGCGCGCTGCTGCTCGCGGCGGGGGCGGAGGGAAAGCGGACGGCGCTGCCGAACTCGAAGATCCTCATCCACCAGGTGTCCGGCGGCTTCCAGGGCCAGGGCACCGACATCGAGATCCAGGCGCGCGAGACGAT
>JBEKEH010000123.1:0-9743 GCA_050013935.1 Gaiellaceae bacterium | reverse complement strand
CCAGCGCTACGTCGCGCACCTGCCGACCGCGGGCGAGATCGTCCTCTTCGACCGAAGCTGGTACAACCGCGCGAGTGTCGAGCACGTGATGGGCTTCTGCACCCCCGACGAGTACCGCCGCTTCCTCCAGCAGTGCCCGATCTTCGAGCGCCTGCTCGTCGAGGACGGCATCCTCCTGATCAAGTACTGGTTCTCGGTGAGCGACGAGGAGCAGGAGCGCCGTTTCCGCTCCCGCCTCGAGGACCCGCTCCGGCGCTGGAAGCTCTCGCCCATGGACCTCCAGTCGCGCGCCCGCTGGGTCGAGTACTCGCGCGCGAAGGACGAAATGTTCGTCCACACCGACATCGCCGAGGCGCCCTGGCACGTCGTCGAGGGCGACGACAAGCGCCGCGCGCGTCTCAACTGCATCGCCCACCTGCTCTCGCTCGTGCCGTACGAGGACGTGCTCGAGACTCCGCTCGAGCTGCCGCCCCGGCCCCCGGAGAGCGACTACCAGCGGCCTCCGCGCGAGCTCTTCCGCTACGTCCCCGACCACACGGCGACGCTGCTCGCCTGAGGATCACGAGGCTTGAACGAACGCGGCGAGCTACGGCGGCACGAACCGCTCACGAGTGGCGCCGGCTCGTCGCGCGGCCACAGTGTGCTATCTTAGGCACATGCGCGTGCACATTGTCCTGCGCGACGAGCTCGTGCGTGAGCTCGACCGCCGCGTCGGTCTCCGGCGGCGAAGCTCCTTCATCGCGCGGGCGGTCGAACGAGCGATGGAGGACGAACGGCGCTGGGAGCTGATCGAGTCGTCGCTCGGCTCGATCGGCGACGAGGGACACGACTGGGACGCCGATCCCGCGTCGTGGGTGCGGGCACAGCGCCGTCTCGACGCGAGTCGCGTCGGCTAGTGGCCGCAGTCCTCCTCGATACGACGGTGCTCATCGATCTGTTGCGGGGTCGCGCCGACGCGCGGCGGCGCCTCGACGCACTGCGGGAGGCTGGAGACGAGCCGCATGCGTGCGCGATCAACGTCGAGGAGACCGTACGCGGCCTGCTACCGGACGAGCTCGACCCCGCCGGGGCGCTCTTCGCCGGGCTGCGGATCGCGCCGCTCGGGGCTGAAGAAGGCTGGCGCGCCGGCGAGTGGCGGCGCGAGTTCGCGAAGCACGGGCGCACGCTCGCCCAGGCGGACTGCCTCATCGCGGCTGCCGCGCACTCGATCGGAGGCAGGCTTGCCACCGGCAATCCGAAGGATTTCCCGATGCCGGAGCTCGCGGTCGACCACTGGCCGGCGGGACTCTAGTGCCGAGGAGCTGGGCCGAGCTGCTGGGGGAGGCGAACGCCGAGCCCGAGCCGGAGGCGGAGCGGGCCGGGCTCCTCTCGCGCCTGCGCGACTCGCTCGCGAAGTCGCGCCGTGCGCTGACCGAGCAGATCCAGGCCGCCGCCTTCGACCCCGGCGACGACCTCGCGTGGGAGCGGCTCGAGGAGGCGCTGATCCAGGCGGACGTCGGCGTGCCCGCGACGGCCGAGCTCGTGCGCCGGCTCGAGGCGCGCGGCGAGCTGGGAGACCTCGGCGAGGCGCTCACGGAGGAGGTCGCGTCGCTGCTCGGCGATCCCGGCACGCTGAACGTGACGGCGCAGCCGAGCGTGATCCTCGTCGTCGGCGTCAACGGCACGGGCAAGACGACGACGATCGGCAAGCTCGCGGCGACGCTCGCGAAGCACGGGCACTCGGTCGTCGTCGCGGCTGCCGACACCTTCCGCGCGGCGGCGGAGGAGCAGCTCGAGATCTGGGCGCAGCGCGCCGGCGCCGACTTCGTCGGCTCGGCGCGCGGCGGCGACCCAGCCGCGGTCGCCTACGACGCGATCGAGGCGGCGCAGTCGCGTGGCCGCGACGTCGTGATCGTCGACACCGCCGGCCGGCTGCACACGCAGGCGAACCTGATGGAGGAGCTCGCGAAGGTGCGCCGCGTGATCGCCGGCAAGCTCGAGGGCGCGCCGCACGAGACGCTGCTCGTCGTCGACGCGACGACCGGCCAGAACGGCGTGCAGCAGGCACGGCTGTTCGGAGAGACGGTCGGCGTCACCGGCGTCGCGCTCACGAAGCTGGACGGCTCCGCGAAAGGCGGCGTCGCGATCCCGATCGCGTACGAACTCGGCCTCCCGGTGAAGCTGATGGGCGTCGGCGAGCAGCTCGACGACCTGCGGCCGTTCGACCCGCAGGACTTCGCGCGCGCGCTCGTCTCGGGCTAGTGGCCGCGTCCACTAGCTTCCGGGCTGCCGCGTCACCGTCACCCCGTACGCGAGGATCTGACCGGGATTCGTCACCTCGACGTCTGCCCAGTACTCGACGTTGATCCGGTAGTTGCCCGTGCCGAGATTCTTGCTCGCGTTCGCGAGTGCCTTGTCCAGCGCTGCGTCCCAACCGTTCGAATGCGCTGCGGGGACGCCCGTCCGGCCAGCGCTCACCCTCGCCTTCAGGCTCTTCGGTGGCATGTGCCCTCCTCCGTTGACGTGGTCCGTCGCCGGACGATACCGCGGCTCTCCGCCCACGCCTAGCGCGTTGCCGAAAGCGCGCCGGCGATTCGCCGCGCCGCCGGGACGTTGCCCTTGCGCTCGTAGAGCTCGAGCGCACGCCGTGCGACCTCGTCCGCGTCCGGGTCGCCGGCGGCGCGGAGCACCGCAGCGAGGTCGCTGAGCGCGTCGCCGAGCAGGTTGGGCGACTCCGTCGCCTCGGCGAGTGCAACCGCCTCGCGAGAGAGGACGAGCGCGCGCTCCGGCGACTCCTCCGCGTCGAGCTTCGCGCGCACGCCGCGCCAGAGCACCTGCGCCGCGACGTTGTCGGGAGCCGCGTTCTCCGACACCGCCTCGATGTGCTGCGCAGCCTCCTGCGGGCGGCCCTGCTCGTAGAGCACCTGCGCGAGCAGCGCCTCCTGGTACCCGTGCGCACCGCTCGGCTCGAGGATGGCGAGCCCGCGCCGGAGCTCGCGCTCGGCGGCCGCCGGGTCGCCGGCCAGGAGCTCCATCGGCCCGACGACCTGTGAGAGGCCCGCTGACGCGAGCTGGAGCCCCAGCTCCGCGTAGATCGACTCCGCCCGGTGTGCGAGCTCGCGCGCGGCGTCGAAGGAGCCGCGCATCCCGAGCAGCCCCACGAGCGAGGCCGCGATGTTGGCCTCCATGACGCCCCCGCCTTCGGCGTCGAGCAGCATCCGCTCGCAGCGTGCGATCGCGGCATCGGCCGGCGCAGGCCCGTAGAGCAGGCTCGTGCAGAGGACGTCGACGATGCGCGCCTCCTCGAAGCGCTCGCCCGAGGAACGCGCGTACCGAAGCGCCTGCTCGGCGGCCTCGGCGGCTGCGCCGTAGCGCCCGGTCACCGTCTGGGCGTGTGCGATCCGTCGCCAGCCTCGACCCAGCCCCGCCTCGTCGCCCAGGCTCTCGAACACGCGGATCGCCTGCTCGGCCACGTGCAGTAGCTCCTCCGAGCCGACGCGACCCGAGATCAGGCTCCAGGTCGCCAGCTCGAGCCGCCCCGACCATTCCTCGCCCGAGGCGCCGAGCTCGGCCGCCGCCGCGATGTGACCCTCGAGCATCTTCGACGCCTCGTCGACGTTCCCCGTCGACCACAGGGCGAGGCTCGCCCGGCGGAGCAGCTCGAGCCGCGTCGGGTCGTCGCGGGGCAGCAGCTCGCACGCGCGCAGGAGCAGGTTGGCCGCCGCCGGCGCGTCGTCGCGGGCGAAGGCTCGGCGCCCGGCCTCGCCGAGGAGCGCTCCGGCCCGCGCCGCGAGCGCGGCCGCCGTCTCGTCCGCAAGCCCGAGCTCGACGCGGTAGCGGTACGCCTGCTCGAGGTGGTAGCCCACGAGCTCGTCCTCGCTCTCGTGCCCTTCGAGCCACGCCGCGAAGCGCTCGTGCAGCTCCGCGCGCGCGCTCTTCGGGATCGCCGCGTACGCGGCGTCGCGGATGAGCGCGTGCCGGAAGCGGAAGCCGTCGTCGCCGAGGAACGCCGAGCGCTCCGGGCGGACGAGCTCCTTGCGGACGAGGGACAGCAGCGCGGCGGCGACCTCCGCGCGCTCCTCGGCCGGCGAGAGCTCCGTCACGGCGCCGCGCCAGAATTCCTTGCCGACGACGGCGCCGCGCCCGAGCACCGTGCGCTCGAGCGGCTCGAGCCGGTCGAGGCGCGCCGCGAGAAGCGCCTGAATCGTCGGCGGGATCGCCGCCGTCTCCCCGGCTTCGGCGAGCATCGCGACCATCTGCTCGACGAAGAGCGGATTCCCCTCGGCGGCCTCGGCGATCTCAGTGCGCGCAGCCGGCGGAATCGGCCACTCTGCCGCGAGCGCGTCGAGCAGCGCCTCCGACTCGTACTCGGTCAGCGGCTCCAGCGTGACCGCCTCGCCGCCCCAACGCGGCCGCTCGTCGAGCAGATCGGGCCGCGCGAGGCAGAGGAGCAGGATCGGCGCGTCACGGCTCCAGCCCGCGACGTACTCGAGCAGGTCGAGGAACGTCGGCTCGGCCCAGTGCACGTCCTCGAGGCACACGACGAGCGGGCGCGCACGGGCGAGGGTCTCGAGCAGCCGCCGGATCGCCCAGAACGTCTCCTCGCTCGAGCTCGATGCGCCGGCGGTACCCATCGCGCCGCAGACGCGGTCGACGATCAGCGCACCGTCGTCCTCGGCGGCGACCGTCGCCATGATCGCCTCCTCACCGCCGGCCGACCGGATGAGCTCCGTCAGCGGCAGGAAGGTGATCCCGTCGCCGTAGGGGAGGCAGCGGGCAGTCAGGACGTCGGCTCGCCCGGACACCTGCGCGAGGAACTCCGCCACGAGTCGCGACTTGCCGATCCCGGCCGCGCCGTAGACCGTGACGAGGCGGCACGCACGCTCGCGCTCCGCCGCCGCGAGCTCGTCGTGGAGGAAGGCGAGCTCCCGCGTGCGGCCGACGAGGGGCGCGTCGAGCCGGCGGGCGAACGGCGCGGCTCCCGGGATCGTCCCGAGCACCCGCCACACCTCGACCGGGTCCCTCTTGCCTTTCGCGAGAACGGGGCCGGCCGGCTCGAGCTCGGTCGCGTTCTCGACGAGTCTTCGAGTGGCGCCGCTGATCAGGATCTCGCCTCCTGCGGCGGCTTCTTCGAGGCGCTTCGCGGTGTTGACCGCGTCGCCGGTGACGAGCGTCGCGCTTCCATCGCCGGTGACGACCTCGCCGCTGTTGACGCCGATCCGGATCCGCAGGCCGGCGTCGAGCTCGGCGTTCAGGGCGTCGAGCGCCTCGCGCATCTCGACGGCCGCACGGACGGCGCGCAGAGCGTCATCCTCGTGCACCTGGGGCACGCCGAAGACCGCCATCACGGCGTCGCCGATGAACTTCTCGATCTCGCCGCCGTGCCGCTCGATCGGCGCGCGCATCGCCTCGTACCAGCGCCCGAGCAGGTTGCGCAGCGTCTCCGGATCGAGCCGCTCGCCGAGGGCGGTCGAGTCCGCGAGGTCGCAGAAGAGCACGGTGACGGTCTTCCGCACGGCGGCGGTTGCAGACGGCATGCGCACAGTTTCCCTCTATGAGCCGAACGTCGCAAAGAGGGGCGCAAAAGGGCGTCAGTAGACTGGTGAGCCGTGTTCGACACCCTCTCGGACAAGCTCCAGAGCGCACTCGGCGACCTCCGGGGCCGCGGCACGCTCGACGAGGAGACGATCTCGCGCGCAATGCGCGAGGTCCGCCTTGCGCTGCTCGAGGCGGACGTCAACTTCGACGTCGTCAAGCAGTTCGTCTCGCACGTGCGCGAGCGCGCGCTCGGGCAGGACGTCCAGAAGAGCCTCACGCCGGGCCAGCAGGTCGTGAAGATCGTCCACGAGGAGCTGACGGCGCTGATGGGGACGGGCTCCTCGCAGCTCGCCTTCTCGCAGCGCCCGCCGACGACGATCCTGCTCGCCGGCCTCCAGGGCTCGGGCAAGACGACCGCCGCCGGCAAGCTCGCGCTGCTGCTCCAGAAGGACGGGAAGAAGCCGGCGCTCGTCGCCGCCGACCTGCAGCGGCCCGCCGCGATCGACCAGCTCGTCCAGCTCGGCGCGCAGATCGGCGTCCCGGTCTACGCCGAGGAACGGAGCGACCCGGTCAAGGCCACCGAGGAAGGGATCGCGTGGGCGCTCTCCAAAGGCTCTGACGTGGTCATCGTCGACACCGCGGGTCGGCTTCACGTCGACGAAGAGCTGATGGACGAACTAGTGCGGATTCGCCGCCAGGCGAAGCCGCACAACGTGCTGCTCGTCCTGGACGCCATGACCGGCCAGGAGGCCGTGAACGTCGCCAAGGCGTTCCAGGAGCGCGTCGACTTCGACGGCGTCCTGATGACGAAGCTCGACGGCGACGCGCGCGGCGGCGCGGCGCTCTCCGTGAAGGCCGTGACCGGCCGCCCGATCAAGCTCGCCTCGGTCGGCGAGAAGCTCGACGCGCTCGAGTGGTTCCATCCCGATCGGATGGCTTCGCGCATCCTCGGCATGGGCGACGTGCTGACACTGATCGAGCGCGCCGAGGCTGCGGTCGGCGACGACGAGAAGGAAGAGCTCGAGCGGCGCATGCTGGCGGGCGAGTTCAGCTTCGACGACTTCCTGAAGAGCTACAAGATGCTGCGCCGCATGGGCCCGCTCCAGGGCGTGCTGAAGCTGATCCCGGGGATGGGCAAGCAGCTCGAGGGGCTCGACCAGGTGAACGAGAAGGAGCTCGCCCGAGTCGAAGCGATCATCCTCTCGATGACGCCGCACGAGCGGCGCGTGCCGCATGTGATCGACGGCTCGCGGCGCAAGCGGATCGCCGCCGGCAGCGGCACGACGGTCACGCAGGTGAACCAGCTGATCGAGGCCCGCCGCCAGATGGCGAAGATGATGAAGGCGATGGGATCGGGCAAGATGCCAGCGTTCCCGGGGATGCAGGCTCCCGGCGCGGCGGCCCCGGGCAAGCCGCGCCCCAGCGCGACACGCAAGTCCTCCAGTAAACGAAAGCAACGAAAGGCTCGCAGATAATGGACAAGGCAGGATGCTGGTGGCGCGAAGCCGGGCTTGGCCCGGCGCAGCGCGAGCGGCAGCTTGCTCCAAGCCCGAAGGAGGGGGCTCATGGGGGAACCATGGGTTCCCCCATGAAGGAGAAGGTGAGGCAATGGCAGTCAAGTTGAGGCTGACGCGGGTCGGCTCGAAGAAGAACCCGATCTACCGCGTCGTCGCCGCCGACTCGCGCTCCCCGCGCGACGGCAAGTTCATCGAGATCCTCGGCCGCTACAACCCCCAGCACGAGCCGTCGCTGATCGAGCTCGACGAGGAGAAGGTGCGCGGCTGGCTCGCGAACGGCGCGCAGCCGACGGCGCCCGTGGCGAAGCTCCTGAAGATCAAGGGCATCTCGTAACGATGGCCGAGTTGCTCGCCGAGCTCGCACGCCGGCTCGTGGACGAGCCGGACGCCGTGCGCGTCGAGCAGGTCGAGGGGGAGGACGGCTCGCTCGTCCTCCGCCTCCACGTCGCCGAGGGCGACGTCGGCAAGGTGATCGGCAGGCAGGGCCGGCTCGCGCGCGCGCTGCGCACGCTCGTCCGCGCGGGCGGCCCCAACGCAGGGCGCAGGCTCCAGCTCGAGATCGTGGGGTAGCCCGCCCATGCGGGTCGCGGCCCTCTACGACGTCCACGGCAACCTGCCCGCGCTCGACGCGGTGCTCGCAGAGGTTCCGGACGACGCGGCGATCGTCATCGGCGGCGACGTCGCAGCCGGCCCGTTCCCGTCGGCGACCCTTTCGCGCCTGCGCGGGCTCGGCGACCGTGTGCACTGGCTCCGCGGCAACGCCGACCGCGTGCTGGCGCCGGGCGAGGAGCCGGGCGCGTACTGGGCTCTGCTCGGCCCGGCGCTGGGGCAGCGCCGGACGGCGTTCGAGCCGGCCCCGAACGACTTCCCCTCGAGCGGGCCGCCTCTGAGCCGTGCCGAGGCGACGGCCTTCCTCGAGGCGCATGCCGTCGGAGCCTGATCTCGTCCCGGTCGGCGTCGTCGGCCGCCCGCACGGGCTGGACGGCTCCTTCTTCGTCGACGGGGCGAGCGAGCGCGCCGAGACCTTCGCAACCGGTGCGACGCTCTACGTGGACGGCGCGCCTGCGAAGATCGCGGCGTCGAAGCGCGGCTCGCAGGCCCGGCCGGTGATCCGGCTCGACCGGCGCGTCGAGCGCGGTGCGACGCTCGCCGTCCCCCGCGACTCGCTGCCGCCGCTCGGGGAGGACGAGTACTACGCGTTCCAGCTCGTCGGGCTCGCGGTCGAGGAGGAGGGCGGGCGGTTCCTGGGCCACGTCGGCGACGTGGTCAACTACCCTGCGAACGACGTGCTCGAGCTCGACTCGGGCCTGTTGTTGCCGCTCGTGGAGGCCTGCGTGCGGCAGGTCGATCTCGAGGGCGGGCGAATCGTTGTCTCCGTAGGCTTCGCCGGGCCCGAGTAAATGCGCATCGACATCTTCACCCTCGTCCCGCATGCCTTCGCCTGGCTGACCGAGCAGCAGCCCCTCGCCGGCGTGCTCGGCGGCGAGCTGGAGCTGCGTCTGTTCAGCTATCGCGACACGACGCCGCTGCGCGGCGGCCAGGTCGACGACGAGCCCTACGGCGGCGGGCCCGGCATGGTGCTGCGCGTCGACGTCGTGGCGGCAGCGCTCGACGCGGCATACGGCGGTGATCCTAGAGGCCGTGGGCGAGTGGTGGCGCTGACGCCGCAGGGGCGCACGCTGACGCAGGCGGTGGTCGAGGAGCTCGCGCACGAGGAGGAGCTGACTCTCCTCTCGGCGCGCTTCGAGGGATTCGACGAGCGCGTCGTCCGGCACCTCTGCAGCGACGCGATCTCGATCGGCCCCTACGTCCTCTCGAACGGCGACCTGCCGGCGATGGTGGTGCTCGACGCCGTCGCGCGGCGGCTGCCCGGGGCGCTCGCCGAGGGCTCCGGCGAGCTGGAGAGCTTCTCCGAGGAGCTCGGCGGCGGGCTCGAGTACCCGCACTACACGCGGCCGCCGGCGTTCCGCGGCTGGACGGTGCCCGAGGTGCTGCTCTCGGGCGACCACGCGCGCATCGAGGCCTGGCGCCGGGAGCGAATCCGGTGAGCGACCCGCTCGGTCGCATCTTCCCGGGCCTGCCGCACCGGGTGCGCGTCGTCCTCGACTGGGTCCTGACGATCGCCGGCGCGATCGTGATCGTGCTCGCGCTCAAGCAGTGGGTCGTCAACCCGTACCGGATCCCGTCCTCGTCGATGGAGCCAACGCTGCACTGCGCGAAGCCGGCCTCGGGCTGCGAGGCCACGTTCGGCGACCGCGTGCTCGCCAACCGCTTCATCTACCACTTCGAGAACCCGAAGCGCGGCCAGATCATCGTCTTCACGACGCCGCCGCTGGCCAAGGTGCGCTGCGGCGCGGGTGGCACCTTCGTCAAGCGGCTGATCGGGCTGCCGGGAGACACCGTCCACGAGGACGACCTGGGCTTCATCTGGATCAACGGGAAGAAGCTGAACGAGCCCTACATCCAGCCGTCGCGCCGGATCGGCGACTCGAACCGGAACAAGACCTGGCACGTGCCCAAGGGCGAGTACTTCTTCATGGGCGACAACCGCTCGGCGTCGTGCGACTCCCGCTTCTGGGGCTCGGTGCCGCGGAAGAACATCATCGGCGAGGTCTTCTTCGTCTACTGGCCCCCAAACAGGATTGGTTTTCGCTAGCGACCTGCGCGGGCGCAAGGGCCGGAGGTTAGAGCAGGCGCAGCCGCTCTAAC
>JBEKEH010000122.1:0-9743 GCA_050013935.1 Gaiellaceae bacterium | reverse complement strand
AAGGCCGCGGGCTGTGCCCGCGGCCGCTCCGCGAAGCCGAACCTCTCCCCGCCGGAAGTGCGCAGCACTTCCGGCGGCTCAGGCGGAAGCCTGCGTCTCGCGCGTCCCCGTCCCGGCAGCGATCGAGCGGGCGATGTCGAGCGTCGAGATGACGCCGACCGGCCGCTTCGACGCCGGGTCGACCACGGCGAGGTGCGCGATCCCGTGCTCCGCCATCAGCTGCGCCGCATCCGCGAGCGGCGCGTCGGTCGGAACGGTCACCAGCGGCGTGACGGCGCTGCTGCCTGCGGTGCGCTCGTCGACGTTGGCCCGGCCCGCCGCGACGAGGTCGAGATCCGAGACGACACCCCAGAGCTGGATGTCCTCGTCGTCCTCGTCGCGGTGCTCGAAGACGAACACCGAATGGACGCTGAACGTCGCCATCATGCGTGCCACGACGCGCAACGGCGTCTCGGGCGGGCAGCTGATCACGCCGGGGCTCATCGCGTCGGCGACCCGCGCAGAGTCGAAGGGAACCGGGAGGAGCTGCTGCGTGTGGGTGACGGAGACCATGGACGGATGCTCCTTTGGGGGCGGCCCGCCGACATCGGACGCGGCGCGGAAGCCGACTGCGGGGAACTACGGAAGTGCCGCCGGTGAAGTGTGCGCCGCGCTGCGGGAGCGGCGCGCGACGCCGCTCTGCTCGGCGGCGGCCGCTACGGCTGCGGCGACCGCCGGCGCGACCGCACGGTTGAAGACGCTTGGCACGATGTAATCGGCCGAGAGCTCGTCGTCGGCGATTGTCGCCGCGATCGCCCGCGCCGCCGCGAGCTCCATGCCGCCGTCGATCGTGCGGGCGCGCACGTCGAGCGCGCCGCGGAAGACGCCGGGAAACGCGAGGACGTTGTTGATCTGGTTCGGGTAGTCGGAACGGCCGGTCGCGATCACCTCGGCGAGCCCCTCGATCGCTTCCGGGTCGACCTCCGGGTTCGGGTTGGCCATTGCGAAGACGATTGCGCGGTCGGCCATCTTCCGCACGCCTTCGACCGAGATCGCGCCCGGGACGGACAGCCCGATGAAGACGTCCGCTCCGGCGAGCAGTTCGTCCGCCGTGCCCTGGAGGTTGTCCGGGTTCGTCGTCTCGGCGTATTCCTGCTTCGCCGGGTTGAGGCCGGGCCGCCCGCGATAGAGGGCGCCGCCCTCGTCGCAGCCGACGATCCACGTGGCGCCGGCGCGCTGGAGGATCCGCGTCACGGCCATCCCGGCGGCACCGCAGCCCGTGGTGACGATGCGAACGTCTTCGATGCGCTTGCCCACGACCCGCAGCGCGTTGAGCAGCGACGCGAACACGACGATCGCCGTGCCGTGCTGGTCGTCGTGGAAGACGGGGATGTCGAGCGACTCGCGCAGGCGGCGCTCGATCTCGAAGCACCGCGGTGCGGCGATGTCCTCGAGGTTGATGCCGCCGAAAACGGGCGCGATCACCTGCACCGTACGGACGATCTCGTCGGTGTCCTTCGTGTCGAGGCAGATCGGGAAGGCGTCGACCCCTGCGAACTCCTTGAAGAGGACCGCCTTGCCCTCCATCACGGGCATCGCGCCGGCCGGGCCGATGTCGCCGAGCCCGAGCACCGCCGTCCCGTCGGTGACGACGGCGACCGTGTTGCGCTTGATCGTCAGGTTCCAGACCTTCTCGGGGTCGTCCGCGATGGCGCGGGAAATCCGCGCGACGCCGGGCGTGTAGGCCATCGAGAGGTCGTCGCGGGTCTTCAGCGGGACGCGCGGCCGCACCTCGATCTTGCCGCCGAGGTGCAGCAGGAACGTGCGGTCGGAGACGTTGACGACCTCGACACCTTTGACCACGCGTACCGCGTCGACGATCCTGTGCAGGTGCGCCTCGTCGTCCGCGAGCACATTGACGTCGCGGACCTTCGTCTCCTTCTCTACGCGAACGAGGTCGATCGCCCCGAGCAGCCCGCCCGCTTCGCCGATCGCGGCAGCCAGACGGGCAAAGGCGCCCGGATGGTTCTCGATACGCACGCGCATGACGGCGCTGAACGAGGCGGAAGGATGCACGGTGCCACCCTACGATCGTCCGCATCGCGTCACATCCGGGGCAACTACGCTCTGCCGGTGTGGGTAACCCTCTGTGACGTCGGGCCGCGGGACGGCCTCCAGAACGAGCCGGAGACGCTCGCGCCGGACGTGCGCGCCGAGCTCGTGAGCCGGCTGGCCGGCGCCGGCCTGCCGCGGGTGGAGGCGGTGAGCTTCGTGCGGGACGAGCGTGTCCCGCAGATGGCCGGCGCGGAGGAGGTCGTCGCGCGGATCGAGCGCAGGCCTGGCGTCGAGCTGGTCGGGCTCGTGCTGAACGAGCGGGGCTGGGAACGCTTCGCCGCGACCGGCCTCGACCGCGTGAACGTCACCTTCGGTGCGACGGAGCGCTTCAACCGGGCAAACGGGAACGTCTCGCTCGAGGAGGCGGCTGCGCGGGCCGACGCGATCGTGGCCGCGGCCGACGTCCCCGCGACCGTGACGATCTCGGTCTGCTTCGGCTGTCCGTTCGAGGGGCACGTGGATCCGGGCCGGGTCGCCGAGTTGGCCGCGCGATTCGCGGGCCAGGCCGAGGTCGTGCTCGCGGACACGATCGGCGTCGCCACCCCGTCGGCCGTGCGGGCGCTCGTCGAGCGAACCCGTGCCGAGGGCTTCCACGCACACAACACGCGCAACACGGGCTACGCGAACTGCATCGCCGCGCTCGACGCCGGCGCGAGGCTGCTCGACGCCTCGGTCGGCGGTCTCGGCGGCTGTCCGTACGCCCCGCGGGCCACAGGCAACGTCGCCACCGAGGACCTCGTCTACCTGCTCGAGGGCGAGGGCGTCGAGACGGGCGTCGACCTCGACGCGCTGGTTGCGACGTCGCAATGGCTGGAGGGCGTGCTCGGCCGGCGCCTCGAAGGGTACGTCTACCGGGCCGGCCCCTTTCCACAGCGCGGCTGACGTGCCACCCTCAGGACGTGCGCGTGCCGAGGGAGATCGCCGCCGTGGGGGTGCTTGTCGCTGCGTCGCTCGCCGCCGTGCTCGTGACGTATGCGCGGCTGCCCGCATCCGAGCTCTACAACGTCAGCGGCAGCGGGCTCCGCGGCGGGCTCAGCCGAGCCGCCGTCGAGCTGAACTTCCCCGACGCGCTGATCGCGCTCGCGGTGCTCGCCGTCGTCGCCGGGCGGCTTCCGCGTTCGGCCCGCGCTCTCGCCGTTGCCGCGGCGGGCCTGTGCGCCGTCTTCGCGGTGCCGGGAGTGGTGAGACAGTCGGACCTCGATGCGAGGTGGATCAACGCCGTCCCGGCTCTGGGCGTCGCGCTGGCGCTCGCCCTCGCCCTGCTCGCCGGCGGGCCGCCGTCGCCCCGCCGCGCGCGCGGCGACCGTGTCCGGATCGGGGTCGCAACGGTGCTCGTCCTGCTCGCGTCGCCGTGGATCGCGGCCGAGCTGGGCTTCTACCTCGACGGTGTGCCGGTACTGGGACGGCTCTTCCAGACGGGGAAGGCCGTCAGCTTTCACAACGCGCCGCACGCCGCCGTCCACCACGGCGTTCACCACGGGCTGCAGGGCATGCTGCTCGCCGTCACGGCGCTGCTCCTCTCGCGGCTCCTGACAGGGGAGCCCCGGTGGACGGAACGAGCGCGCGCGTTCCTGCTCGCGCTGATGCTCGCGTACGGCGTCGGGAACATGGCGAACGACGCCTGGCTCGAGCAGGTCGCGGAGCGCGGCTGGAGCTCGTACGCGCTCCCGAGCGTGCTCGAGCCCGGTGCGAACTGGCTCTGGCTCGTCGTGCTCGCGGCGTCGCTCGCCGTGTGGCTGCTCTGGTTCCGTCAGCCGAGCCGAACGACGCCCTCGGCGCCGAGCGCGGCGATCTCGCCGTCCGCGTAGCCGAGGTCGCGCAGAATCTCGGCCGTGTGGGCGCCGACCGGCGGCGGTGGTGTCCGCTGGTGGACGCGCTCCCCGTCGACGGAGAGCGGCTGCGCGACGGCGGTGAAATGCCCGAGCGCCTGGAGCATCCCGAGCGCCCGCGTCTGCTCGTGCTCGGCCGCCTCGCCGACGTTGCGCACCGGCGACGCCGGGATCCCGGCCTCGATCAGCGTGGCGAGCAGCTCGTCCGTGCCGCGCTCGCGGATCGGCGGCTCGAGCAGCGCAACCAGCTCTCCGCGCCGGCGCACGCGCTCGGGATTCGTCAGGAAGCGCTCGTCGGCCGCGAGCTCGTCGAGCCCGAGCACGAGGCAGAGCGTGCGGAACAGCTTGTCGTTGCCGGCGACGATCATCAGCTCGCCGTCCCGCGTTGCGAAGACCTGGTACGGAGCGATCTGCGCGAACGCGCTGCCCTCGCGGCCGGGGACCTCGCCCGTGCCGAGATAGCCGATGAGTTGGTACGAGAGCAACGAGAGCGCAGTCTCGTAGAGCGAGACGTCGATCGTCCGTCCGGTGCCGCTGCTCGTGTCGCGCTCGTGCAGGGCGGCGAGCACGCCGAGCGCCGCCCAGACGCCGGTGCCGAAGTCGATCAGTGAGACGCCGACGCGAACGGGCGGCATCTCGTCCACGCCGGTGACGCTCATGATCCCCGACGCCGCCTGGAGCAGCGGGTCGTAGCCCGGCTGGTCGCGCAGGGGCCCGTTCGCGCCGAAGGCGCCGATCGAGCAGTAGACGAGCCGCGGGTTCCTGGCGCGCACGGCGTCCGCGCCGAAGCCGTGCTGCTCGGCGGCGCCCGGCCGGAGGCTCTGCACGAGCACGTCCGAGCGATCGGCGAGCCGGAGCAGCGCCTCGAGCCCGCGCGGAGCGGAGAGGTCGAGCGTGAGCGAGCGCTTGCCGGAGTTCGAAGCGAGGAACATCGCGCCCTCGCCGTGGACGAACGGCGGCCCCCACGCGCGCGCGTGGTCGCCGCCGAGCGGCTCCACCTTCACGACATCCGCGCCGAGCGAGGCGAGCAGCTGCGTGCACGTCGGGCCGGCGAGCGACGAGGTGACGTCGACGACGCGGATCCCGTTCAGCGGCTCGAAGCTCATCGTGGATGAACCCAGACGTCCGCCGGGCCGTGCGGGGTCTCGATCGTCTGCTCGGGACGCGCGCCGAGCTTCTCCGCGACGCGTATCGATCGGACGTTGTCCGGCGCGATCAGCGAGATCAGGCGCTCGACGTCGCACTCAGCGTACGCCCAGTCGCGCACCGCCCGCGCGGCCTCGGTCGCGTAGCCGTGCCCCCAGTGCCGGCGCGTCAGCGCCCAGCCGAGCTCGGTCTGCGCGTGCTCGCCGGCCTCCTCGTACGACGACGTCTCCCACGTTCGCGTGTCCCAGACGAGCAGGCCGACGCGGCCGATCACGTGCCCGTCGAGCAGGACGGCGAACGGGCCCACGCGGTTCAGCTCCCACCGGCCGATCGAGCGCTCGACGCTCTCGACCGCCGCCGCGCGGTCGCCGGCCTCGCCGCCGATCCACTGCATCACCTCGTCGTCGCCGACGAACTCGAGCAAGTCGTCGACGTCCTCGAGCCGCGGCAGCCGCAGCACGAGCCGCTCAGTCTCGAGCCGCGTCATCGTTCCACCGCGTAGAGCATCGCTGTCTGGCCGCCGGCGGCGACGACGTCGCGCTCGTAGCGCTCGCCCAGCTTCTCGGCGACCCGTACCGACCGGTGGTTGCCGCTCTCGATGAGCGAGATCAGCCGCGGCAGGCCGAGCTCGCCGAACGCCCAGCCGACGACCGCGCGCCCCGCCTCGGTGGCGTAGCCGCAGCCCCAGTGCGCGCGGGCGAGCGTCCACCCGACCTCGATCTCCGCGTTCTCGCCGAGCGCCTTGCGGCTTCCCGTGCTCCACGTACGCCGGTCCCACGGCAGCAGGCCGCAGTCGCCGAGCAGGCGTCCGTCCGAGTCCTCGATCACGAACAGGCCGAAGCCGTCGTCGTCCCAGTAGCGCAGCCAGCGTTCGAGTGCCGTCAGCGCCCGTTCGCGCGTCCACGGATCCCCGCTCGCGATGTAGCGCATCACCTCCGGGTCGCCGTAGGTGTCGAGGAGCGCGTCGGCGTCCTCGAGCCGCGGCATCCGCAGCATGAGCCGCTCAGTCTCGAGCCGCATCGCCCAGGGGAACCATGATCGTGCGCTCGAACTCGATCACGACCTCGTCGCGCTGGTTCAGGCCGCGCGTTCGCACCGTGACGATCCCCTGCCCCGGTCGCGAGCGCGACTCGCGCTTCTCGAGCACCTCCGTCTCGGCGCGGATCGTGTCGCCCGCGAACACCGGCGCGGGCAGCCGCACCTCCCGCCAGCCGAGGTTGACGCCGCGCTCCGAGACGTCCGTGACGGAGAGCCCCGTCACGAGCGCGAGCGTGAAGGTCGAGTCGACGAGCGGCTGCTTCCACTCCGTCGCAGCCGCGTACGCCGCATCGAAGTGGATCGGGTTCGTGTTCAGCGTCAGCAGGGTGAACCAGACGTTGTCCGCCTCGAGCACGGTGCGCCCGAAGCGGCTGCGGTAGACGGCGCCGACCTCCATGTCCTCGTAGGAGCGCATACCCCGAACCTAGCGGGTAGCGTCGGCTCTGTGAACCGCCTCGCCCACGAAACGAGCCCCTATCTCCTGCAGCACGCGGGGAACCCGGTCGACTGGTATCCGTGGGGTGAGGAGGCGTTCGCGCGTGCCCGCGCCGAAGACAAGCCCGTTCTGCTCTCCGTCGGCTACGCGGCCTGCCACTGGTGCCACGTGATGGAGCGCGAATCGTTCGAGGACGAGGCGACCGCGCAGCTGATGAACGAGCGGTTCGTGAGCGTGAAGGTCGACCGCGAGGAGCGCCCCGACGTCGACGCGGTCTACATGGACGCCGTCGTCGCGCTCAGCGGTCAGGGCGGCTGGCCGATGACCGTCTTCCTCACGCCGGACGGCGAGCCCTTCTTCGGCGGGACGTACTACCCGCCCGAGCCGCGGCACGGGCTGCCGTCCTTCCGGCAGGTGCTCGTCGCGATCGCGGAGGCGTACCGCGAGCGGCGGGAGGACGTCGCGCAGCAGGCGGGCGTGCTCGTGGAGGCGCTGCAGCGCAGCGCACGGGCGGCGCCGTCGCGGGAGCCGCTCACGGCGGCGCTGCTCGCCGAGGCGGCGTCGGCTCTGCGGGGCCAGCTCGACCCGCGCTGGGGCGGCTTCGGCCACGCGCCGAAGTTCCCGCCCGCGTCGGCGCTCGAGTTCCTGCTGCGCACGCGGTCGCCGGAGCCGGCGACGGCGACGCTCGACGGCATGTGCGCCGGCGGGATGTACGACCTCGTCGGCGGCGGCTTCCACCGCTACTCGGTCGACGAGCAGTGGCTCGTGCCGCACTTCGAGAAGATGCTCTACGACAACGCGCTGCTCGTCCCGGCGTATCTGCACGGGTGGCTCGTCACTCGCCACGAGCGCTACCGGCGCGTCGTCGAGGAGACGGTCGAGTACCTCCTGCGCGAGCTGCGCCTCGGCGGCGGCGGCTTCGCGTCGGCACAGGATGCGGACACCGACGGCGTCGAGGGGCTGACGTTCACGTGGACGCCCGCCGAGCTCGCCCAGGCGATCGGGCCCGGCCGGGACGACCTGCTGCAGCCGTTCGAGCACGGCCGCTTCATCCTGCGCGGGTCGCTCACGGACGAGGAGCGCGCACGGCTGTTCGCCGTGCGGGAGCAGCGGCCGAAGCCACTCCGCGACGACAAGGCGATTACGGCGTGGAACGGGCTGATGCTGGCGGCGCTCGCCGAGGCGGGGCGGAGGCTCGACCGCGCCGACTGGCTGGACGCGGCACGCGGGCTGGCCGAGTTCCTCCTCGGACCGCTCTCGGACGGGCCGCGGCTCCACCGCACCTGGCGCGAGGGCGTCGCGAAGGGGACCGGCTACCTCGAGGACTACGCGAACGCTGCGCACGGGCTCTACGAGCTCCACGTCGCCACCGGCGAGCGGCGCTGGCTCGAGGAGGCGCGGCGGCTGGCGCTGCTTGCCGTGGAGCTGTTCGCCGACGACGAGCGCGGCGGCTTCTTCCTCACGCCGGCGGACGGGGAGGCGCTCGTCGCCCGCCAGAAGGACCTCGACGACAACCCGACGCCGTCGGGAAACTCGATGCTCGCGTTCGTCCTGCTCCGGCTGGCGCGGATCTGGGGCGACGACGAGCTCGAGCGGCGCGCCGTCGGCGTCCTGCGCCTCGTGCGCGACGCCGCCGCACGGGCGCCGACCGCTTTCGGCTGGGCGCTCTGCGCGCTCGACCTCCACCTCTCGCCGCCCCGTGAGCTGGCGATTCTCGGCGGCCCGGAGAGCGAGGTCGCGCGCGCGGCGCTGCGCGGCTTCGACCCGAACGCGGTCGTCGCGTTCGGCCCGGCCGGGGACGTGCCGCTACTCGAGGGCAAGACCCTGGTCGACGGTCGGCCGGCGGTCTACGCCTGCGAGCGCTTCGCCTGCCGGACGCCTATCACGGATCCGGACGCATTTGCCGATGCTTGAGCGGTGCGTCTTCGCCTGCTACCCGTCGCTCTTGCGCTCGCGGGCGTGCTCGCCGCGGGCGCGCACGCGCAGATACGCCCTGTGCGGCCCGGCGACGCCGCGCTGCTGGACCGCGCGCCGACGTACGAGGAGCAGATCGCGCAGCAGGTCGCGGCCAGGCTCACGCATCTCCGTCCCGAGGCTCGCTGCGGCCCGCTCGGCATCCCCTCCGAAAAGGGGATCGTCGGCATCACGCCCTTCGTCGGCCCGCCCTTGCACCCGGCGGGCTACTTCCTCCTGCTGCCGCAGGTGTGCGACGACCTTGCCGCGTTCCACGCCTCGCCGACGAGCTACGACCCGCGCGCGTGTCAGGACTCGGATTGTCTGAACAAGGTGGCGGGCGCGGCGCTGGCACTCGCGACCGTCTCGCACGAGTCGTACCACCTGCTCGGGTACACGAACGAGGCGCAGGTCGAGTGCTACGGGATGCAGTCGATCTGGTACGTCGCGAACAAGCTCGGCGCGACCGTCGCGGAGTCGCAGGCGATCGCCTCGTTCTACGCGACGCAGATGTACCCTGTGCGGCGGACGCAGACGCCCGCGTACTGGTCGGCGGATTGCCGCGACGGCGGCAAGTACGATCTGCGTCCGGGCAGCCACAGCTGGCCGAGCTGACCTCGATACCAGCCGGTCGGCGTACGAAGATGGGGCAGCGGCGTCGCAGGTGCCGGTTCGCGTGTCACGGAATGAACCACGGGGTCACTCGAAAGGATGCTGATGGACAAGTTGATGGGGCTCTCGAAAGGTCAGAAGCTGATCCTCGGCGGCGGCGTGTTGCTCTTCATCGACACGTTCCTGCCCTGGCAGAAGGTGTCGATCGGGCCGGTCTCGGCGACGGCGAACGGATGGCACGGGTTCTGGGGTGTCGTGCTCGGTCTGCTCGTGATCGTGATGCTCGGCTGGGCCGGCGCCCGAGCGTTCGGCGTCGCGTTGCCGGGCAACCTGCCCGCAGGGCTCGTCACGCTCGCGCTCGGCGGCCTGGTCTTCCTCTTCGCGCTGCTCAAGACCTTGACGGAGAGCTATCGCGGTTGGGCGAGCTGGGTCGGCATCGTGCTCGGTGCGATCGTCGCCGTGGGTGCCGGGTTCGCGTTCCAGGCCAGCGGCGAGTCGCTGCCGAAGGTGGCGACGGCCGGCGCGCCCGCGGCCCCGCCGGCGCCGCCGGCGCCGCCGGCGCCGCCGGCGGAGCCCGAGAAGCCCGCGGACGCCGATCCTTCCTGACGACGTCTCGGTGAGAGCGGCTCGCGCCG